>JAHJML010000083.1 GCA_018821365.1 Actinomycetota bacterium | reverse complement strand
TTCAAGGAGGGCCTGACCGTTCTCGAGTACTTCATCTCGACGCACGGCGCCCGCAAGGGCCTGGCCGACACCGCGCTGCGCACCGCCGACTCGGGTTACCTGACCCGGCGCCTGGTGGACGTCAGCCAGGAGGTCATCGTCCGTGCTCCCGACTGCCACACCGACCGCGGCATCACGATCGCGGTGCGCGACGAGGCGGGCGCCCCCATCCGCAACCTGCGGAACCGGGTCTTCGGCCGCCAGTTGGCCGACGACGTGAAGGTGGACCGCAAACTGGTCCAGACCGCTGTCGGCGAGAAACTGCGGGCGGGGACGCTGCTGCGACGCCGCGAGTTGGAGGCCCTCATCGAGGCGACCGAGGTCGACACCATTCGGGTGCGGTCCGTGCTCACCTGCGAGGAGCGCCACGGCATCTGCGGCGCCTGCTACGGCCAGAGCCTGGCCACCGGCCACCCGGTGGAGATGGGCGAGGCGGTCGGCATCGTGGCGGCCCAGTCGATCGGTGAGCCGGGGACCCAGTTGACGATGCGTACCTTCCACACCGGCGGCGTCGCCGGTGAGGACATCACCCACGGCCTGCCCCGCGTGGTCGAGTTGTTCGAGGCCCGCACCCCCAAGGGCAAGGCCATCCTGTCGGAGGTCGGCGGCACGGTGTCGCTGCCCGACGACGAGGACGGCCGGAGGGTCGTGGTCACCGGCAAGGACGAAGAGGCCGAGTACCCGCTGTCGCGGTTTGCCCGCCTCCGGGTCCGTGAGGGCGAACTGATCGAACCGGGCACCCAGTTGACCGAGGGCCCGCTCGATCCCAAGGAAGTCCTCGAGATCCAGGGTGTGCGCGCCGCCCAGCAGTACCTGGTCGATCAGGTGCAGGAGGTGTACCGGAGCCAGGGCGTGGACATCCACGACAAGCACATCGAGATGATCGTGCGGCAGATGCTCCGCAAGGTGAGGGTCGTCAACACCGGCGACTCCTCGTACCTGCCCGCCGAACTGGTCGACGATCGGGAGTTCCTGGAGACCAACCGTGAACTCGTCAAGGAAGGGCAGGCGCCCGCCGAGGGCCGCCCCGAGTTGATGGGGATCACCAAGGCGTCGCTGGCCACCGAGTCGTGGCTGTCGGCGGCGTCGTTCCAGGAGACCACCCGGGTGCTCACCGAGGCCGCCCTGCAAGGGAAGTCCGACTTCCTGCGGGGCCTCAAGGAGAACGTCATCATCGGCAAGCTCATCCCGGCGGGGACCGGCGCCGACCAGTACCAGTCGGTGCAGCCCTCGCTGCCCGACGCCACGGTGGTCAGCGCCCGCGGCCTGTTCGGCGAGAGCGACCTTCCCGAGGAAGAGGGCCTGCCGGCCAACCCGGCCGAGTGGCTCGCCTCGCTGGGCACCCAGGCCGACGACGAACCGGCCGACGCCGACGAGTAGGCGCCGTTCACAGGAGATCGATGAGGGCGGGCCATGGGCCCGCCCTCAACGCGTGGCGGGTGACGAAGAGCGAAAGGTGGCCCGCTCCTTTTCCTTCCCCTAAGGGGAAGGTGGGTCGGCCCGAAAGGGCCGAGCCGGAAGGGGTGCGTGTGGGTGGCGGTGGTCTGAGAACGTTCCTCTCGTGCGGAGGGGTCGCCGGTTCCCTTTCCTTCCCCTAAGGGGAAGGTGGATCGGCCCGCAGGGCCGAGCCGGAAGGGGTGCGTGTGGGTGCCCTTTCCTTCCCCTAAAGGGGAAGGTGGGTCGGCCCGAAAGGGCCGAGCCGGAAGGGGTGCGCCCGCTCCTCTTCCTTTCCCCAAGGGAAGGTGGGTCGGCCCGCAGGGCCGAGCCGGAAGGGGTGTGTGGGGAGACGCCTGCCCAGCACCCGGGACGTTCGACCGCTTCCTTCCCCGACACCGTGGGCCAATGTGCATTACAGTTTCTGGGATGCGTCGAGCACTTCACCTGGCGATGACGGTGTTGCTGGTGTGCGGCTGTGCCGATGGTGATGCCTTCGCCTATGAGGACATCGAGGACGCCCTTGCCGGTTCGGGTGCCTCGGTCGAGGTGGTCGACGTCGGCGCGTGGGGACCCTTCTCTGTGGAGGGCATTCACCTGATCGTTGACGGCCACGATGTGCGGATCATGGAATACCCCGACGTGGCGGCCAGTCGGCAGGAGGCTGCGACCATCGGCATGGAGGGGTGGAGCGTCAACAACACCCCGGTCGAGTGGATCGGATGGCCGCACTTCTGGACGGAGGGCCGGGTGATCGTCCTCTATCTGGGGGAGGACCCGGCGGCCATCGAGATGATCACGGACGTGCTCGGACCTGAACTCGACCTTTCCGGCCCCGAAGACCCTGCACGCTTCTGCGAGATATCGGCCGAACTGGAGGCACTCGGCGACCCGTTCTCCCTGCCGCCCGAGCAGGCGAGGCCGGTGGCCGAGGGGTTGTTCGCCCTCATGACCGAGGCCCACGAGGTCGTTCCCGAGGAGATCCAGTTCCAGATCGACGACGTTGCTCTTGCCTACCTCGACCTGTATCCCGCCTATGAGGCTGCAGGGTTCGACTCCTCCAAACTCGACCGGGCGGCCGTCGAGCATCTCTTCATCAGCGAAGAAGACCGTATCGCCGGGTTGGGTGTCGACGAGATCCCCGTCGAGCAATGGCTCGACGCCAATTGCGGCGCGGGTGGTTAGCGGCACAACCAACGACCACCGCCATGATGGAGGGTCGGGCGGCGGCAACCCCGGCGCGCAACCGAACTGGGTGCCTGCCCGCTCGGGCCGAAGGGCCCTGGTGCGGGGGGCCGGGCTCGGGGGAGGATGGGGTACTCGAACAGGAGACGACGGAGTGCCCGGGGATCGTGCGGAGCGGGCCTACCAGGCCGGCGACCACTACGAGCGGACCTACTACGGATGCGGCCAGTGCGCCCTGGCGGCGCTGCAGGACGTCTTCGACCGGCGCGACGATGCCGTGTTCCGGGCGGCGACCGGTCTCGCCGGTGGAGGCGGCCTGGCCTGTGACGGCAGTTGCGGCGCCTACAACGGCGCCATCCTCTTCTTCGGGCAACTGCTCGGTCGCGACCGGGACGACTTCGCTGACCCCGCAGGGGTGCGGCTGCAGACCGCCGGGATGGTGCGGGAGTTGCGGCAGCGGTTCATCGATGCGTACGGGTCGGTGACCTGCCGCAACATTCAGACCAAGACGATGGGGCGGCCCTACTACATCGCCGACCCGGAGGACTTCCGCCGCTTTCACGACGCCGGGGCTCACGATGTCTATTGCCCCGAGGTGGTGGGCAGGGCGGCCCGATGGGCAGCCGAGATCGTCGAGGCCCACGGGTTGGGGTGAGGGGGCGAGGCCGCTTCCGCATTGCCGCAACGGCGGGCGTCACGGCTGCGGGTTCCCCGCCAGACACTCGATTATCTCGTCGCTCATGCTGACATAGGCGAATCCGAAGGCCAGGCTGCTGAGGCTGGCGAGATGGAGGTCCTCGGTCACCGACCCGTTGGCGTCCGCCGGGAAGAACACCCGGTAATCCCGGTAGTAGGCGTCGCGTGCCGTCGACTCGCAGCACAGGTTGGTCATCACGCCGGAGACGACCAGATCCTCCGCTCTCAGGCAGCGGAGCACCGTCTCCAGGTCGGTGTTGTAGAAGGCCGAGTACCGATGCTTGAGAATGACCTTCTCCGTCGGCAGCGGGGCCAACTCGCCGATGACCTCGCTCTCGGGGCTGCCCTCGATGCACTTGCCCTCCCACCACCACCCCATGATCCCGCTGTCCAGATCGCCGGGATGGTGTACGTGCCTGGTGAAGATCACCGGCCGTCCCGCCCGGCGGAAGGAGGCGACGAGGCGCTGCACCGTGGGGACGATGGCAGGCCCGCCGCTGGTGTAGGTCGGCGAAACCGGGTCGAGGAAGAACGGCTGCATGTCGATCACCAATAGAACGCTTGCCTCCACGTTCGGTTCCATTCGGTGCTGGTTGAGCGGCTCGATCTTCTCGAGCCACGACCGCGCCCGAGCCTGGAGGTTCTCGACGGTCACGTAGGGTTCCATGGCTCCTCCTCCAGGCGACGGCCCAGCCGCCTTGATACCAGGTCGCCCGGGCTTGTGCAGGGCTCCGGTGGTGGCGGCGGACCCGGTGCGGCGTACCATCATGGTCTCGGTGAGGGTGGAGGATCGCTTGGCCGGTAGTCCCGAGAGAGGCCCCGGTACGGACCTGCGATGGCTGGTGGTCCTGGTGGCCGCCGGGGTGTTCGGGGTCGCCCTCTGGTTGCTCGGATCAGGTGCGCAGACCACTCCGGACCGGGAGATCCCATCCGACCTCGAGGGAATGATCCCTCTCACCCCACCGGGCACCGTCGCCCAGGACGATGGAGGGCCGGACGCCGGTCCGGCGGGGCCCCTCCGCAGGGTCGAGCGTCTCAACCGGGTGCAGCGGGTGGCGGTCGCCCCCGACGGCAGCCTGTGGGCGGCGACAGACGGGGGAGTGATCCGGTGGAACCTGGCCACCGGCGCCGTCGCCGTCTTCGACGAGGGCCAGGAGTTGCCCACCGGCGCCGTCGCCGGAATCGTGGTCGGCGCCGACGGCACCGTGTGGGCCGGATCGCCCGGCTGGATCGGCAGATGGGACGGTGCCTGGACCCGCTTCTCGGCGCCGGCGGGCTTCGAGCGCCCACTGGCGGTGGCCGCCGACGGCGTCGTGTGGTGGGCGTCGAGCGAGGCGGGCAGGATCGGGCGGTTCGACGGGTCGGAGTGGGAGGTGTTCGAGGGCATCGTCCCGTTCGGGTCGGAATCGATCGTCATCACCCCCGACGGAACCGCCTGGGTGGCCACCGTCCCCGCCGGCGACATCCACGACGGGGTGGCGGTGTTCTCGGGTTCCGAGTGGGACCGGTTCGGCACCGGCGACGGCCTGCCCGGTTCGATCGGCGGATCGGTTGCCGTTGCAGGCGACGGGACGGTGTGGGTCGGTTCGATGGGTTCGGCATCCGATCGGCAGCCGGGAGGAGGTGTCGCCCACTACGACGGGTCGATGTGGTCGGTGTTCACCGTCGCCGACGGCCTGGTATCGAACGATGTCGCGGTGGCGTCGGGCGCCGACGGAGTGGTGTGGGCCGTTGCACCGGAGGGTCTCTCCCGCTTCGACGGCTCGGAGTGGGCCACCTTCCCCGACGTGATCGGATTCGGATTCGGGGCGGTCGTCGATGGGTCCGGGGTGCTGTGGGCACCGGCTGCCGACCTCGGGGGCGGCGTCAAGGGTTTCGACGGAGCGGTGACCCGCCGGTTGGCCGTCGGTGTCGCCGCCACGACCGACGCCGACCAGGCGCCACCCGGGTTGGATGTCCGCTCCGACCTCCCCGACGATGCCCGGCTCGACTTCCCGGCCGCCGTGTGTGTCGGCGTGGGGGAGGTGGCCTGCTACCGGGACGGACGCATCCTCGACCCACAAGACCCATCGGGGGGATCGGGCACCTGGGCGGCCGGGCAACCGTTCCACATCCGACAGGGTTTCGGGATCGGGGGAGAGGACCTGTTGGGAGACGGCTACGACATCGCGGTGTTGGTCACCAGGCGGGCGGGACCGGTGCTCGACGATGGGTCGTTCGTCCTCGGCCGGACCTATCGCTTCCACACCGACTTCCTGGTGGGCGGCGTGGGGGTGCGCTGCGGACCGGCGGACTGGGATCGGACGGACCCGCAGTCGTGCGTGTGGTTCGTCCACGACTTTCCCGACGGGCTGCCACCGGGCCGCTACGACATCTGGGTGGAGTGGCAGGCGCCCTGCGCCGCCTGGCTCGACCTGGGCCTCACCGACGTCTGCTACGACCCCGACGAGGTGGCGGTGCTCTTCGCCTCGTCCGTCAGCATGCCGTTCTACGGCCCCGGGTACTGGCAGGATGTGACCCCTGCCTTCGACCCGTTCGTGTACCCCGAGCCGATCACCAGAGGGGCGGAAGGCGGGTAGGGGGCAGGTGGGGTGTGAGTCGCCTGCGCACACCCCCATCGGAGTCGAGAGTCACGGGCTTCTTCCGGCCCGCCGACCCCCCGCCTCTCCCCCCGGTTTCGGTTTGGCGGGAGAAGAGAAGGGGGGCTTGCGGACCGGCAGCAGCCGACGAGCACCACGGGAACCCCGTCCCATTCCCGATGGTGCTGGTGATGACACCCAGATGGCGGGTTGGTGGCGACTTAGGGTTGTGAGGTGGATGTGGAGCGCGTGACGAGTAGCCGTTCTGAGGCCGAGTTGTTCTTGGCCCATCGAACGGATTTGGTCAGGTTCGCAACCGCCCTCGTTGGTCCCTCCGATGCAGCTGACGTCGTATCGGAAGCCATGGTCTCGCTGCTGAGAAGCGGGCAATTGGCACAGGCAGAGCGGCCGGCGGGTTTGATGTATCGGGCGATTTCGGCGAGAGCCAACTCGATGCACCGGAGTTGGTTTCGGAGGCGGTTGCGGGAGCAGCGGTTTGCGGATCGTCTGGCTATCCATGATCCCGACTTGCGCCCCGATGTGGTGGCGGCAGTGGTCCGGTTGAGCCCGCAACAGCGCGCCTGCGTCTACCTCACGTACTGGGAGGACCTCGCCCCGGGGGATGTGGCCGAGAGGCTGGGCATCGGGGAGGGGACCGTAAAGCGATACCTGGCTCGTGCCCGGTCCCGGCTGCGGGAGGTGCTGAATGACTGATCAGACAACCGAGTTCCTTCGCAAGACGATGGCGGCGATCGTCGAGGTGGCTCCCCCGCCACCCGATCTCCCTGCGGTGCCAATAGGCCGGCCCGAACGGCGGTGGAGTCCGGTGCTCGTCGTCGCCGGCGCCTTCGCCGTCACGTTGCTGGCGTTGGGCTCCGTAATGCTCTACCTGAGCGGGGACCCCGACCCGGGTGAGCAGGTTGCTGCTCCCGACAGTGCACCGATGGCACCAGCTCGACAGGCCGATGTCATGATCTTCATGACCGATACACCCGATGACGACTCCCTGATTCAGTTCGCCAATCAGGTTCTGGGCTGGGAGCACGTCATCTTCGCCGAACCGTGGGATCAGACGAGGACGCTGGCGGAGTTCAACGAGTTGTTTGCCGACCAACCGGAGATCTTGGAGATCGTGGCAGAGGATCCCAGCGGTCTGCCCGTCTCTGTCCGCGTATGGACCGACAGCCCTGCCGCCGCACCAGCGATCGTGGCCCGGGCCGAGGGCTTGGGCTTCACGGCTGGAATGCCCTCGGTCTTCAATGACTCGCCCGGGAGCACCGAGCCTGTTGCAGTCGTCGTCACCACGTCGGCGCCGATCTGGCCGTCGCCTACCGAGGCGGACCGGGCCGCCCTGGAGGCAGCCGCCCTCTACCTCGGGCGGGTCGATTCTCAGGTGAGGCTGATCCGCTGGTTGGTGACCGATGTCAATGATCGCTGGGAGAGCCGCCAGATCACATCCGACGATGCGATTCAGAACCTGACCTATCTCACAACGGAAGGGTTCTCTGACGCCTGGGCGGTTCCGCCACAGGATCTGATGACGGTGCTACCTGCCGAGGTCAGCGCGCACCTCCGGGGGGTGGGAGCATCACTCCATCTCGAAGGAACGGTCGAAGATGTGTTGGAGGGGTTCCAGGCGCCCGACGACGGCACGATTCGGCGCGCCGCGATGGGCCGCTTCGAGGATGCCTCGGTGAGTCTGCTCACCTGGACCGACACACTCCAGTCCGACATCCGGGCAGCGCTTGATTCGCTGGGGCGCCCGGGAGGGACCCCGACGGGCGGTGGCTCCCATCTCATGCTCGAAGCCGATGGGTGGGAAGTCGTTGACGCGTGGGAATCGGCCGACGCCTCCGGCGGCCAACTGACCATGGGAAACTCGGCTGGAGCGACCCTCATCATCTGGACCGGAACCACCGCCGAGGACCAGGCGGACATCAGGGACATGACGCCGGCGGGCGGCCAATCCCCTGGCGATGAGATCGTCGATGAACGGGTCGCCGGTCCCGTGTGGGTGCTCGGGTCAGAAGCCCTGGTCTATTCGCCAGAGCCCATGACCCACTTCCTCTCTTGGGAGGACCCCGAAATGGGTCTTGTGGTCATGAGCTTCCGCGGCAGCACGCTCCTGGACCTCACCCGGCTGCTCGAAGGCCTGAGACCGGTCGACGATGCGGAGTGGCAGACGATGATCGCCCAACACCCATCTACCGGCCCGGTGACGGTCACGACGCTTTCCCCCGGGACGCCATCGGAGTTGGTCATCGAGGGAATCCGTGTCCCGTACACGTTTGAGGAGACGCAGGCATATGGCGAATTCGGGCCGGTGCTGTGGGGGCTCGTCACCACCATCGGTGGAGTCGAGGGCATTCCTCACGGACCCGGGTACGAGTGGGTGACCTGGGGTCCGCTGTGGGGTGGATCGCTGCCGGGGCCCAATCCGTATGACGTCTATGGGGTCAC
>JAHJML010000082.1 GCA_018821365.1 Actinomycetota bacterium | reverse complement strand
TCGGCGTCGTCGTCGGAACCCTGATTGCGGGGTGACGCCACCAAACCATCTGGGAGGTCGATCTCGATGTGGTAGGCACCGGGCTTAAGGCCGGCGAAGGCGTACTTGCCGTCGCCGTGGGTGACGGTGGAGGCCACCCGGGCGCCGGTGGCGTCGAACAGCCGCACCGTGATCCCACCGATGCCTTCCTCCCCGGGGTCCTGGACACCGTCGGCGTCGAGGTCCTCCCAGACGAGGTCCCCGATCGAGGCGCCCCGGTAGAGCCCGGCATCCCAACCGGGATCGTCTTCGTGGGAGTCGAGGGTGGTCGAGGCCATGACGCCGGCGGCGTCGATGTCGGAATCGGCGTCGTCGTCGGAACCCTGATTGCGGGGTGACGCCACCAAACCATCTGGGAGGTCGATCTCGATGTGGTAGGCACCGGGCTTAAGGCCGGCGAAGCCATACTCGCCGTCATCGTCGGTGACGGTGGAGGCCACCCGGGTGCCGGTGGCGTCGAAGAGCCGTACGGTGACCCCACCGATGCCTTCCTCCCCGGGGTCCTGGACACCGTCGGCGTCGAGGTCTTCCCAGACGAGGTCCCCGATCGAGGCGGCCCGGTAGAGCCCGGCATCCCAACTGGGATCGTATTCGCGCGGGTCGAGGGTGGTCGAGGCCATGACGCCGGCGGCGTCGATGTCGGAGTCGGCGCTGTCGTCGGAACCCTGATTGCGGGGTGACGCCACGAAGCCATCGGGGATGCCGATCTCGACGTGGTACTCCCCATAGGTCAGGTTCCGGAAGGCATACTCGCCGTCGTCGTCGGTGACGGTGGAGGCGACCCGGGTGCCGGTGGCGTTGAACAGCCGTACGGTGACCCCGCCGATGCCTCGCTCCCCGTGGTCCTGGACGCCGTCGGCGTCGAGGTCCTCCCAGACGAGGTCCCCGATCGCCGGGACCCAGTCCGGGTCGTCCGGACCGATGACGGCGAGGTGGATGTGGTCCTGGTGGACGATGTCGGAGAACGAGCGCCGGCTCCCCCCGTCGATGTCCCACGGGCTTCCGACCTGGTCCACCCTGGAGTCCATCCACAGCCGCTCCACCAGGGCTTTGGCCGCGGAGCCAACGTCCCGGTCGTCGATGACCTGTCGGGCACCCACCCGGTGGATGTCGATGGCCCTTCCAACCGTGTGGTGACTGACCCGGTCGGTCTCGAAGACGTGGTAGGGGTGCCCGGTTGCCATGACCGTCACGCCGTAGGGGGTGATGTCGGCGAGTTCCGACATCAGTTGGAGCAGGATGGGCGAGATCTCACCCCCGAGGATGTCGAGGCGGGCCGAGTCGGGCATGTCGATCCGGGAATCTGCGGCCACGGCATGGGCAGTGGTGAGATCCTCGAGGGTGTCGAAGGCGCCGCCCGCCGATGCGAGCGCGTCGAATTCCCAGCCCGAGTCACCCATGATCACTCGGATGTCCAGGGTCCGGACGACGGAGAACTCCGGCTCGGAGCCGGAGCCGACTGTTTGGCGCGCCACCACCATCACCGAGGCCCGTCCGTTTCTCAGCCCGCCCATCTGGGGGTAGAGGATCTCACCGCGCGACCACCGCCCGGTGTGGTTCAGCGGTTCACTCGCCTCGCTGAGAAGCAGGAGACCCTCCTGGCCGGCGATGCCCGAGAGACGCTCGACCGGGCTGTCGGATTCCTCGTAGGTGGTGAGCGCAAAGGCGATGTCCACGGCGAGTTGCTTCGCCTCGCGCTCGACCTCTCCCTCGGGCACGACGTACCGGGGGTTGGGCGCCGGCGGAGCCGCCACGGACGTGGTCGGCGATGTCGTGGTGGTGGTGGTCGTGGTGGGGGCAGCCGTGGTCGTGGTGGCTCCGGCTGCCGCGGTCGTGGGCACCGTCGGTGTGCCTGGATCGACCCCGGCCACCGGCGTCGACGAGCATCCCGAAGCCAGACCCAAGATGGCAGCCAGGCCGGCAACCCCGATGGCAGTGCCCAAGTGTCGACGCACCGAATCTCCCTTGGTGACAGTGCAACCTCTCGTCGCACTGGTCAGCGTGTCACCGCAGTATGCACCGAACGCACGGGAACCCACTTCCGCGCCGCGGCGGGCCGCCCCCCTGACGTCGGTGGGCGCCCCTCCCAACCATCGTGGGGCGCTGGTGGTTCGTGCAAAGTTGGCCGGCACCGGTCGGCCGGGGTGAAGGAACACGAACCACCCCCACAGGCGGGTTGACCTTCCGGTGATCCCCGAACAGGGGGGGATGATGTCAATGGCCCCATGGTCGGCCCGCCCACCGATGTGGTCTCCGATGAGGGTGCCGTCCCAGATGTCACCCATGTAGCGAAGACCACCCCCTCGTGAAGGGCGGGAATGGGACGGACCGTCAGTCGATCTCCTCGAACCTCGCCTGGAAGAAGCGGAGTTCGGGCGGTTCGTAGGTGAACCTCAGGCCCTTGATCTGGCCGCGCTGCTCGTAGACGGCGGCCACCGACTCGGCCACCACGTCCATGTGCGCCTGGGTGTAGACCCGCCGGGGGATGGTGAGGCGGACCAGTTCCAGTTTCGGGCGGTTGTGGTCGCCGGTCTCGGGGTTGCGGCCCGCCGATACGATGCCGCGCTCCATGGCCCGCACCCCGCTGTCGACGTAGATGGCGGCGGTGAGCGCCTGAGCGGGGAAGTGGTCCCGCGGCATGTCCGGCAGGGCGGCGGCGGCGTCGATGAAGACGGCATGGCCGCCGATCGGCTGCACGGTGGCGATGCCGGCCTCGTTGATGAGGCGGCCCAGGTAGTGGACCTGGCCGATGCGGGCCCGGATGTGGTCGTCGGTGGCCACCATCTCCCGCATCCCCCTGGCGAGCGCCTCCATGTCGCGGCCCGCCATGCCGCCGTAGGTGTGGAGGCCCTCGAAGGCCACCAGCAGCGCCCTGGCCTTGCGGGCCAGTTCCGGGTCGCGAAGCGCCAGGAACCCGCCGATGTTGACCAGGTTGTCCTTCTTGGACGACATGGTGGCGCCGTCGGTGTAGGAGCAGATCTCCGGCAGGATCTCGGCGATGCTCTTGCCGGCGTATCCCGGTTCGCGCTGCTGGATGAAGTAGGCGTTCTCGACCGCCCGGGTGGCATCGAGCATCACCAGGATGTCGTGACGGTGGCAGTACTCGTAGGTGGCCGCCAGGTTTGCCATCGACACCGGTTGGCCGCCCGCCATGTTCACGTTGGTCTCGACCGAGATGTAGGGGATCCGCTCGGCTCCGAACTCGTCGACGACGGCCGCCAGTTTGTCGAGATCCACGTTGCCCTTGAACGGATGGGTCGATGCCGGGTCGTGGGCCTCGTCGATGATGACGTCGACGAACCTGCCCCCGGCGTACTCCTGGTGGAACTTGGTGGTGGTGAAGTACATGTTGCCGGGGATGATGTCGCCCTCGGAGATGAGGATCTGGCTGAGGATGTGCTCGGCACCCCGGCCTTGGTGGGTGGGCACCAGTTCCTCGTATCCGTAGACCTCGGCTACCGCATCCACCAGGTGGTAGAACGAGCGGCTGCCGGCGTAGGCCTCGTCACCGAGCATCAGCCCCGCCCACTGGTTCTCGGACATGGCCGAGGTGCCCGAGTCGGTCAGCAGGTCGATGTAGACGTCATCGGATGCCAGCAGGAAGGTGTTGAACCCGGCGGCGAGGTTGGCGGCCGCCCGGTGCTCGCGGGTGGTCATCGTTATCGGTTCGACCATCTTGATCTTCCACGGCTCGGCCCAACTGCGCCGCTCGGTCATCGGGAACCTCCTTGGAGCATGGTGGTGCCGGTGGGGCACCGGGGCCGAATCTACTCCCCGGGCCGCGTCCCCGGCCGTGCCGATTCGCCGTCGTGGTGGCCAACCCGACGAGCCGTCCGCCCCACGGCGAGCACGACGGCGACGCCCGCCGCCGCCAGCAGCACAGGACCCAGCCACTCCCCCGACCCGGGTGCGGCCAGGCGGGCGGTGTCGGTGCCGTCGGGCCATGGCCACAGCACCCGCAGCGAACCGGCCATCAGGCCCACCAGGGCCGACATCACGGTGTCGTGGTGATCGCGCAGCAGGCGGTCGAGCAGGGTGGAGAAGGCGGCCAGGCTCAGCACCGCACCCAGTCCGAAGACCGCCAGCAGACCGAGGTCCCTTTGGTTGACGGCGTCGATCACCGCCCCGTACATGCCGATCATCAGCAGCAAGAACGAACCGGAGATCCCCGGCAGGATCATGGCGACGATCGCCACCGCCCCCGCCGTGAAGAACACCCAGACGGCCGGTTCGCTGATCTCGCCGCCCCGCAACCCCAGCACCCCGAACGCCGCCACCGCCGCCCCGGCCATCACCGCGTTGCGGACCAGGTCGTGGGTGTGGATGAGCCGCCAGGCGATCAGGATCGACCCGGCCACCAGGCCGAAGAACACCGCCGCCATCTCGACGGGTCGATCGTCGAGAAGGTGGGAGATCAGCGAGGCCAGCGACACCACCGCGATGAGAATGCCGCTCAGCAGGACCAGCAGGAAGCGCCACTCCACTCCGGCGAGCCGCTGCCGGGCCTCGGCCCACCGACCCCGCAGCAGTGAACCGAGTCCGCCGGCGCCCTCCCGGATGGCGTGGACCAGCCGCGGGTAGATGCCGAGCACCAGGGCCACCGTGCCGCCGGAGACCCCGGGGACGACATCGGCCGATCCCATCAGGAAGCCCCGAATCAGGTTGAGTAGATCGGTCACCGGCGCGAGGGTACCGGGCCGCCGCTCGCCGCAGGTGCACCGCTCGGTACCATCGGCAGATGCGCCGAGGCGGCAAACAGTGAAGCCGGTCATCACCCCCGCCGAATCGGCGCGCCTCGACGCCGCCTCCACCGAACCGGTGACCATGCTGATGGAACGGGCCGGGCTGGCGGTGGCGCTGGCGGCGGTCCGAGAGGGCGCCGGGTACGGGATGCGGGTGATCGCCCTGGCCGGGCCGGGCAGCAACGGCGGGGATGCCTTCGTGGCCGCCCGCTACCTGCGCCGCCGGGGGGTGGCCGTCGAGGTTCGCTGCCTCGGGTTCCCCAGGGGTGAGCACTCCCCGGCGAGGCGGGCGGGCGCCGCCGCGGTGTCCGCCGGGGTGCCGGTGCGGCCGCTCGGTGCGCCCGAGGATTGTGATCTCATCGTCGACGGCCTGTTCGGAGCCGGGTTCCACGGTTCGCTGCCCGATACCGCCGCCGCCTGGACCGATCACGACGCCCCGGTGATCGCCGTCGACGTGCCCAGCGGGTTGTTGGCCGAAGACGGGTCGGTGGAGGGAGCGGTGTTCGAGGCGGTCCGCACCGTCACCTTCCAGGCGCTCAAGGTGGGGCACCTGATCGGGCGGGGTCCCGACCTGTGCGGGGTGGTCGAGGTGGCCGACATCGGCCTCACCGGGGTGCGCCCCGTCTTCGGGGTCTGCGAGGACGACGACGCCCCGCTCCCGACCCGGGCCCGGGCCGCCCACAAATGGAGTGCCGGTTCGGTGCTGGTGGTGGGCGGTTCGGCCGGGCTCACCGGGGCCGCCGCCCTGACCGCCCGCTCGGCCCTCGAGTTCGGGGCGGGTGCCGTCCGCATCGCCTGCCCGGGCGCCCTCCAGCCGATCTACGCAGCCATGGACCCCGGGGTGATGACGACCGCCATCGGCAATGGCGACGACCTCGGCTCCGAGGCCGATCCGATCCTGGAGGCGGCCGTCCGGTTCGACGTGATCGCCCTCGGCCCCGGGTTGGGGACCGGTCCCGGCGCCGCCGCCCTGGTGGCTGGGATCGCCGCCGGGTGGCGCAAGCCACTGGTGGTGGATGCCGACGGCATCAAGGCCATGACCTTCGAGGTGCTGGCCGCCAGGACCGCCCCCACCGTGATCACCCCCCACTACGAGGAGTTCCGCCGCCTCACCGGCGAGGAACCCGGATGGGAGGCCGCCGCGGCGGTGTCGGCCAAGACCGGGGCGGTGGTGCTGCTCAAGGGCGGCCCGACCTTCGTGACCGGCGCGGAGGTGTGGGCCGTCACCAGCGGCGGCCCGGAACTGGCCACCGTGGGCACCGGCGACGTGCTCACCGGGATGGTGGCCGCCCTCATCGCCCAGGGATTGGATCCCGAGACGGCGGCTCGATCGGCCGCCCACCGCCACGGCCTGGCCGGCGCCGCCCTGCACCGGCATGCCACCGTGACCGCCACCGGCCTGATGTCCGTGATCGGGGAGTGGGCATGAGGCCGACGTGGATCGAGATCGACCTGGGGGCGATCCGGGACAACGTGGCCGCCATCGCTGCCGCGGTGGCCCCGGCCCGGGTGTGCGCGGTGGTCAAGGCCGACGGCTACGGGCACGGCGACGTCCCGACCGCCGAGGCGGCCCGGGAGGGCGGGGCGCAATGGCTGGCGGTCGCCCTGGTCGCCGAGGGTGCCCGCCTCCGCGAGGCGGGAGTCGACGGGCCGATCCTGCTGTTGTCGGAGCCGTTCCCCGAGGAGGTCTCCGAGATCGTCCGCTGGGAACTGACCCCGACGGTGTACCGGGAGTCGTTCGTCGATGCCCTCGCCGAGGTCGCCCCGGCCGGGTACCCGGCCCATCTCAAGGTCGATACCGGGATGCACCGGGTGGGCGCCTCTCCCGAGGAGGCGGGGCGGTTGGCGACGCTGATCGAGCGGAAGGGCCTGGTCCTCGAGGGGGTGTGGACTCACTTCGCCGTCTCCGAAGAGGACCCGATGTACACCGCCGAACAGACCCAGCGGCTGATGGGGTTCCTCGGTGGCCTGGCCGCCAGGGGGGTGGTCCCCCCCATCCTGCACGCCTCCAACACCGGCGGCGCCCTCGGCGACCCTTCGGCGCGCCTCGACATGGTGCGGGTCGGCATCGGCATCTACGGACTCCGCCCGGCGCCGGGCTTTCATCCCGAGGTGCCGCTCCGTCCCGCCATGCGGGTGGTGTCGCACGTCTCGTTCCTGCAGCGCCTCCCCGCCGGGGCGCGTCCCTCCTACGGCAGGGTGCGGCCGCTCGCCGCCGAGTCCACGGTGGCCACCGTCCCCATCGGGTATGCCGACGGGGTGCCCCGCCGCCTGCGGGAGGCGGGCGGGATGGTGCTGATCCGGGGGAAGCGCCGCCCCTTCGCCGGCACGGTCACCATGGACCAGATCGTCGTCGACATGGGCGACGATCCCGTCGAGGTGGGGGACGAGGTGGTGCTGCTCGGCGCCCAGGGCGGCGAGGAGATCACCGCAGGGGAGTGGGCCGACCTGCTGGGCACCATCGTGTACGAGATCGTGTGCGGGTTCGGGCCCCGCATCCCCCGCAGGTACCACGGATGACGATCACCGCCGTGCCGGGGGTCCGGGTGGGGCACTGGTCCGATCTCGAGGGCCTCACCGGGGTGACGGTGGTGATCCCCCCCGAGCCGAATGTGACCGCCGTCGAGGTGCGGGGAGCCGCCCCCGGCACCAGGGAGACTGCTCTGCTGGCGCCGGGGATGAAGGTGGAGGGGGTGCATGCCATCGCCCTCTGCGGGGGCAGCGCCTTCGGGTTGGCGGCCGCCTCCGGGGTGGCCGAGGCTCTGGAGGCCGAAGGTCGCGGCTACCCGACCCTTGCCGGCCCGGTCCCGATCGTCCCGGCCGCGGTCATCTTCGACCTGGCGGTGGGCAGCAACAGGGCTCGGCCGGGTCCCGCCGAGGGGGCGGCCGCCTATCGGGCCGCCTCGACGGACCCCGTGGAGATGGGGACCGTGGGGGCGGGCACCGGGGCCACGGTGGCGGGGTGGCGGGGTATCGAGCACCTCCGCAAGGGCGGGGTCGGCTCGGCGTCGCTCCACCTCGGGGAGGCGGTGGTCGGTGCGCTGGCGGTGGTCAACGCGGTGGGCGACGTCTTCACCCTGGATGGCGAGTCGTTGACGGGCGGTGGCCTCGTCCCCGGGCCTCCTCCGTTCGCCCCGGCACCCCTGGAGAGCACGACCCTGGTGGTGCTGGCCACCGACGGGGCCTTCGGCCGCTCCGCCCTGCAGCGCCTCCTCGTGCGTGCCCACGACGCCCTGGCCGTCTGTCTGCGGCCGGGCCACACCCGATATGATGGTGATGCCGTCTTTGCCGTCTCGTGCGGGGATCGCAGCGTCGATCCCGATGCGGCCGGTGAGGCGGCGTTTTCCGTGGTGGGGCGCGCCATCGAGGCGGCAATCCGCAGTGCCACGGCGGCAGGAGGCATACCGGCGCTGGAGGGCGGTGGATGAGCGAGGCGGCACGGGAGTTGGCGGAACTGGCCGTCACGGCTTCCACCTGCACCAACTGCTCCCTGGCCGAGACCCGGACCCAGGTGGTCTTCGGTGACGGGTCCCCGACCGCCTCGATCATGTTCGTGGGCGAGGCGCCCGGCTTCCATGAGGATCAGCAGGGAATCCCGTTCGTCGGGGCAGCCGGTCAACTGCTCGACCGCCTGCTCGCCGAGATCGGGGTGGCCCGCCGCGACGTCTACATCGCCAACGTCCTCAAGTGCCGGCCGCCCGGCAACCGGGATCCCCGTCCCGAGGAGATCGAGGCCTGCAAGGGCTACCTGGCCGACCAGTTGCGGCTCATCGACCCTCCGGTGGTGATCACCCTGGGTAACTTCGCCACCAAACTGCTGCTCAAGCGGGAGGTCGGCATCACCAAGACCCGCGGCCAGGTGTACCCCTGGTGGAATCGCCACCTGATCCCGACCTTCCACCCGGCCGCCGCCCTGCGGGGCGGCGACCGCATCCTCGAGCAGATGCGCCGGGATTTCGCCCTGGCGCGAGCGGTCCTCGATGATGCGGTCCACGAAGAGGCCGACCCGGTGGTCGAGCAACTGGGGCTCTTCTGATGGACGCCACCTTCACCTGTGCCGCCGAGGCCGACACCAGGGCGGTAGGCAGGCGCCTGGCCAGCCTGCTGCGGGCCGGCGACATCGTGCTGCTGGCCGGGGATCTCGGGGCGGGCAAGACCGTGTTCGCCTCGGGAATCGCCGAGGGCCTCGGGGTCCAGGACCCGGTGGTGAGCCCCTCCTTCGTCCTGGTGCGCCGCTATGGCGGGCTGATGTCGATGATCCACGCCGACCTGTACCGGCTGGGGTCGTCGGGGGAGATCGAGGACCTCGACCTGGGCTCGGAGGCGGCCGAAGGGATACTGGTGGTGGAGTGGGGCGACGTCTCCGAGCAGTCGTTCGGCGACGATCACCTGATGGTGACGATCATCGTGGACGACGAAGGGGTGCGGACCGTCCGTCTTCGGCCCCGGGGCTCGTGGGAGTCCCGCCGTCTGCCCGAGGGGGACGGATGAGGATCGTCGCCATCGAGAGCGCCACGCCGGCGGCATCGGTGTCCCTGGCCGAGGATCTGCGGGTGATCGCCTCGGCTCGCCGGGTGGACCGGCAGGGCCATGTGTCCTTCCTGATCCCGGCCCTCGACTTCCTGTTCGACCAGGCCGGCTGGGCCCCCACCGACGTGGATCTGGTGGCCGTCGATGTGGGCCCCGGCCTGTTCGGCGGAATCCGGGCCGGGCTCTCGACCGCTCAGGCGCTGGCGGGTGCGGTGGGCGCCAGGCTGGCTCCGGTCGGTTCGGTGGACGCGGTCGCCCTGCGGGCGGCCACCGCCCACCGCAAGATCTGGGCGGTGGTGGACGCCCGCCGCGGCGAGTTCGCGGTGGCTCCCTACCAACCGGTGCCGGGCGGGGTGGTCCGCGAGGGCGCCGTCGAGTTGGTGAGCGCCGAGGCCTTTCGGGGGATCCTCGCCTCCGATCGAACCGAGAGCCTGGTGGTGGGGGACTGGGAGGCGCTCCCGGAGGCGGTCTTCCGGGGCATGCACGGCATCAGGACCGGCCGTCCCCGCTATCCGTCGTCGGAGGCGGTGGCGGAGTTGGGCTACGCCAGGGCGGTGAAGGACGACCTGCCCCATCCCGACGAGGTGCGGCCCCGCTACCTGCGCGAACCGGACGTGCGGATCAAGTGGAGCGACTTCCGCAGGGAGGAACCGTGGCAGTGACCACCATCTCCCTGCGCCCGATGACCACCGGAGACATCGATGCGATCCTCGGCCTGGAACAGGCGATCTTCTCGCATCCGTGGACCGAGGGAATCCTGCGCGACGAACTGGCGGGACGGCGCCGCACCTACCTGGTGGCCGAGGAGGGCGGCGAGATCGTCGGCTACGGGGGCGTGATGATCGTCGCCGAGGACGCTCACATCACCAACCTGGCGGTCGCCCGGGCGGCCCGGGGCAGGGGAGTGGCCACCCGCTTGTTCCTGGACCTCGCCGAGGGTGCCCTCGACGACGGCGCCGAGCACCTGACGCTCGAAGTGAGGTTCAGTAACCTCGATGCCCGCCGCCTCTACAGCCGCTTCGGGTTCGCCCCGGTGGGCATCCGCAAGGCCTACTACGTCGACGAGGATGCCTTGATCATGTGGGTGACCGATGCGGCCGGGTCCGACTACCGGGCGAGGCTCGCCGCCATCAGGGAGGGGTTGCAGTGACCGACACCCCGGTGATCCTCGGGATCGAGACCTCGTGCGACGAGACCGCCGTGGCGGTGGTGGACGGCTACCGGGTGCTTTCGAACGTCCTGGCCAGCCAGGTCGACGCCCACGCCCGCTTCGGCGGTGTGGTGCCGGAGGTGGCGGCAAGGGCCCACGTCGAGGCGATCCGGGCGTTGACCCACCGGGCCCTGGCCGAGGCCGGGATCCACCCGATGGATCTGGACGCGGTCGCCGCCACCCGCGGTCCCGGCCTGGCAGGCGCCCTGATGGTGGGCTTCTCCTACGGCAAGGCGCTGGCCTGGGCGCTCGGGAAGCCGTTCCTCGGCATCGACCACATGGAGGGGCATCTGTTCGCTCCCCGCCTCGATGACCCGGACTACGCCCCGCCTGCGGTGGTGCTGCTGGCGTCGGGGGGTCACAGCCAGATCATCCACCTGAAGCAGTGGGGCGATTACGAGGTGATGGGATCCACCATCGACGACGCCGCCGGTGAAGCGTTCGACAAGTTGGCCAGGTTCCTCGGCCTCGGCTATCCGGGTGGACCCGCCATCGACAAGGAGTCCGAGGGCGGCGACCCCACCGCGGTCCGATTCCCGAGGGCACTGGCCGACCGCCCCTTCGACTTCTCGTTCAGCGGCCTCAAGACCTCGGTGGTCACCTACGTGCGCAAGCACCACCGGGACGGGACGCTTCCCCCCATCCCCGATCTGGCCGCCTCCATCCAGGAGGCGATCGTCGACGCCCTGGTCGCCAAGACGTTCAACGCCGTCGAGGAGGCCGGGGTCGGGGCGGTGGCGGGTGGAGGCGGGGTGCTGGCCAACCGCCGACTGCGGGTGCGGATGGCCGAGGAGGCCGCCTCGCGAGGGGTCGCCCTCCACCTGCCGTCGCCGGTGATGTGCACCGACAACGGGGCGATGGTGGCCGCCGCCGCCGTGTACCGCTTCGGCCTCGGGGAGCGCACCGACCCTGCCTCCGACATCGATTCCTCGCTGCGTCTCGGGCGCTGAGGGCTCCTCCTCATATTGAGTCTCCTCGACTCAAGTTTCTGGCATTGAACGCGCTAGGCCATTGGCACTCAGTTCAGGAGAGTGCTAGTCTTGGCACTCGTAAGCAGCGAGTGCTAGTTCCCAAGGAGGGGTTTGAATGAAGCTGCAGCCCCTGGGCGACCGTGTGGTCGTCAAGGCAACGGACGATGACGATACCCGCACAGCAAGCGGCCTGGTCATCCCCGACACCGCAAAAGAGAAGCCCCAAACCGGCAAGGTAATGGCGGCGGGCCCCGGCGCATTCGAAGACGGAGAGCGGGTCCCCATGGACGTGTCCGTCGGCGACGTCGTCGTGTATTCCAAGTACGGCGGGACCGAGGTCAAGTTCGAGGGCGAGGACTACTTGATCCTGTCGTCCCGCGACCTTCTCGCCGTTATCCGCTGAGGCCCGAAGAGGAGTCAACCGCAATGGCAGCAAAGGAAATCAAGTACAACGAGGAGGCCCGCCGCGGTCTCCAGGCCGGCGTCGACAAACTGGCCGACACCGTAAAGGTGACCCTGGGCCCCAAGGGCCGCAACGTCGTATTGGAGAAGAAGTGGGGCGCCCCCACCATCACCAACGACGGTGTGACCATCGCCAAGGAGATCGAACTCGACGACCCATGGGAGAACATGGGGGCCCAGCTCGCCAAGGAAGTCGCCACCAAGACCAACGATGTGGCCGGTGACGGCACCACCACCGCGACCGTGCTGGCGCAGGCGATGGTCCACGAGGGCCTTCGCAACGTCGCAGCCGGCGCCAACCCGATGGAACTGAAGCGCGGCATCGAAGACGCCGTCGAGCGGGTGGTCGAGTTCATCGCCGAGATCAGCGAGCCCATCGACGCCACCGACACCGAGAAGATCGCCTACGTGGCTTCCAACTCGGCTGCCGACAAGGCCGTCGGTCAGAAGGTCGCCGAGGCGATGGCCAAGGTCGGCAACGAGGGTGTCATCACCGTCGAGGACAGCCAGACCTTCGGCGTCGACGTGACGTTCACCGAGGGCATGCAGTTCGACAAGGGCTACATCTCCCCGTACTTCATCACGGACCCGGATCGCCAGGAAGCCGTCATGGAGGACGCCTACGTCCTCGTGGCCAACCAGAAGATCACGGCCGTGCACGACCTGCTTCCCGTGCTGGAGAAGGTCATGCAGTCGGGCAAGCCGCTCGTCGTGATCGCCGAGGACCTCGAGGGAGAGGCGCTGGCCACCCTCATCGTCAACAAGATCCGCGGCACGTTCTCCTCGGTGGCTGTCAAGGCGCCCGGCTTCGGCGAGCGTCGCAAGGCCATGCTGCAGGACATCGCCATCCTCACCGGCGCCACCGTCATCAGTGAGGAAGTCGGCCTGAAGCTCGAGAACGTCACGGTGGACATGCTGGGCAAGGCCCGCAAGATCGTCGCCACCAAGGACGACACCACGGTCGTCGAGGGCGGCGGCGCCAAGGCCGATGTCGAGGCACGGATCAAGCAGATTCGCCGCGAGATCGAGAACTCCGATTCGGATTGGGACCGCGAGAAGCTCAGCGAGCGTCTCGCCAAGCTGGCCGGCGGCGTTGCCGTCATCAAGGTCGGCGCCGCCACCGAGGTGGAGCTCAAGGAGAAGAAGCACCGCATCGAGGACGCCATCCAGGCGACCCGGGCAGCGGTCGAAGAGGGCATCGTCGCCGGCGGCGGGGTGGCACTGCTGCGTGCGCAGGGTGCCGTCGAGAAGATGCGGGGCGGCACGTTGGACGAGAAGACCGGCCGGGCGCTGGTCGTCAAGTCGCTCGAAGAGCCGCTGCGTCAGATCGCCATCAACGCCGGCTACGAGGGCGGGGTCATCGTCGAGAAGGTGCGGGCTCTCGAGGGCCCGATGGGCTTCAACGCCGCCACCGGCGTGTATGAGGACCTGCTCAAGTCCGGCATCGCCGATCCGGCCAAGGTGACCCGCTCGACGCTGCAGAACGCAGCTTCGATCGCGGCCTTGCTGATCACGACCGAGGCGCTCGTCGCCGAGAAGAAGGTCGACGCCCCCGCCATGCCCGCCATGCCCGGCGGCGGCGGTGGGATGGACTTCTAGTCCGGTCCGTCAGCCAGTCGCAGAGAGCCGGTCCCTCGGGACCGGCTCTCTGGCTTGGCAGATCTGTTCTCCCCCACATCGTGGGGGAGATGCGCCCGGCCGGGTAGGACGGGGCCAGAGGGGGAGCGTGGAAGCGGGAGCGGCGCGCCTCCCGGCGGTCCCTCAGGCGACGATCTGGGAGATCAACAGCAGTCCGCCGAGGAAGCAAGCGGCTGCCCCGAGGGCGACCTGGATGGTTCCGGGCCGGAGCAGGCGGACCGTCCACACCGCCGCCGGTATGGCGGCCAACCCGCCGATGACGAGCGGCGCCGCCAGTCGGAGCGGCGGCCAACCGTCGATGGCGACAAAGACCGCCAACCCGGCGAAGGAGGCGATCCCCTCGGCGAGCGAGGTGATCCCGATCGCATTGCGTTCCGGGATGCCGATGGCGATCTGTCACACCGTGGCGACCGGCCCGAATCCGCCGCCGCTGACGCCCTTGGCGGCCGCCGCCAGGAGACCGAGACCGCCTGCCCTGCCCCACGAGAAGGCAC
>JAHJML010000081.1 GCA_018821365.1 Actinomycetota bacterium | reverse complement strand
GCCCGACTCGACCAGACGGCGGCGATGGCCCGCCCCGCCGCCCGGAGCGGCGCCGGCAGAGCGGCGGCCGTCCCGGCCACCCCGGTGCGACTCCCCCAGGGGGTGGCTCCCGACGAGCGGGGAGCGATCGAGTGGCTGCTGGGCCTGGAGGTAGCCGTCACCGTGATCGTCGACGGCTACAACCTCGGATTCCTCATGCTGGGCGAGCGCACCCCGGGACCGGCCCGGATCCGGGTGGCTCCGCTGCTTCGGCATCTCCAGAAGATGGCGAGGGGCAATCTCAAGGTGATCGTCGTCTACGACTCGAACCTCGGTTCTGCCGAGACGCCACTCGTCCCCGGTCCGGTAGCGGTGCGCTACAGCGACGCCGGTGCCACCGCCGACGACGAAATCGTCCGCCTGGCCGCCGCTCAGGACGGTTTGGTGGTGGTCGTCAGCAACGATCGGGAGGTGCGGGACGGGTCCGAGGCGATGGGGGCGATCCCGCTGTGGGCGCGGGCGCTGACGGAATGGTCGGGAACCCGTTGATCCCGCGGGTTTCTGTCACAGTCGATCCATATCGTTCCCGGTAATGGGCAACCGTCCACCGGAGCGGAGGATCGTCATGTTGATCGACTGCAACGATTGTGCGATGCAGGACACGCCGGTCTGCAAGGACTGTGTCGTCACCCATGTGCTGCACGACATCAGCCGTCCGCTGGCACTGGACGACGACCATGCCGACGCCATCGAGTTGCTCACCCAGGAGGGTCTGGTCCCCGGCCTCCGGCTGCTGCCGAAGTCGGCGACCGGGTAGGCCACCTACGCTGGTCGGGTGGATCTCCTCGACCATGTTCGCAGCGTCGGCGCCGCCGCCGGGTTGGCCGGGGTCGGAGTGTGCCGGGCCGACCCCTTCTTGGACACCCGGGCGGATCTCGAGGCACGGGTGGCGGCGGGGCTTCACGGCGGGCTCCGATTCACCTACGCCGACCCGGAAACGGCGACCGACGTGCGGGCCTCCTTCCCGTGGGCGGAGCGGTTGGTGGTGGCCGCCTACGGGTACGTGCCGGGGGCGGGCAACCCCGGCCCGGGCGCGCCCGGAACGGGGCGGGTGGCCCGGTTCGCCGAGACGGACCACTACCGGGGTCTCAGGTCCGGCCTGGCTGCGGTGGCGGCCACCTTGCTGGCGGCCGGACACCGGGCCGAGGTCCTGGTGGACGACAACCGTTTGGTCGACCGGGCGGCGGCGGTTCGGGCCGGGATCGGCTGGTGGGGGAGGAGCACCATGGTGCTGGCGCCGGGGCCCGGACCCTGGCTGCTGCTGGGGAGCGTGGTCACCGATGCCGAACTGCCGATCGATGAGCCGATGCGGAGGGACTGCGGCACCTGTGTGGCGTGCCTCCCCGCCTGCCCGACCGGGGCTCTCACCGATGGGGTGCTCGACGCCGCGATCTGCCTCGCCCACCGTCTCCAGGCCGCCGGGATGATCCCTCCCGAACTCAGGGAGGCGGTCGGGGATCGGGTGTACGGGTGCGACGACTGCCTGGAGGCATGCCCGCCGGGGCGGCGGGCCCTCGGGTCCGATCCGGCGGTGCGGGGGAGGGTCGACCTCATCGACCTGCTGGCCGCCTCCGATGCTCGGCTGTTGCGCGAGCACGCCCATTGGTACATCCCCCGCCGCCACCCGCGCCACCTCCGCCGCAATGCACTGGTCGCCCTCGGCAACACCGGCGGCCGCCGAGCCGATCTGGTTGCGGCCGGATACCTGGGGCACCCCGATTGGCTGCTGCGCGCCCACGCCGCCTGGGCATTGGGGAGGCTGGGAGGGCCGGTTGCCGGGGCCGCCTTGCGGGCGGCCACCGCGGCGGAGTCGGATACCCGGGTCGCGGCCGAAGTCGCCGCCGCCCTCGGTAGCCTGGCCTGATGCTGCTCGTCTCCGACGTCCACGGTGCCTGGCCCGCCCTGCGGGCCGCCGCCTCGCAGGGGGAACCGCTGCTGGTGCTGGGCGACCTCGTCAACCTCGTCGACTACCGGACCATGGACGGCATCATGTCGCAGATCTACGGCAAGGAGATGGTGGCCGAAGTGTCGCACCTGAGGGCATCCGGCGAATACCGGGCGGCTCGGGCCAGGTGGCGGAAGGCCCGTTCCGGACGGGAAGACGAGATCGACCTCCGCTTCCGGGCGCTGCTGGAGGACTCCTACCGGCAGGCTGCCGCCGCCCTGGCGGGGTGCGAGGCCTACGTGACCTACGGCAACGTCGACACCCCGGACCTGCTGGCGGCGATGCTCCCCGAAGGGGCCCGCTTCGTGGACGGGGACGTCGTCGAGGTCGAGGGTCTCCGCATCGGGGTGGCCGGAGGCGGGATCGGCCCCGACTTTGGGGCGCCCGGCATCGTCACCGAGGAGCAGATGGCCTCCAAGTTGGCGGGACTCGGCGATGTCGACATCCTGTGCACGCACGCCGCCCCGGCGGTCCGCCAGTTGAGCAACGATGTGGTGGCCGGCGCCTCGAAGCACTCCGAGGCCGTGCACCAATTCGTCGTGGATCGTCAGCCGACCCATCACTACTTCGGGGACGTCCACCAGCCCCAGGCCACCACCTGGAGGGTGGGCAGGACCTGGTGCCGGAACGTCGGCTACTTCCGGGCGACCGGCCGTCCGGTTCGGCATGGCTGACGTCGACCTCGAAGCCCTGGCGGCCGGCTACCGGCACCGCCGGGTCACCCCGGACTCACTGGAGCGGGCCGGAGCCGCCGCCGATGCGGCCGGCCTCGGCCCGGGCAAGGTGGCGATCGACGTTGGAGGGGGGAGGGGCATCGAGGCGGGGGTGTTCGCCGGCCGGGGCGCCCTGGCGCTGGTGATCGACCGGTCCGAGGCGATGGCGGCCGCCGCCCGCCTGGTCCCGGGGGTGTCGGCGGTGGTCGGGGATGCCGGCCGGTTGCCGCTGGCCGACCGGTGCGCCGACCTGGTCCACTTCCAACTCTCGATCCACTACGGCGATTGGCGGCGATCGCTGGGCGAAGCGGTGCGGGTGTGCCGGGAGGGAGGCACCGTGTGGGTGTGGACCCTGAGCCGGGAGCACCTCCGGTCGTCGTTCCTCACGGAGTGGTTCCCCTCGGTCGCACCCATCGACGCGGCGCGGTTCCCGGACCCGGCGGACCTGGCCCGCTTCATGTCCGAGGCAGGCTTGGTCGAGATCGTCGAGACCGACGCCCGGGAACGCGTGGAGCGAACCGCCGGGGAGTGGCGGGAGGCCGTCGAGGCGGGGTTCGTCAGCACGCTGCAGCTGCTGCCGCCGGGCGAGCTCGCCGCGGGACTGCAGCGCTTCGGTTCGGCACACCCCGACCTCGACCAGACGATCGCCTACGACCTGGAGTATCGGTCCGTATCGGGATCGGTCCGTATCGGGGAGGCGGCCGCCGCTACCCTAGGGGTGCAAATCCCGATCCCCGGCAGCGAGGATGGAGATGGAAGGGACGATCCGCAGCAGTGAGTCCACGGCGGCGCCGGAGACGGTGTTCGACGTCGCTGCCGACCTGGCCGCCTATCCCGAGTGGACCACCGGGGTGTCGGTGGTGGAGATCCTCGAGGAGACCGGCGAGGGTCTGGCTGCCCGGGCTCGCTTCGAGGTGGCCGGCTTCGTCAAGCGGATCGCCTACGAACTGGTCTACGAGTACGACCGGCCCCATCGGATCGCCTGGAAGGCGGTGCCGGGAGACGACATCGAGGCGATGGAGGGCTACTACGAGTTCCGCCCCAACGACTCGGGCGGCACCGAGATTCTCTACGCCCTCCGGGTCGAGCCGGCCTTCACGGTTCCCGGTTTCCTGAGGCGGCAGGCCGAGAAGCAGATCATCTCCAGCGCGTTGCGGGGTCTCCGCCGCAGGGCCGAAGCCGCTGAGACCGCCGAGACCGCCGGCAACGACTGACCACGCGCAGGAGGCCCGCCGCGGCGGGCCTCCTGTCACGATTCTCAGCGTCCATCAGTCGTTGACGATCAGTCGTTGACGGACACCTTCACCTTGCGAGGGAGGACCTCGGGCCGGCGGGGGACCGAGATCTCGAGGATCCCGTTGTCGACGCCGGCGGTGATCTCCTCGGCGTTGATGCCCTCAGGGAGCACCAGCGTCCGCTCGAACTCCCCGATCTGGATCTCCCGGCGATGGATCACGCCGTCGTCCGTGTCGTGGGTGAACGTCCGGGTGCCCGAGAGCGTGAGGGTGCGATCCTCGATGGTCACGTCGATCTCCTCGGCGGTGACGCCGGGCATCTCGGCACGGATGACGAGGTCGCTTCCCCGTTCGAAGACATCGACGCGGGGGAGCCAGGGCGCCGCCTGCCGCCCGCCTGCGAAGTGCCGGTCGAAGTCCCGCAACAGCGAGAAGGGGTCGAATTGCACCAGATCCATGGTCTGCTGCTCCTTTCGATTCGGAGATGACTTCATGGTCACTGACATCATAAACCTACTACAGAATAGCTCATATTCCCTACTTCCGTCCATAGGGAATTCGGGTTGGGGAATCGACGTGGGGACCAACCCGCCGCGGCGATGCCCGAGGGGTGCGAACATGGTGGTCTGATGCATCATCACCCGGCGAGACCGTCCTGGCGTATGCCCCCTCTGCCGCCGACGAGACCGGTGGCCGTATGAACGCCGGCAGGGCGGTGGTCGGCACGCTGCTGGTGGGCCTGGGGTCGGTGTTCCTGCTCGACACGGCTGGAGTCCTCGACGCCGCTACCACGCTGGGCGATTGGTGGCCGCTCGCCATCGTCTTCCTGGGGGCATTCCAGATCGCCTCCGAGCGGAGGGCCGGACCGCTGCCATTGGCGCTGGTGGTGGGCGGCCTGGTGGTGCTCGGGGCCACCACCGGCCTGTTCGGAACGGTCGACTGGGGCATCGTGTGGCCGATCGTGCTCATCTCGATGGGCCTCGGGTTGCTGCTCGGATGGGGACGGCAGCGGATGGGGGCGGTCGACCAGGCCGAGGTGTCCGGGATGGCGGTCCTGTCCTCGTCCCGGGTGGCCACCCGCTCGACCGCCTTCGAGAGGGCCTCGGTGACGGCGGTGCTGGGGGCCATGACACTCGATCTCACCAAGGCCACCCTGGTTCCCGGTGGCGCCTCCATCACCGCTACGGCGGTGTTCGGCGGCATCAACGTGGTCGTCCCGACCGGATGGGCCGTGACCATCAGTGGTGTCCCGCTGTTCGGTGGATGGGACGACACCACCACCAGGGTCGCCGAGGGTCCCAATGTCCCCCGTCTGGAGATCCAGGCCCTGGTCCTGTTCGGCGGCCTCGAGGTCAAGCACCCCCGTCGCTGGGGATGACCCCGCTCAGCCCTTCGTCAGGTACAGCCGTTCGGTGTACTCGGCCACCATCCGTTGCGTGCTGAACGGCGCCGCCACTGTGGCGATGGCGTTCTTCATCCTGGCCACCCACTGGTGGGGGACCCCTTCGTCGTCCATCTCGTAGTAGAGGGGCGCCACCTCGTGCTCCAGCAGGCGGTAGAGGGCATCCGCATCGACCTCGTCCGACTCGAAGTGCTCCCCGAACGCCCAGCCGTTGCCGTCGCTGTGACCCTCACCCCACCAGCCGTCGGTGACGCTCAGGTTGAGGACTCCGTTGGCGGCCGCCTTCATCCCCGAGGTGCCGCTGGCCTCCATGGGAGGGCGGGGGTTGTTGAGCCACACGTCGGCGCCGCCCACCAGGTAGCGGGCGAGTTCCATGTCGTAGTCCTCGAAGAAGAACACATGGCCCGCCAACTCGGGGCTGTTGGCGAGTTCGAAGACGTGGCGGATCTGGTCCTTGCCCATGGTGTCGGCCGGGTGGGCCTTGCCGGAGAAGATCAATTGGATCGGGCGCTCCGGGTTGGTGAGCAGGCCGGTCAGCCTGCCCAGGTCCTGGAATAGCAGCCCGGCCCGCTTGTAGGTGGCGAAGCGCCTGGCGAACACGATGGTGAGCCGGTCGACGGGCAGCAGGCTGGTGATCTTGCGGAGATCGCCGGGGCTGGCGCCGTGGCGGGCCCGCTGATCGCGGAGGCGGCGGCGCAGGTGCCGGATGAGGCGCTCCTTCTGGGACTGGTGGGCGTCCCACACCGCCTTGTCGTCGAGGTCTCGGACCGCCTCCCACGCCTGGGGATCGAGGCCCATCTCGGTCCAGTTGGGGCCGAGCGCCTCGGCGATCCGCTTGCCCATGGCCCCCCCGACCCAGGTGGGGAGGTGAACGCCGTTGGTGACCGAGGTCCCCGGTCCCCCGATGATCTGGTGCCAGTCGCGGGTCACTACCTCGCCGTGGCGCTTGCTGACACCGTTGGTCGAGCGGGACAGCCGGATGGCGAGTGCCCCAAGGTCGAAGATCCCGTCCCGGCCGCTGTGCCCTAGTGAGCCGAGCGCCGCATCGTCGAGACCGGGCAGGCGTCCGTTGAGGAAGCGGCCGACCAGGCCGGCGTCGAACACCTCGTTGCCGGCGGGGACCGGGGTGTGGAGGGTGAAGACCGTCGTGCCGCGGATCTGCTCGACGGCCCGCTCGAAGCCGGAGCCTGCCGAGATGGTCTTGGAGAGGCGCTCGACCAGCGCCAGGGAGGCGTGCCCCTCATTGACGTGCCACACCGAGGGTTCGATGCCGAGAGCCTCCAGTACCCGGGCTCCGCCGATCCCCAGCACGATCTCCTGGCAGAGCCGCATCTCGCGGCCCCGGACGTAGAGGATGTGGGTGATCGGCCGATCGGCGGGGTCGTTCGAGGGGAGGTCGGTGTCGAGCAGGATCAGCGGGACCCGGCCCACGTCGATCCGCCAGGCCCCCACGTTCACCGTGCTGTCGGGGAGGTCGACCTGCACGATCAGTGGGTGCCCGGTCCGGTCCAGGACCCGGCGGATCGGCCGGCGGGCCACCTCGACCGCCCGATAGTGGTGCTGCTGGAGGCCGTCGGGGTCGATCGCCTGGCGGAAGTAGCCGCGCCGGTAGAGGAGCCCCACTCCGACCAAGGGCAGCCCCAGGTCGGAGGCCGACTTGGTGTGATCACCGGCCAGGACGCCGAGGCCGCCCGAGTAGAACGGCAGGGTGTGGTGGAGGCCGAACTCGGTGCAGAGGTAGGCGATCCCGCCGGGCAGCGAACCGGCGTGCTCCCGCTCGTACCAGGTGTCCTCGGTCTCCATGTAGGCATCGAACCGACGGATGACCTCCTCGTACAACTCCACGAAGGAGTCATTGGCCTCGAGGGCCTCCCAGGTGTCGGGGGACATGGTCTGGAGGATGGTCAGCGGATTGGGGTTCATCGCCCAATCCGGCGGGCTGACCCGCTGCCAGAGCTCGCGAGCCTCCGGGACCCAGGTCCACCAGACGTTGTAGGCGAGATCGACGAGCCGGTTGAAGGCTTTGGGGGTGCGTACCCGGGTGCCCGCGGCAGCCGGGACCACGGGTAGGGAGGGTTCAAAGAAAGTCATGGACCTGGGGGGTAGAGGGCAACAGCGGGAGCCTACCCGCTTTGCGGGGCTCGCCCCTCCCCGCCGCCCGGCAACCAGTCGATGGGCCGGCCGATAGGATGGCCGTCTCCCGACCCGGAGGGTTCCATGGCGTTTCCCGACGGCATCGCCGACTTCCGATCCGACACGGTCACCCGCCCCACCCCGGAGATGCGCCGGGCGATGGCCGAGGCCGAGGTGGGTGACGATGTCTACGGAGAAGACCCGACCGTGGCGGCCCTCCAGGAGGAGGCGGCGGCGGCGGTCGGCACCGAGGCCGCCCTCTTCGTCGCCAGCGGGACGATGGGGAACCAGATCGCCATCCATCTCCACACCGACCCGGGGGACGAGGTCGTCTGCAACGAGTGGGCCCACGTTCGCAACCACGAGCACGGTGCGGCGTCGTGGCTGTCGGGGGTGGCCTTCAGGTCCGTTCGGGGCGAGGGCGGGGCGGTGACCGTCGATCAGATCGGCGAGGCGATCGGGCAGTCGGGCTACCACCTTCCCGGGGTGTCGCTGCTGGTGTGGGAGAACACCCACAACGTCTCCGGTGGAGCGGTGGTGCCGCTGGAGACGATGGCGGCGGGGACGGCGGCGGCCCGCCGGGCGGGGCTGCGGGTGCATCTCGACGGAGCCCGTCTCTTCAATGCGGAGGCCGCCAGTGGGGTGCCGGCCTCCGCCTATGCCGCCGAGGCCGACACCGTGATGTTCTGCCTGTCGAAGGGACTGGGGGCCCCGGTGGGCTCGATGCTGTGCGGCACCGCGGCGGCGATGGCGGCGGCGCACCAGGTCCGCAAGCGCCTCGGGGGCGGGATGCGGCAGGCGGGGGTGATCGCGGCGGCGGCCCGGATCGGACTGCAGGAGCGGGATCGGCTCGTCGACGACCACCGGTTGGCCGCCCGGCTGGCGGGAATGCTGAGGGACCGCCTGCCCGGTGCGGTGGTCAAGCCGCCGGAGACCAACATGGTCCTGGTCGGCGGCGATGCGGTGCCCGGGGGTGCGGATGCCTTGGCGGCGGCGCTGCAGGCCGCCGGGGTGCTGGTCGGCTACATCCGGCCTGGTGTGCTGCGGTTCTGCACCCATCGGGATGTCGACGACTCCGATGCAGACCGGGTTGCCGCGGTGGCGGCTGCACTGGCCGGGGGAGGGGCGCAGCGCCGCCGAACCGGCTACGGTGCCGCCTCGGCGGCGACGGGGAGGGATCACATGGGGTACGCGGTGCTGTTCCCCGGGCAGGGGAGCCAGGCCGTCGGCATGGGTGCCGACGTGTTTGCGGCGCGCCCCGACCTGTTGGGAGAGGCCGCCGACGAGATCCTGGGGTGGCCGCTGGCGGCGACGTGTGCCGGTGGGCCCGAGGAGGAACTGACCCACACCGACCGGGCGCAACCGGCCCTGTTTGCGGTCTCCTATGCGCTGTGGGAGGCCTTCCGCGATGCGGTGGCCGAGTCGCCGCAGGCGGCGGCCGGCCATTCGCTGGGCGAGTACACCGCGCTGGCCGCCGCCGGGGCGTTGGGGTTCGGCGACGGCCTCCGGCTGGTGGCGGCCCGGGGGATGGCGATGGCGGCGGCGGCGGGGCGAGAGCCGTCCGGCATGGCGGCGCTGTTGGGGGCGGGTGTCGGGGAAGCGGAGGCACTGGCGGCGGCCTGCCGGGAGCGGGGCGGCCGCCTCTGGGTGGCCAACCTCAATGCACCGGGGCAGGTGGTGGTGGCCGGGGGGTCCGATGACATCACCTGGGCGGCCGAGCACGGCCGGGACCACGGGGTGCGCCGGGTGATCCCGCTCAAGGTGGCCGGCGCCTTTCACTCGCCGTTCATGGCCCCGGCGGCACACGATCTCACCGAGGCGGTGTCGTCCACGCCGATGCGGGAGCCGGCCTTCCCGGTGTGGGCCAACGCCACCGGGTTGCCGCACACGACCGATATCGGGAGGGGCCTGCTGGAGCAGTTGACGTCGCCGGTCCTCTTCGAGCGGTCGCTCGTCGCCATGGCGGAAGCGGGCATCACCAGGTTCGTCCACATCGGCCCCGGGGAGGTAACCGCCGGGCTCGCCGGGAGGTCGATAGAGGGCTGCGAGACGCACGTGGTCTCGACCCTCAAGGAGGCAGCCGTGGTCGCTGGGGCGATCGGCGCCGGATGAGGGAACACGGAGGAGAGGGATCCATGCGCAACGCCGTCATCACAGGCTGGGGCAAGTGTGTCCCCCCCGCCGTGCTGTCCAACGCCGACCTCGAGACGGTGACCGAGACGAGCGACGAGTGGATCGTGACCCGCACCGGGATCAGGGAGCGCCGCATCAGCCACGTCGAGACGTCCGACATGGCGGCGGTGGCCGGCCTGAGGGCGCTGGCGACCGCCGGCCTCGAACCCGACGACATCGATCTGATCCTGGTGGCCACCTGTACCCCGGATCGGCTGATCCCGAGCACGGCTGCCATCGTGCAGGACAAGATCGGGGCCGGCCGGGCCGCCGCCATGGATCTCAACGCCGCCTGCTCCGGGTTCATCTTCGGCCTGGTCACCGCCCGCCAGATGATCGGGGCCGGCGGCTTCGAGCGGGTGCTGCTGATCGGAGCCGAGAAGCTCCACTACTTCCTCGACTTCACCGACCGCTCCACCAGTGTCCTGTTCGGTGACGGCGCGGGCGCGGTGGTGCTGGAGGGCTCCGATGAGGACGCCGGAGTGCGCTCCTTCGAACTGGGAACCGACGGCTCGGTCGCCGACATTCTCTGCGTTCCTCGCAGCGGAACCGAGGGTGCTCCCGGCCCGGACCGCCGGATGGTCGTCCACATGGAAGGGGCGGAGGTGTTCAGGCGGGCGGTGGCGGCGATGGGTGATGCCTCGACCAGGGTGATCGAGGAGGCCGGACTCGAGCTCGACGACATCGATCTGCTGATCCCGCATCAGGCGAACATCCGCATCATCGAGGCCACCGCCCGGCGTCTCCGGCTGCATCCATCCAAGGTGTTCGTCAACATCGCCTCGTACGGCAACACCTCGGCCGCCACGATCCCGATCGCGTTGACGGAGGCCATCGACGAGGGCAGGATCACTCCGGGCTCGAACATCGTCTTTGCGGCATTCGGCGGAGGCCTCACCTGGGCGGCGGCCGTCTACCGATGGGGGAGCCGGATCGAACCGCTCGGCAGCAGCGACGCCGACCTCCCCCCCTCCGATGCGAGCGGCCTCGAATTGATGCAGCCGAACATCGACCTGTACGGCATGGGTGTCCAATGAGCAGGGGGGCAGTCCGATGAACAGGGTCGCCTTGATCACCGGGGCGTCGCGCGGCATCGGCCGGGCGGTGGCCGAGCAACTGGCCAACGACGGGCACCGGGTGGTGGTCAACTACCACTCGAGTCCTGAGGCGGCCGGGGAGGTGGTGGCCGCCATCACGGCGGGCGGGGGCGAGGCAATGGCCATCGGCGCAGATGTCGGGGATGCCGAGGCGGTGGCCGCCATGTTCGAGCGAGTCGGCGCCGAGTGGGGAGCGGTCGAGGTGCTGGTCAACAACGCCGGCATCACCCGCGACAACCTGCTGCTGAGGCTGGGACCCGAGGACTGGGATGCGGTCCTGCAGACCAACCTGCGGGCCGCCTACCTGTGCACCCGGGCGGCGCTGCGGGGCATGCTCAAGGCCCGGTTCGGCAGGGTGATCTCGATGACCTCGGTGACGGGGATCTCGGGCAACCCCGGGCAGGCCAACTATGCGGCTGCCAAGGCCGGGCTGATCGGCTTCACCAAGGCGGTCGCCAAGGAGGTCGGCTCACGGGGGATCACCGTCAATGCGGTGGCCCCCGGCTTCATCGAGACCGACATGACCACCGGCCTCGGCGACGACCTGCGGAAGGCCGCCTCCGCCGCCATCACACTGGGGAGGTTCGGCACCCCGGGGGAGGTGGCATCGCTGGTTGGCTATCTTGCATCGGACGCCGCCTCGTATGTCACCGGCCAGGTGATCGTCGTCGACGGCGGCCTGGCGATCTGATCGAACGAGGGAGAGGAACCCCATGGAACGCGCGGAAGTGGAAGCGAAGCTGATCGACCTGCTGGTCGAGGAACTGGGCCTGGAGAGAGACAAGATCACGATGGAGGCCACCTTCGACGAGGATCTTGAGGTCGACTCACTCGGCGTGGTCGAGTTGCTGATGGCCCTCGAGGACAACTTCGGCGTGGTCATTCCCGACGAAGAGGCCGAGCGGATCACGACGGTCGGTGAGGCCGCCACGGTCGTGATGGAGAAACTGGCCGGCTGACGTCATGCGCCGCCGCGTCGTCGTCACCGGGATCGGCACCGTCAACCCGCTCGGGTTGACCGTGGACTCATTCTGGGAGGCAGCCCGCAATGGGGTCTCCGGGGTGGGCCCCATCACCGCGTTCGACACGACCGGATTCAAGATCAGATTCGCCGCCGAGATCCCCGGCTTCGACCCCGAGCAGTGGATCGAGCGGAAGGAGGCCCGTCGCCTCGACCGGTTCGACCAGTTGTTCTGGGCGTCGACGGCTCAGGCGCTGGAGGACGCAGGCCTCTCTTTCGAGGAGGACGACCCGGCCGCCCTGCGGGCCGGGGTGGTGGTCGGCAGCGGCATCGGCGGGATGATCTCGTTCCAGGACAACATCGACGTCATGCGGCAGCGGGGGCCGGATCGGGTGAGCCCACTGGCGATCACCCAGATCATCTCGAACATGGCGGCGGGCCTGGTGTCGATCGAGTTCAACCTGTTCGGGCCGAGCAGCTGCACCGTGACGGCCTGCGCCGCCTCGGCCAATGCGATCGGCGATGCGGCCGAGATCATCCGCAGGGGCGACGCCGACGTGATGGTGG
>JAHJML010000244.1 GCA_018821365.1 Actinomycetota bacterium | reverse complement strand
CTGCCGCGTCGTCAGCTTGTGCCGGTCGCAATAGTCGGTGATCGGCACGCCCGGCACGTGCTCCATGACGAAGTAGGGCCGGCCGGCCTCGGTGGTACCGGCGCCGAGCACACACGCGATGTTCGGGTGGTTCATCATGGCCAGGGCCTGTCGCTCGGATTCGAAACGCGCGATGACCTCCCTGGTGTCCATGCCCAGCTTGATGACCTTCAACGCCACCCGGCGGCGGATCGGCTCGCGCTGCTCGGCGAGATAGACGACGCCCATGCCGCCTTCGCCGAGGGTCTCGAGCAGGCGGTAAGGGCCGATGCTCGCCTGCCGGAGGTCGTCGCCTCCGGCGCGCCCGGTCATCGTCAGGGGGTCTTCGGTAACGCCCTCGGCGGTGGGTTGGTCGACGGATGGCTGCTCCGGTTTTTCCCGGGCATCGCCGTTATCGGCGCGGGGCGGCATGTCTTTGCCGGTCATGAGTGCATCTCCACAAGGGATCGGGATGTCGCATCATGGTAATTCACGGCATACTACCACGGAATCGAGATTTGAGGCAGTCATCTGCCTTGACGTGAGAATGGACATTCAGTAGGGTGCTCGGTATCGCTACCAAAGTATTCTCCGGGGGAGGGGACGTTACCATGTCTCAAAAGACGTCATACGTTATTGCTTGTCTATTCATCTCCGTCTTCGTCGCCGGGAGCGCACTGGCGGGCAACGTCTATTGGGGCGGCCATGGGGGGCTCTCGTTCTATTCGCTGAGCGACCTGAACAACGAGATCGATCACTTCAATGAGCTTGCTGGAACCTAAAAAATGAACAACGTGACAAGAGGACTTGATCATGGCGTCCAGGTTGGATACTTCGCCGGTCCCGCGATCGTGATCGGAGTCGGCTACTCCAGACTCGCCTGCAGTACCGGCTACGCCGACGCATCGGGTTCGGAGGAATACAACCTGCCTGCAGACATCTATGAGATCCATTTCACGATCCTCCCTCCCGGTGAAAAGAAGGTCAGATTCGGGTTCGGTGCGAATCTGGGGCTGATTCAAACGGCGGGCACGGCTGAGATTCGCACACCTGGCGAGGATCCGATCACTGGAGATTTCAGTGGCCGCGGACTCCTGCTGGCCAGTTTTTAAACGTCGTGGATATGGATATTTAGCGACATACCACGCTTTTCGGCAACGCGGGGTACAGATATGCGACGATCGGCGATCTCAAATTCGATGGCAGTGAAGTGACCAACCAGAACGGTGGAGATTACCAGCTCGATTACAATGGAGTCCTCATCAGGTTCGGCTTCAAGGTCACGCCGCAATACAATTGGTTGACCTGCCTCTTGTGAACCGGGAAAAATCCGCGATCGCAAAAGGAGTCTGTATGGCCAGGAAACGCCCGCTCGCCGCACATATCCTCGCCTGCACGATTTCCCGCCGACCGCTGGTCCTGCTGCCGTTCCTCTCGATCACGCTTCTCTGCCTGCCGGCCCTGCTCTCGGCGGGCGAGGTCGAGACGGTCGACGGCGTTCGCCACGTGCGCAACGGCGCCGAGCCGAGCGACGGCACCCGGACCCTGCACCTTGAAGTGCTCTGGCGGGTGAACGTCGAGCAGGCGGAGGTGCTCGTAGGCGTCCTCTCCGATGTCTCGGCGGGTCCCGACGGCACCGTCTGGTTGTCCGACCGGCAACTCGGCCAGGTGCACGTCTACTCTGCCGGTGGCGCGTACTTGCGCTCGCTGAGTCGGGAGGGCGATGGACCGGGTGAGCTCCGGGCGCCGGACGGCCTGCTGTGGCTGCCGGACGGCAGCCTCGGCATCACCGACCGCAAGCCTTGCCAGATCACGCGCCTGGACGCCAGTGGTATACCCCTGCCTTCGCTGCAGTTGCGTTCGTCCGACGGCGAGCCTCTGGGCTTCGGCGACATAAGCGGGGCGATGTGCCGCGGCCGGACCCTGGCCATCTGCGGCACCGAGTTCCATTTCGATGGCGGTGTGTCCGCGCAGAGCCGTTTCTTCGGCATCTACGACCTGGCAGGCGGTGAGATCTGCCGCCTCCTCGAGGCACCGTCGGGCTTCGATTTCGAGACACGGAGCTATGATGAAGCGAAGAACTATTTCATCGACCAGGGCAACTGGACGGTCGATGACGGGGGGCGCGTCCATTTCGCTCCGCAGCGCAATCGTTACCTGATCCACGTCCACGAT
>JAHJML010000281.1 GCA_018821365.1 Actinomycetota bacterium | reverse complement strand
TTGTGTTACTGTCGGCCAGGGTGATGGCCAGGTTGCTCTGTGTCACCACTCCAGCGCCGAACGAATCGGTCACGGTCGGCGTCAAGGTTCCGGTGTCGTCAGTCAGGACGGCTGTGCCGGTGAAGCCTGTCACCGTGTTGTTGTCGGCATCCTCGGCGGTGATCGTCACGCTAAAGCTCTCGCCCGCGACGATGGTGCTGGGCACGATCGACAGGCTGAAGTGGTCGAGCGAACCGGCCTGCACGTCAAACGCGTTGCTGATGCCCGTCGCGCCGGTACCTGAGTCCTGCACCGTAATCTTCACGTCAGCGGTCGTGTCCGGGTCCGCCTCAGTTACCTCAACTGACTGTGTGAGCACACCGCCCGTGAACGCTGCCGAGGTGGTCGGCGTCACCGTCCCGGTGGTATCGCTGATGGTTACGGTGCCGGTGAAGTCGGTGACCGTGTTGTCATGAATATCTTGGGCGGTTAGCTCGAGATCAAACGACTCATTGGCGATCCTCGGACTGGTGATTGTTCCCACCGCAAAGTGGTGCAGGTCGTTGGGCTGCACGTCGAACAAGTTGCTCTGACCTGTCTCGGTACCGCCCGACCGCGTCGCAGTCACACGCACGTCGGCGGTCGTGTTACTGTCGGCCAGGGTGATGGCCAGGTCATTCTGGGTCACCACTCCGGCGCCGAACGACCCGGTCACAGTTGGCGTCAACGTCCCGGTCTCGTCAGACAGGACGGCTGTGCCGTTGAAGCCGGTGACTGTGTTGTTGTCGGCATCCTGCGCGGTGATTGTCACGCTGAAGTTTTCTCCCGCGACGATGGTGCTGGGCACTGTCGACACGCCGAAGTGGTCGAGCGAACCGGCTTGCATGTCAAACGCATTGCTGATGCCCGTCGCGTCGGTACCTGAGTCCTGCACCGTAATCGTCACGTCAGCGGTGGTGTTGGTATCCGCCACCGTCACCGCGACCGACTGTGTGCGGAGCCCGCCCAAAAACGCTCCCGAGATGGCGGGCGTGAGCGAACCCGTCGTGTCGTTTATCGTCACTGTACCGGTGAAGGTCGTTACGGTGTTGTCGTAGATGTCTTCCGCGACGAGCTGGACATCAAATGGCACACCGGCCGTTTGGGGTGTGGAGATGGTTTCAATCGAAAAATGATCGAGCACTGTGTGCCAGTTAGTGGTTCTGACGAGAAGTGAACCACTCCCCGCAAAAATGCTTTTTCCCGCCGATGAGTCTGCATCGAACGCAATCACGTTGAAGATCGACAGGGTGTTGGTGTCATCGACGTGGTCTATGAGCTGCCAGGTGTTCGAAGACGACCGCAGGCTCAGTCCAGCGCCTGCCGCACCGGTCAGCGTCACCGTTGCTGCCTGACCATCCCCGTCGCCAACAGTGAAACTGCTGGTGCCATCGAACGTTATGGTGGCATTAATATCGCTTGCCTCAAAAGTTCCGGTAGCCGGGATCGTGACGTTGTTCCAGCGGGTATCCACACCACTTGTGGTGATCTCGATGCCGGCGCTCCCATTGATTGTGGTGTCGCCTGCCACCCTGAAGAGTCCGGCGCCGATGTTGAGCTGGGTTTCCGTGCTGAGGTTGAGATCGTCTTGAATGAGCACCGCCCCGGCGCTGACGTTCACCGTTCCGCCGGTGATGTTGACGTCGTTGAATCCGCCAAACGCGCTTGAAACGGTGGTGGTTGCGTCACTGTCAAAGGTGGTGTTCGAGGTGTCGGCGTTGAAGAGACCTCCATCGAAGTCGAAGTCCGCGGACAGTCGAAAAACCCCAGAACCCGCATTGAAGGTCCCGGCCGTCTGGTTGAATGTGCTGTCGACATCGAGTGTGCCATCATTCAGGTTGACCGTTCCGCCTCCAAGGGCGAAACCCGCTCCGCCGGAGACAACTCCAGAAGCGCCAGCGCTGAATTCGAGGGTGCCGCCGTCGATGTCCACGCCCCCAGTGGCGTTCAGCTGGTTGGCGCCGCTAATTGTGATCGTACCGCCGCTCGAGGTGAGCTGAACGACGCCGGTCGAGCTCAGCGTGCCACCATTTGT
>JAHJML010000080.1 GCA_018821365.1 Actinomycetota bacterium | reverse complement strand
GAGGACATCGACTGCCCCGGCGAGGCGTGCCGGGGCCCGCTGCGCATCAACCGGTTCGTGGTGGGTGATGATCCGTTCCGCAAGCGGGAGCAGGTGTGAACCCGGGGACCGAGGACCTCCGCCGGATCTCACGAGCACTCGACATGGCGTCGTCGGCGCTCAGGCGCCACCCCGGCGAGATTGCCGCCCAGGTGATCGGGCGTCTGGGATCGGCGCCCGGAAAAGGGGTGGAGAGGGTGGTGGCCGGCGCCCTCGACTGCCGGGCACCGCAGCTGACGCCGGTGGGCTCGGCGCTCCATCGGACCGATGGAGCGCTGGCGGGGATCTTGCGGGGCCATCGCGGCGAAATCCACTCGCTGGCGGTCCTCGAGGGCGGCGAGGCCGTCTCCTTCTCGAGCGACCGGAAGGTGGCGGTGTGGAGTCTCTCCCGTCTCGACGATCCACCCTGGTTCCTGGCCGACGGCATCTCCATCACCGGCGCCGTCGCCATCCCGGGACGCCGGGCACTGCTGGTCGCACTCGACCAACGGGCCCTCGGCGTCCTCGATCTCGCCACCGGGGGGGTCACCACGATCGTCGCCGAGCATCCGGACCTGATCTGGGCGATGGCGGTCGGCCCCGATGCCCGGCTCTGTGCCACCTCGACCCCGGCCGGGCATCGGTGCCTGTGGGACCTGACGACCGGCGAGCCGCGCAACACGCCGCAATGGGACCGTGACACCGCAAGCGATCTGGCGTTCTTCCCCGACGGGAGAATCCTCGAAGCAGGGGGCTCCGAGTGGACCATCTGGGACGAGACGCTCTCGAGTCGGGTGAAGTCGCTCGGCGGGCACGGGAGATCGACCGGACTGGTCGCGGTGCTCCCGGACGGGATCAGGTGCGTCACCGCCTCCTACGCCGAATCGGTGGTCGAGGTGTGGGACTCGGCGGAGGGCCGCCGGGTGGCGGCGCTCTCGTGCGGAAACGACAAGCCGACCGCCATCCATCCTCTACCCGGCGGAGATCGCCTGATCGTCGGCCGTGCCTCGGGAGCAGTCGGCGTGTGGGATCTCGACACCGACCAGGTCCACACCCTGGGGCGCCATGCCGGCAGTGTCGAGGGCATCGGTGTCTCCTCCGACGGCACCCGGGTGGTGACCTTCTCGGCGAGCGAGTGGGTGGGGACCTACTCGGAGAACTCGCTGCTGCGGGTGTGGCGACCCGATTCCGTCGCCCCAACTCCCGACGCCTCCGATGGCCACCACGGATCGGTGTACCACCTGGCGGCGTCGCCCGACGGCCGGACGGCCGCCTCGGGCTCCGAAGACGGGACGGTGAGGCTGTGGGATGTCTCCTCGGGCAGCGTCATCGCCGGGGAGGAGTTCCCGATGGCGATCGCCGGACTGGCGATCGCCGACACGGGAGCCATCACAGCGTCGCGCGACGGCAGGGTGGTGTCCGGTCTCTCCGGGTCTGCAGCGAGCACCACGCTGTTCGAGGTGGACGACGGCGAACCCAGCGGTCTGGCTCTGCTCCCCGACGGCGACCGCATCGCAGTCGGGACGACCAACGGCATGGTCTACCTGTGGAGTCTCTCGCAGGCCGGGATGACCGGCAAGCAGTTCGAAGGCACCGATGCGGTGCTCGCCATCGCCGGCACCGCCGATGGACGCCGGGTCGTCTGGAACGACTCCGGCGGGAACCTGTGGTCGTGGACCGGCGGATCCAAGCCGCAGCAGTTGAACCGGGGCGGGGGCAGTGCGCTGGCGTTCGCCATGCACGGCGACGGGAGGAGAGCCGTCGCCGGTGGATACGACGGGGCCGTCTACATCTGGGACGCCGTCTCGGGCGGCGAGCCCGCCACCATCGCGGGGCCCGGGATGAGTTCGTCGCACCGGGAGCAGATCACCCGGATAGCGGTGCTGCCGACGGGCGGCAGGGTGGCGGCCACCGACGCCTTCGGCACGCTCGCCGTCGTGGACGTGGACTCGGCAGAGAGGGCGGCGATCGCCCGGTTCGATGCATCCCCGAGCGCGCTCGTGGCCCTCTCGGGGAACCTGCTGGCCGTCGCCGCCGGGCCGGTGGTGGGAGTGTGGCCCGTCGACGGGCCGACGCCGATCGCCACCTTCACGGCAGACGCCGAGATCTCGTCGTTGGTCCAATCGAGCGAGGCGACGCTGATGTGCGGAGACCTGTCCGGTGGGGTGTTCTTCCTCCGGCTCGACGGGCCGGGTTGGCCGAAGGAGACCGCCCCCCAACCGCCGCCCTAGCCGGCCCGGACGATCCCCAACCCCACGCTCGCCAGCAGCGCCGGGATGCGGCGGACGAACTGGCGGTCGTACTCGCGGATCTCGTCGGGCACCTGCGCCCAGGCCACCAGGTAGGGGCTCCTCCTGGCGGCGGGATCCCGGGCCGGGCCCCAGCGCCAGCCGGCCCGCAGCCGTTCGGCAGCCCACCGCCCGTGCTCCATCTCACCGAGGCGGTCCACCTCCTCATCGGTGAACGCAAAGCCCGCTGCCCCCTCGATGCTCGGGACCACCCGGCACCCGATCTCTCCCAGCTTGGCGACGATGTCGTCCACCTGGTCGAGGTTGCTCTGCTTGAGGTCGTCGGCCAGCGTCTCCCAGGGGAGCCGGGCCGGGTCGTCGGCCTGGGTGGCGGCGATCTCCTCCCGGTAGGCCCGGTGCAGCTCCCGTGCCAGCGCCTCGCGATCGGCGGAGCCCAGACTGGGGGACGGCGATGACACAAAGGCCCTGACCGTGTGCGGGTCGGCCGGCAGCGGCACCGGTCCTCCGGCGTCGTTCCAGCGGGGATCGGCCAGGAGCCGGGAGGCCTCCCGTCCGCTCCCCTCGACGATGCCGACCCGGGCGCCGAGCGCCAGGGCGATACGGTATTCGGCAGCGGCGATCTGTCCGCCCCCCAGGCCCAGCACGACCACCTCGGAGGGGTCGACCCCGGAGGCGACCAGGTCGATCCAATTCTGGAGCGGGTCGAGCGGGCTGAACCCCTCCCCCGCCGTGGTGCGGAGCTCGTCGTAGCGATCATCCGGCTCGGCGTCGGCGGGGAGATCGGCGGGGAGGTAGCCGATGGCGCGCACCCGGCCCTCCGAGGCGGCGGCGGCCTCACCGACGAGCCCGCAGACTCCCTGGCGGGTCCCCCCCGAGATGACGGTCCCCCGGCACCCGGCGACCGCCTCGGCGATGACCCGCCGGTAGCCATCGGTCTGTTCGGCCAGCCGCGGGTCGGTGCTCCCGACGACGATCAGCACCGGGGGCTCGATGGGCGGCGCGCCGGCGGTTGCCAGTGCCGCCACCCCGCTGCGAGCGGCCTCGTCTCCGAACCGGGCGGCCCCGGCCACCTGGAGGAACCGATCGCACCAGTCATGGCCCCGGATCTGGGAGGCGGCCACCCGGGTCCGCTCCAGGGTGGGCACCGCATACACCGAGGTCCCGGCCCGGATCGCCAGCGCGTACCACTCGAGTGCGGCGTAGGGGTCTCCGAGCAGCAAGTGGAACTTGGCCAGCGACGACAGCGACCAGGGGATGTTGATGCCGACGTCGACGTGGGCCCGGCAGCGGGCCATGGCCTGGGAGGCCATCGGGGCGAGGATCTCGAGGATCCCGGTGGCGCCGGTCCTCTCGATCTCGCCGTCGACGTAGTTGAGGAGCGGGTAGTAGTCGGTGGGGTCGACCTCGAAGGCGCGCCGGTACAGGCCGTGGGCGCGGGCGTCGTCGTCACCCCGCCAGGAGCCGGCGAGCGAGGCGATGGCATCGGAGTCGGTGGGGTCCAGGTCGACGGCCGCCTCCAGGTAGCGCCGTCCCCTGGCGACATCGCCGCTCTTGCGAAGCGAGACTCCCAGATCCCGCAGCAGGGGCTGCAGGGCCAGGTCGGGGTGGTGGGGGTCGACGAAGCGGTCCATCACGGCGACGGCGCGATCCCAGTCGCCCGCCGTCATCGCCAGCTTGCCGATCCTCCACGCCAGGTGGGCGTTGTCGGGATCGAAGGACAGCACCGTCTCGAGGGTCTGGATCTCGGCGATCAACTCCTCGGGCTCCATGTAGGAGCCGTAGGAGGCGGCGTAGGTGCGGAGGCCCTCCTCGATCCGCGCCACGGTCCGGTCGACGTCTTCGAGGTCGGCGGCCATCAGGGCGATCTCACGCAGCCACTGCGCGGGAAGCTGGAAGGCGCCCTTGTAGGTGATGTCGTGGGCGAAGTCGGCCCAGGCGTGCTCGGCCAGCGTCCTGACCTGGATCTCGGCCTTGAAGGGGTGGAAGGTGCCGAACCCGGGGCATTCGGGTGATTGGCATTCGAAGCCGTACAGGTCGTCGTCGACGGGCAGCAGGTCGTCGGTGCGCCGCAGCGACACGACGTAGTGGATGGAGCGGTACCCGAACTCGGACCATGAGAGGCGTTCGGACACGTCGTCGCTGTTCTCCCAGTCGATGTCGAGATGGGATTCGAGGAACCGGCTGACGG
>JAHJML010000079.1 GCA_018821365.1 Actinomycetota bacterium | reverse complement strand
CCTCAAGGGACGACACCGTTGTTGGCGTCCGGCCTCCAAGGCCAACCACCGGGGACGCGGTCTCATGTCAGTCCTCGAGGGACAAGCGGCCGAAGCGTTCCCCGGTGGAGGCCTCTGTCATGGAAGGTAGACCCATCAGCGGCCTGGCCCGGCTGCGGGACGACTTCCCGATCCTGTCCACCGAGATGAACGGGCATCCTCTGGCGTACCTCGACTCGGCGGCCACCACCCAGAAGCCGGTCCAGGTGCTCGACGCCATGGACGCCTACTACCGGACCACCAACGCCAACGTCCACCGGGGCGCCTACCTGCTGGCCACCCGGGCCACCGAGGCCTACGAGGGCGCCAGGGCCAAGGTGGCGGGTTTCGTCAACGCCGCCTCTCCTCAGGAGATCGTGTTCACCAGGGGCACCACCACCGGCATCAACAGCATTGCCTTCGGGTGGGGCCTCTACCATCTCCGGGAGGGGGATCGGATCCTGCTCACGATGCTGGAGCACCACGCCAACCTGGTTCCCTGGCAGTTGGTCGCCCGGCACACCGGGGCAGAACTGGTCTACCTGCCGCTCACCAGCGACTACCTGATCGACACCGCCGCTCTCGAGGGTCTCCTCGACGAACGGGTCAAGGTGATCGCGTTCTCGGGGATGTCCAACGTGCTGGGGAGCATCGGGCCCATCGAGGTGCTCGGCGAGGCCGCCCGCAGTGTCGGGGCGATCACCGTGGTCGATGCCGCCCAGATGGTGCCGCACATGCCGGTGGACGTCCAGGCGCTCGGTGTCGACTTCCTCGCCTTCGGCGCCCACAAGATGCTCGGGCCCACCGGGATCGGGGCGCTGTGGGGGTCGATGGAGCGCCTCGAGCAACTGGAGCCATCCGAGGGCGGCGGGGAGATGATCCGCGACGTCGGCCTCTACGAGTCCACCTGGACCGACATCCCCCACCGCTTCGAGGCGGGCACCCCGCCGATCGCCGAGGCGATCGGCTTCGGGGCCGCCGTCGACTACCTGGAGGCGATCGGCATGGAGGTGGTCCGCTCCCACGAGGAGTCGATCACCCGCTACGCCCTGGAACGGCTCGCCGAGGTGCCCGACCTCCGGGTCTACGGTCCCGACCACCTCTCACAGCGGGGCGGGGCGGTCAGCTTCACGCTCGCCGACATCCACCCCCACGACCTGGCCACCATCCTCGATCAGCAGGGCATCGCGGTGCGGGCGGGCCACCACTGCACCCGCCCGCTCCATCGCCTCCTGGAGGTGCCCGCCACCGCCAGGGCGTCGTTCTACGTCTACAGCATCCCGGAGGAGGTCGACCGCCTGGTCGCCGCTCTCCATGAGGCCCGGAGGATCTTCGGTGTCGCTTGACGATCTCTATCGCGAGGTCATCCTCGACCACTACCGCAACCCCCGCCACCGGGGCCGTCTCGACCACGCCACCGGCCACGCCGAGGGACAGAACCCGCTGTGCGGCGACGAGGTGTCCCTCGACCTGGTGGTGGAGGACGGCCGGGTCACCGAGGTGGCGGTCACCGGGCAAGGCTGTTCGATCAGCCAGGCCTCGGCGTCGATGATGGCCGACATCGTGATCGGCAAGACCATCGAGGAGATCGCCGAGATCTCCCGGCGCTTCCGGGCGATGATGGACCTCGACGAGGGCGACCCCGGCATCGACGCCTCCCGTCCCGGCGAGGCGCTCGGCGATCTGGAGGCCCTCCAGGGTGTGCGCCGGTTCCCGGTCAGGATCAAGTGCGCCAACCTCCCCTGGGCAACCCTCCAGGAAGCCCTGCAGGGCCCGGCGTAGGGTCAGCCGAGCCCGGCCAGCCAGGCGTCGATCTCCTTGCGGCTCCTCAGCCGCTACCGGGATGCCGCCATCCCGGCGAGGGCGAAGGCCCCCATGAGGCCCGCCCGGGACCCGAAGCGGGGAGCCGTCACCGGCGGGGTGGGGACGTAGCCCCCGAGGGCGGCGGCCAGCGACTCCCCCACCCGGCCGTGGAGACTGCGGGTCATCACCCCGCCGCCGAGCACGATCACTTCGGGCGACACCGTCAGGGCGATCTGGGCCAGACCCCTGCCGAGGTACCAGACGACCATCTCCCAGGCCGGGTGATCGTCGGGGAGCGACTCGCCGGACTCGCCCCAGCGAGCCCGGATCGCCGGGCCGGCCGTCAGGCCCTCCAGGCAGCCGCCGTGGGCGCCGCATGCCCCCTCGAAGGCATCGGCGGGGTGCCGGGCCACCTCGATGTGCCCCATCTCGGGATGGAGCAATCCGTGCACCGGGACCCCGTCCACCAGGAGCCCTCCCCCGATGCCGGTCCCCACCGTCAGGTAGACGGCCACGGATGCCCCCCTGGCGGCGCCCCACCGCCACTCGGCCAGTCCGGCCGCATTGACGTCGGTGTCGAGGACGATCGGCACGTCGAGGCGCCGCCGGACCTCCGCCAGGAGCGGAAAGCCCGACCAGCCGGGCTTGGGAGTCGGCAGGATCGATCCCCTCTCGAGGTCCACCGGTCCGAACGATCCGATCCCCGCCGCGGCGACCTCGGCGAACCCGGGGGTCGCCGAGATCCGCTCGAAGAGGCCGTCCAGCATCCGCCCCGGTTCGGCCGTCGTGGGGACCACGATGGGCGGCGCCACCACCTCGGGTTGGCCGGACCCGACGCGGGCGATCCCGGCGACGACCTTGGTGCCCCCGGTCTCGATGCCGATGAAGAGATCCGCCATGAGGCCCAGTCTGCCAGCCGCGGCTACCCGGGGAGCCCGCCCTCGGTCATCCGGTAGAGATCCAGCGCCGCATCCAACTCCGCCTCGGGGAGCACATCCATCTCGAGGGCGACCTCCCGTACCGGCCTGCCTTCGGCGGCCGCCCGCTTGGCGACGGCAGCGGCGAGGTCGTATCCGATCCTGGGAGCCAGTGCCGTGACGATGATGACGTTGCGTTCCACCAACTCGGCGGCCCGTGCGGCGTCGGCGGTGATCCCGGCGACGCAGGTGGCCAGCAGGTCGGCGGCGACGGCGAGCAACCCGATCGACTCCAGCAGGTTCCTGGCGATCAGCGGCATCACCACGTTGAGTTCGAGGTTGCCGTTGGCGCCTCCCCAGGTGATCGCGGCGTCGTTGCCGACCACCTGAATGGCGGCCTGGACGACCGCCTCGGGGATCACCGGGTTCACCTTGCCGGGCATGATCGAGGAGCCCGGCTGCAGGGCGGCCAGTCGGATCTCGCCGAGGCCGGTGCTGGGCCCCGACGCCAGCCAGCGCAGATCGTTGGCGATCTTGAAGAGGCTCACCGCCACGGTCTTGAGGGCGCCCGACGCCTGGACGGCGGCGTCCTTGGAGGCCTGGGCCTCGAAGTGGTTCCCGGCCTCCCGGAAGGCGAGCCCGGTGCGACCGGCGATGGCCTCGATCACCGCGGCGGCGAAGCCCCGCGGAGCGTTGATCCCGGTCCCCACCGCAGTCCCCCCGAGCGCCAGTTCCAGCAGATCCGGGAGGGCGGCCTCCACCCGCGCCCGCCCCTTGCCGACCTGGGCGGCATACCCGCCGAACTCCTGGCCGAGCCTCACCGGGGTGGCATCCATGAGATGGGTCCTCCCCGACTTCACGACCCCGTCGAACTCGACCGCCTTGCCTTCCAGCGCACCGGACAGTCGGCTCAGGGCGGGCAGCAGGTCGGTGGTGACGGCGATCGAGGCGGCGACGTGGATGGCGGTGGGGACGACATCGTTGGACGACTGGCTCGCATTGACCTGATCGTTGGGGTGGATGGTGCCGCCGCCCAGGATCTCGGCCGCTCGATGGGCGATGACCTCGTTGGCGTTCATGTTCATCGAGGTGCCGGAGCCGCTCTGGAAGAGGCCGGTGACGAAGGTGCCCCCACCGACGGGGAACTGCTCGTCGTGGAGGCCCTGTGCCACCTCGTCGGCAGCGGCGGCGATCGCTGCGGCGGCGGCGGCCTCGACGATCCCGAGGGCGGCATTCACCCTGGCCGCCTCCGCCTTGATCATCCCGAGGACGCCGATGAACCGGCGGCCGACCCGATCGGCCCCGGCGGGGAAGTTGTCGAGGGCCACTTGCGTCGAGGCTCCCCAGCGGGCGCCGTCGGGCACCTCGACCTCGCCCATCGAATCCCGTTCGATCCTCACGCCGCCACCTCCAGTGCCCCGAGCACGATGTCCAGATAGTCGTCGTAGTGGGCCGGTTCCCGGTGAGCCGAGTGGCCCGACCCGGCCAGCATCACGTATTCGATGAACGGATTGTCCGAGGCAAACCATTCCCCGATGGTCACCGGGACGACCCCGCCGTGGTCGGGGTCACCGCCGATGATCAGGGTCGGCACCGCCAGGCCGGCGGTCTCGGTGATCAGGTTCCAGTCGGGGTTGTCACGGACGGTGGCCTCCACCACCGCCGCCGGGCACTGCTCGAGCGCCTCCAACTTGAGCCGCACGTCCTCGTCGTGCCAGGTCGGGTTGTCGGCCGCCACCGCCGCCATGGTGCGGGGGCGCTCATAGGGTTCGCTGAGCCACCGGATCGCCTCCTCGGTGGGGATCGAGGCCAGCAGCAGCGCCGGATCCTGCAGCACCATGCGGCGGGTGAAGCGGGGGGCCAGGGCCGCGCAGAGCACCGCCACCGCCCCCCCGAGAGAGTGGCCGAGCACGGCGTCCCAGCCGCCGCCGAGCATCGAGACATCTGCCGCGTAGGACTCCAACATGTAGTCGTCGCCGGCGGGGCTGCGGCCGTGCCCCCGGAGGTCTGCGGCGGTGACGTCCCAGCCGCCTCCGACGAGATCGGGAGCGAGACGCCACCACCCGTCGGCATTGCTGGTGAGGCCGTGGAGCAGGAGGATGCGGCGCTCACCGCCACTCCAGCGGCGGGTGTGGAGGGCGAGGGGCACCGGGCGGCCCTAGAGGCCCTGGAGGAAGTCGGCCGGGGGCGGTTCGTCCGTCGCGATGCCGAGAGCGGCGGCGATGGCGTCGTACCCCTCGGCCTCCAGTTCTTCGGCGAGTTCCGGACCGCCGGAGCGGACCACCCGGCCGGCCATCATCACATGGATCCGATCCGGCGTGACGTAGCGGAGGATGCGGCTGTAGTGGGTGATCAGGAGCACTCCCAACCCGGGGCCCCGCATTGCCTCGACCGCCGCCGCCACCTCACGGACGGCATCGATGTCGAGGCCGCTGTCGATCT
>JAHJML010000009.1 GCA_018821365.1 Actinomycetota bacterium | reverse complement strand
GCGCCCGATCGGCCTCCGGATCGTGGAAGACGCCGCCCTCCACGCCGTAGGAGGAGGTCCCCCGCAGCGGGATGAAGACGGTCAACGGCCCGGTTGCCGCGCTCAACTTCTCCGCCATCCCCCGCCCGAGCCGATCACACTCCTCGGCATTGCTGCGGACCAGAGTGACGAACGGGTTGTGGATGTAGAGGTTGCGCCCGGCCCACCCCGGGGGGAGGGTCTCGGGCGGCGAGAAGGCGATCATGTCGGCGGCCCCCACCGTCACCACCTGCGGGAGGCCGAGCCTGCCCGCCATCTCCAACCGGTCGGGCCCCGCCGTGAAGACTCCGCCTGCGACTTCGTCCAGCACCTCGGCGGTGGTGACATCGAGGCAGGCGGTGATGTGACCGCTGGCCATCAGCGCCTCCATCGAACGCCCCCCTGTTCCGGTGGCGTGGAACACCAGGACCTCGTATCCGGCTTCCTCCAGGCGGCGCCGGGCGTGATCGACGCAGGCGGTGGTGGCTCCGTACATGGTGGCGCCCACCAGCGGCCGTCCCCCGACCGGGGCCTCGCGACCGGCGTGGAACACCGCCATGGCGGCGATGCCGGCGGCGGCATTGCCGAGGATCTCGGCCGAGATGGGGTTGATCCCGGCGATGTCGACGACCGAGTACATCATGGCGATGTCGGTGGTGCCCACGAACGGCCGGGTGTCGGAGGCGCCCAGCGTGGAGACCAGCATCTTGGGGACGCCGACGGGCAGGCTGCGCATCGCGGTGCTGATGATGGCGGTGCCGCCTGATCCCGCCGCGCCGAGGATCCCATGGAGACGGCCCTCGTCGAAGAGGCGGCGCACCAGCACCGCCGCCCCGGCGGCCATCGCCGTCACCGCAGCCCCCCGATCGGCGGCCTCGACCAGCGCCGCCAGGTCGGCCCCGACGGCGGCGGCCACCTCCTCCCTGCCGAACTCGACCGGGTAGGCGGGGTCGCCGAGCACACCCGCGTTGACCATCACCACCTCGCACCCGCTCTCGGCGATCTGATCGCGGAGATAGGCGTACTCGGGACCTTTGGTGTCGAGGGTTCCCAACAGCACGACGGTGGCGGCCATGAGCCAGGATGCTAGGCCCGGCATCGTCGGGCGATTCGCACGAGCGCTCCCCCGACCTACCCTGGCTCCCGTGCAGCCCCTCCCGGCCCCCGACCGCGCCCGTGCCACCCGGCCGGGCGTCCCGGCTCCTGCCACCGCCCTGGGCCTGCTGAGCGTCACCGTGGTGCTGCTGGGTGTCAACTGGCCGCTGATGAAGATCGGCCTCGATTCGGTCGAACCGGTGTGGTTCGCCGTCCTCCGGGTTGCCACCGCCGGGACGGTCATCGGCGGCATCGCCCTGCTGACCGGACGCCTCCGCCTCCCTCCTCGTCACGACTGGCCGGTGGTGGCCTCGGTGGGGGCCGGGGGCATCGCCCTCAACCTGGTGCTGGTGTTCACCGCCCTCCAGTTCGTGCCCGCCGGGCGCTCCTCGGTGCTGGTGTGGACGGCCGGACTGTGGACGGTCCCGATCGCGGCAGTGGCGCTCAGAGAGAGGATGACCGGCCGCCGCTGGGCGGGGCTCATCGCCGGCATCGCCGGCATCGTCCTGCTGTTCGAGCCGTGGCGGTTCGCCTGGTCCGAGGGTGACATCGTGGTGGGCCACGGTCTCCTCATCGCATCGGCGGTCCTCCAGGCCGCCGTCATCGTCCACACCCGCGGCCACCGGTGGGAGACCGGCCCCACCGCCGCCCTCCCCTGGCAGATGCTCCTCGGGACCCTCCTGCTGCTCGGCGTTGCGCTGGTCAGAGAGGGTGCCCCGGAGATCGAGTGGTCGATGGGGTTCGGGGCGATCGTCGCCTACCAGGCGCTGCTGGCGACCGGCTTTGCGGCCTGGGCCAAGCAGATGGTGACGCTCAGCCTGCGGGCGACCACGGTGTCACTGGTGCTGATGGCGGTGCCGGTCGTCGGCCTCGTCTCGTCCGTCATCATCCTCGGGGAGACGGTGAGCGGCGGCGGGATCGCCGGAGTCGTCGGCATCGCCTTCGGGGTGGCGGTGAGCCTGCTCGCCGAACGGGCCCACCTCTCCGCCCTCCCCCCCGGCGACCGCCCCAACCGCTGACGTCGCCGGGCTCAAGCACGCCCGGCGGCGGTCTCTTCCTCGCGGGTCTTGCCCGCCAGCCGGATCAGGTCCTCGTGGAGTTCGAACCAGGCGTTGTGGTAGCTGTCGACCCGCGGCGAGGCGATGAAAGCGTGGTGCCCGGCAGCGACGTTGGCGGCCGCCCTGGAGAGCCTCACCCGGTAGACCTCCATCCGGGCCAGGCCGGCGACGAGCGAACCCACCCAGGGTCCCGCCTCCCCGTGCAGGGCGGCGAAGTCGCCGAGCACGGCGTCGTCGTAGGCGGCATCGGCATGGTCGTTCATGACCGGCACCCCGTCCACCTCGTGCATCTGCCAGGCCGTCACGATGTGCTTCATCCGCTGGTCGAACGGTATGAACGCATCGAGGGCCGCCCCGGCCGCTTCGAGGCCCCAGGTGGCGGTGTCGTCGGCCAGCATCGCCTCTCCCACCAAGCTGCCGTCCGCAGACAGCTTGTACATCGGCCCCATCGGCTCGACGAGGCCGTCGGCCAGTAGCCCGCCGAGCAGAGCGGCGGTGGTGTCCTCGCTGCTGAGGATGACCGGCGCAAACCCCTCCGGGTTGGCGTAGCCCTTGATGAGGAGAGCCCGGATGGCCAGCTCCCGGAGCGGGATGCCCGCTCCCTCTGCGTCGGTGTCCGCCATGGTCGCACCCCCCGATTCGGATCCTCCCACATCGATACCCAACTCGAGGGCCCAGCCGAGCAGAACGGCCGCTTCCGGGACGATCTCCGACTCCCCCGCCACGTCGCCCTCGTAGACCGTCCCCTGACTCCCGTCGACGGTGAGGGTGTAGCCCACCGAGTAGCACCTGTTGCCGATGGTGATCGAGTCGGTTCCGACCTCGACGTCGGCGGCACCCACCACGGCCGGGATCCCCCATCCCCGAGCCACCACCGCCGCATGGCTGGCCAGTCCGCCCCTCGAGGTGAGGATGGCCACCGCGCTCTCCATCCCGTGGACGTCGTCCGGCGAGGTCTCGGTGCGCACCAGGACCACCGTCCGCCCCGCCCCGGCGGCTTCCACGGCGTCGTCGGCGGAAGTGACGATCTCACCGGCGGCCACTCCCGGCGATGCCGCCAGACCGGTGGCGATGACCGGAGCCGCAGCGGCTCGGCCCACAGTGGCGCGGGGAGGGTCGGCCAGCAGGCCGGCCACTCTCGCCACCGCCTCGGCGCGCGACAGTGGGAACCCGGGGTCTTCTGCCATCTCTACGGCGCAGCGCAGCGCCGCCTGCGGGCTCCGTTTGCCGATGCGGTTCTGCAGCAGCCAGAGCTTGCGCCGCTCGATGGTGAACTCGATGTCGCAGACATCGGCGTAGTGCCGCTCCAGGGTGTCGGCATAGCCTCGCAACTCGGCGGCGATCTCCGGCATCCGCTCGTCGAGCACCGTGATCGGTTCGGTGGCGTGGGTCCCGGCGACCACGTCCTCGCCCTGGGCGTTGAAGAGGACGTCTCCGTAGAGCACCGCCTCCCCCGTCGCCGGGTTCCTGGTGAAGATCACGCCGGTGCCCGAGTCCTCACCCAGGTTGCCGAATACCATCGCCTGGACGTTCACGGCGGTCCCCAGGTCCTCGGGGATCCCCTCGTGGGCACGGTAGGCGCGGGCCCGATCGCCGTTCCACGAGCGGAAGACGGCCTCGATGGCGCCCCTCAGCTGCCGCCACGGGTCGGCGGGAACCTCGTCGACCCCGACAATGTCGCGGTAGGTCACCTCGAGGCGGGTACGGCAGGCGGCGGCAAAGGCGTCACCCGAAGCGCCGGCGAGGCCCCGTTCCGTCTCGTCGTCGAGGCCGAGGTTGAGGATGGTGTCCATCATTCCCGGCATCGAGACCGGGGCGCCGGAGCGGACACTGACCAGCAGAGGGTTCCCCGGGTCGCCGAAGCGGCGGCCCATCGCCGCCTCGACACCGGCCATGTCTCGTCGAATCTCCTCGTCGAGACCCTCCGGCCACCCGCCCTCCAGGTAGGCCCGGCAGGCCTCCGTCGAGATGGTGAACCCGGGAGGGACGGGCAGGCCCAACTCGACGGTCATCAGGCCGAGGTTGGCCCCCTTGCCTCCAACGATGCCCGTCACTTCGTCGAAGGGAAGGCCGTGGACATGATCGAACGCATAGACGAAGGCCACAGGTAGCTCCAGCATTTTCGATAATCGATCACCGCGATGGTACGGGGTATCCCGACCGGTCGTCAAGCACAGACCGGAACCTCCTCCCGCCCGCCCTCCGATGACGGCGACTAGCATGTTCGATAATCGATGATATGGCCCGGCCGGCCGAAAGGATCATCATGCTCAAGGCAGTTCGCCGAGACGAAGCCCAGCTCCACAAGCTCCCCCAGCGGGACTGGTACCTCTACGTGGGCCCGGAGACCGGCGCCGCCAACCTGACCGTCGGCTGGGCCACCTTTCCCCCAGGCGCCGCACCCGAGGGCCACGTCCACCCCACCCAGGAAGAGGTGATCTACATCACCAAGGGCAACGGGGAACTGGTCACACCCGACGGCACCGCCGTTCTCGAGCCGGGCACCGTCGTCTACATACCGATCGGCCTCTTCCACGCCACGGTCTCCCACGGTCCCGATCCGCTCGAGATGGTCACCTCCTTCTCTCCCCCGGTGGTGCCCGGCTCCTATGAAGACACCTACAAGCCGAACGATTGATCAGGAGGTAGCGCGTTGAGCAACGACACCCTCGCCGGCCCGGATGTGGCCGAGCTCGAGGACCTGGCCCGGCGGGCCAGGATCAACATCATCAAGAGCATCGCCCACGCCGACGGCGGCCACCTTGGAGGCCCGCTGTCGGCGATCGACATGCTGATCGCCCTCTACTTCTCGGTATTGGACATCCGGCCCGAGGAGCCCCGCTGGCCCGATCGCGACCGCTTCGTCCTCTCCAAGGGTCACTCCTCGATCGCCCTGTACACCACCCTGGCGATGCGGGGCTTCTTCCCCGTCGAGGAACTCTCCACCTTCGACTCGATCGACTCCCGCCTGCAGGGTCACCCCGACATGACCCTCACCCCCGGAGTGGACATGTCCTCCGGATCGCTGGGCCTCGGATTCAGCGGCGGCCTCGGCATCGCCCTCGGCGCCAGGGCGGCCGGCAAGGCCTTCACCACCTACATCATGCTGGGTGACGGCGAGTGCAACGAGGGCAGCGTGTGGGAAGGCGCCCACGCCGCCTCCCGCTACGGCCTCGACAACGTGGTGGCCATCATCGATCACAACAAGCTGCAGCAGTTCGGGTGGCACGGCGACACCGTCGCCGAGCGGCTGCCTTCCTACACGGGGTCCCAATTGGCGGACCGCTGGGCGGCCTTCGACTGGAAGGTCCTCGAGATGGATGGGCACGACATGACCGACATCCTCGAGACCGTCACGACGGCCAAGGCGCACCGGGGCGGTCCGGTGGCCATCATCGCCCACACCGTCAAGGGCAAGGGTGTCTCCTTCATGGAGGGCAACTACAAGTGGCACGCCCGGGTGCCCAACGCCGAGGAGTTCGCCATCGCCATGGCCGAACTCGGCGAACCCGGCTACGGACAGGGAGGTGCGGCGTGACGCTGCCACAGGGCAAGGCTCTCAGGGTCGCCTGGGGGGAAGCGGTCACCGAGTTGGGCAAGACCGACCCCCGCATCGTCGTCCTCGACGGTGACCTGGGCTCATCGACCCGGGCCGACATCTTCGAAGCCGCCCACCCGGACCGCTTCTTCCAGATGGGCATCGCCGAGCAGAACATGCTGGGGGTGGCGGCCGGGATGGCCACCGTGGGGTTCGTCCCCTTCGTGTCGACCTTTGCCTGTTTTGCGGTGGCGCGGGCGCTCGACTCGATCAGGGTGCTGATCGCCCAGCCCAAGCTGCCGGTCAAGATCGCCGGCTCCTACGCCGGCCTGCTCGCCGGGATGACCGGCAAGACCCATTTGATGTTCGACGACGTGGCCATCATGCGGGCCATGGCCAACATGGTCACCGTCTGCCCAGCCGACGAGGTCGAGACCACCCAGGCGGTCAAGGCCATCGTCGACTACGAAGGGCCGGTCTACCTGCGGTTGACCAGGCCGAGCTCGCCGATCCTCTTCGACGACACCTACCGGTTCGAATTGGGCAAGGCGGTCACGGTCCGCCAGGGCGGCGACGTCACCGTCTTCTCGACGGGCATCCACACCACCCGGGTCTTCGAGGCCGCCGAAGCGCTCGCCGCCGACGGCATCGAGATCAAACTGGTGCACGTCCCCACCATCAAGCCGCTCGACGAGGAGGCGGTGGTCGAGGCTGCCCGGGAGACCGGGTTCGTCATCACCGCCGAGGAGCACACGATCATCGGCGGCCTGGGCGGGGCGATCGCCGAGACGCTGTCGGACAAGTACCCGGTGCCCGTCAAGCGGACCGGCCTCGCCGACGTCTTCGGTGAGTCGGGCCCCAACGACGACCTGCTCGAGAAGTACGGCATCTCGGTAGCCAAGATCACCGAGTCCATCAAGTCCATCGTGAAGGCGCGCTAGGAATCCACAACCGGCCGCCCGGCCGTGAGAGGAAGGGAACATGAAGCCAGCAGAGATGTACAGCCTCCAGGGCAAGGTCGCCATGGTCGCCGGAGGCGGGGGCGGCATCGGCTCCAAACTCGCCGCCGGACTGTGTGAGGCCGGCGCCGAGATCGCCATCGTCGACCGATCCGGCTCGCTGCTGAAGTCGACCTGCAGCCTCGTCGAGGAACTCGGCAAGGAGCCCCTGTCGATCGCCGCCGACCTCACCAACGCCGAGGAAGCGGAGGCGGCGGTGGCCCAGACCGTAGCGCGCTTCGGCAGCCTCGACATCATCGTCAACGCCATCGGCGGCGGAGCGGGCAAGGTGCTCTTCGAGGCCCAGGACTACCCGATGGATGCCTGGCAGTGGATCATGGACCTCAACCTGACCACCACCCTGGTGGCCACCCAGGCGGCGGTCAAGGCGATGATCGCCGGCGGCAAGGGCGGCAAGGTGCTCAACATCTCTTCGGTGCGCGGCCAACTCGGCATCAACGCCGGCTACTCGGCCTACGTCGCCGCCAAGGGAGCGGTCTCCTCACTGACCCGCCAGTGGGCCACCGAGTGGGCCAAGTACGGGATCACCGTCAATGCGATCGCCCCGACCTTCGTCGACACCCCCCAGGTGGCCATGCTGCTCGACGACCCCGACTTCAAGGCCGGGCTCATCAGCCGGGTCCCGCTGGGCAGGGTCGGCACCCCCGAGGATCTGATGGGAGCCGTCCTGATGTTCTGCTCCGGCGCATCGCAGTTCATCACCGGGCAGATCCTGACCATCGACGGAGGCCTCACGGCCACCCAGTAGGGTCGCCGGAGCACACGACAGAGAGGATGACCTGCTCCGGCGTGCCGGGGTGGGAGAAGGGCAGTCATGCAGAAGGTCACCGACAACGTCTACACCGATACCACCCTCAGAGGGTGCAACCCCAGCGTCGTCGTGACCAGCGACGGCGTGGTGGTCATAGACCCGGGCCAGCTGCCCACCAAGGTGGTCGAACTCCGCACGTTCGCCGAGGAACGTGGTCCCATCCGCTTCGTGATCAACACCGAGCACCACGTCGACCACATCTTCGGGAACTACTTCTTCAGGGGCACCGGCACCGTGATCGCCAACAAGGGCGTCGACGACAACTTCATGGTGGTCGGGCCCGACCTCGACCCCTATGAGTACGCCAAGGAAGCCGTCCCGACCGACGATCCCGAGGGGGCGGCGATCTTCCCGGAGCGGGACGTGTACGAGCGGGACATGAACCGCCCCCAGGTGGTGTTCACCGGTGACGTGACGCTGCGGGTCGGCGAGCACGTCTTCGAGCTCATCCACACCCCCGGGCACACCCCGGGCCAGGTGGCGGTCTACGTGCCCCAAGAGCGGGCCGTCTTCACCGGCGACACCGTCTTCAGCGAGTGCCAGACCTGGCTGATGTCCTCCGACGTCGACGGCTGGCTGGCCGCCCTCGATCGGATCGCCGAACTCGATTTCGACTACCTCATCCCCGGGCACGGACCGGTCACCGACAAGGCCTACCTCGAGGTGCAGCGAAGCAACCTGCTGGACTGGGTCGGTGCGGTGGCCGCCGCGGTGGCCAAGGGCTGGTCCCGCCGGGAGACCATGGAACGGGTGAGCTTCGCCGAGCGCTATCCGGTCGACGTGGGGCAGGGCTACATGATGAACCACATCCAGACCCTCAATGCGGCGGCCCTCTGGGACAAGCTGTCCGGAACCCGTTGACCAGCAGCCGACCCGGCCGGCCCGGCGGCGAGCCCCCACCCGCCGTCGAGCGCATCGCATGGAGGCCGGCCTCCCTCGGGGTGCTGGTGATCGCCGTCACCATCCTCCCCGCCTTCCTGACCGGGGCGCTCGGCGTTCAGATCGGTGACGAGTTGGGGATCGACCTCGCCGGAATCGGAGGCCTGTACGGGGTCCTGTTCGGGACCTCCGCCGTGTTCTCGGCGCCGGCGGGACGATTCGTCCAGCACCGGGGGTGGGAGGCCGGCATCCGGATCGCGGCGGGCGGGACCGGGGTGGCCCTCGCCGTGCTGGCCGTCCTCCCCAGCCGCTGGTGGGCGGCCTGGTGGCCGGTGGCGCTGATCTTCGTCGGCGCCGGGGTGACCGCCGCCATCTCCCAGACCGGATCCAATCTGGCCCTGGCGGTCTCGGTGCCCCCCAGCCGCTACGGCCTCGCCTTCGGGTTCAAGCACACCGCGGTCCCGGTGGCGGCGATGCTCGGTGGCCTGGCGGTGCCGACGATCGCCCTCCCCGTCGGGTGGCGCTGGGCCTATGCGGCCGCCGCCGGCTTTGCCTTTGCCACCGCCCTGGCCGTCCCGGCCCGCCACGGCCCGCCGCCGCCTCCCCGCAAGACCCGGGCCCTCTCCCGGCCCACCGCCACGCCGACACGGACGCTGGTGGCCCTGGCGGGCGCCGCCATGCTCTCCCACACCGGCCTCGACGCCATGGGGGCGTTCGTCGTGCCGTTTGCCGTCAGCGTCGGGGTGGCGGAAGGCTCGGCCGGGATCCTCCTCACCATCGGCAGCCTGGCCGGGCTGACCATGCGGCTCGTCTCGGGCTGGCTGGTCGATCGCCGCCAGCACACCGGCCTCCCCTGGATGGCCGCCCTCCTCGCCGCCGGCTCGCTCGGGTTCCTCGTCCTCGCCATCGGCGGGAGGCCGCTGCTGGTGGCCGGCGTGCTCCTGGCATTCGCCGGAGCATGGGGATGGGCGGGCCTGCTCACCTTCGTCGTCGTGCGGGCCAATCCGGGGGCTCCGGCGGCCGCCACCGGCATCGCCAACACCGGCAAGTACATCGGCGCCGACGCCGGGCCCGCCCTGCTCGGGTATCTGGCGGAGCGGGTCTCGTTCTCGGCGGCCTGGGGGGTGGCGTGCGGGCTCCTCGCCCTGTCGGCCGTCATCGTGACCGTGATCAGGCTGACCCCCTCCGGCATCGCGATGGCCGACCCGCCCGCACCGGGGGCGGCATGAGCGACTCCCACCTCCACCTCTACCCGCACCGGCGGGGCGATCCGCTGCCTGCTCCCCCGCCGGATGCCTACCCGCTCGACCACATCGAGCGGTTCGTCGAGCAGGCGGCGGCTGTGGGTGTCACCGAACTCACCTTCACCGAGCATCTCTACCGCTGCGTCGAATCCGCCGGCGTCCTCGGGCCGATCTGGGAGCGGGCCGCCGATCCGACGACCATGGCCAACACCCGGGCAGACCTGCTGGCCGACCGCACCATGTCGCTGGAGCGCTACGTCGAGGCGATCCTGGGGGCCAAGGCGGCAGGCCTTCCGGTGCTGCTCGGCCTGGAGGTGGACTTCTTCCCCGACACCATCGACGCCGCCCTCGACCTGATCGCCCCGTACCCCTTCGACCTCCTGGCGGGATCGATCCACTGGATCGACGGCTGGTGGTTCGACCGCATCCATTCGATCCACGAGTGGATGGCCCGCCCCCACCGGCAGGTGTACGAGCGGTTCTTCCAACTCCAATCGGAACTGGCCGCCTCGGGGAAGGTCGACGTGATCACCCATCCGGACCGGGTCAAGTACCTCGGCCACCGCCTCTCCGAGGAGCCCGTCGACCTGTACCGGCAACTCGTCGATGCGGCAGTGCAGGGCGGGACCGCCATGGAGGTCAACACCGGGGGCCTCCGCCATCCGGCCCACGAGATCTACCCAGCCCCGACGCTGCTGCGGATGGCCGGCCGGGCCGGGCTCGACATCACCTTCGCCAGCGACGGCCACAGTCCCCGCCAGGCGGGATGGGGGCTCGACCTGGCTCGAGCAGAGGCGTGTGCCGCCGGGTTCACCCACCGGGCCAGGTTCGTCGCCCGCAAGCGCACCCTGGTGCCCTTCGATGCTCCCGGCCCAGGATTCTGCGACTGAGCGGCGCCGCCGAGGACGTCGTGCGTGATGGAACCGAAACCCAACCATCGCAGCGACTGGGCCTGATCGCGCCCCATCGGGATACTTCCCCTCCTGTCGTTTCATCATCCTCCCAAAGGTCACAGCCCCCACCAGACCCGGGGAGGTTCAGACAGATTCGGGGTTTGGCGGTGGGCCATTGGTTCGATTACGAGAGGGAGCACTTCGGCTTGACAAGGAGTCCGCCCCCGCTTGGAGCCGGTCCGCCGGAATGTGTGGACTCCTTTCGCACATGGTTGAGGGGCGGGTCCTGTGGTCCCGCCCCTCAACTCCCGCCCCCTCGGTCGGGTGTTTGCACTAGCCGTCGAGCAGCGAGGTGAGTCGTTCCAGTTCGCTCTGGTATTCGGTGACGAGGGCGGCCATCTCGGTTTCGAACTCCGCCGTGGCTTCGGCCAGTTCTGCTTCGATCTCCGCCAGTTCCTCGGCGTACTCTGCTTCGATCTCAGAAGTCTCGCCGGTGCACTCGAATGAGCTGATCTCGGCTTCGAGTTCGGCGAGTTCCTCGATGTGCTCGGCCTCGAGTTCGGCCAGTTCCTCGGCCATCTCGGCTTCGAGTTCAGCGATCTCCGCGGCGATCTCCGCCGCCTCCTCGGCGTCCTCGGCCCCGGCGAGTTCAGCCTGGAGCTCGCTGAGCTCGCCGGCGAACTCGGCCTCGATCTCAGCCTTCTCGGCGGCGAGATCCTCCCTGAGTCCGGCGAGTTCAGCTTCGAGTTCAGCGAGCTCCTCGGTGCACTCGGCTCCGACCTCTGCCAGCCCCTCAGCGAGCTCTTCCTCAATCTCGATGAGTTCGGCGGCGTACTCTGCCTCGGCTTCGGCAAGCTCAGCCGTCAGTCCGGCCTTCTCCTGGTCAAACCAGGCGTTGAGAGCCGCGATGGCCGCCTCGACGCCTTCGGTCTCCTCGGATTCGACGCCTTCGGTCTCCTCGGATTCAACGCCTTCGGTCTCCTCGGATTCAACGCCTTCGGTCCCTTCGGACTCGACGCCTTCGGTCCCTTCGGACTCGACGCCCTCGGTCCCTTCGGACTCGACGCCCTCGGTCCCTTCGGACTCGACGCCCTCGGTCCCTTCGGACTCAACGCCCTCATCGGCCACCACGGCGATAGGTGCGTCGCCGCCCGAGAAGGGATTGACGTCGACCCCGGCAACGGTGGCGACGCCACCGGCGGCAGCAGCCACCGTGATGACCCCGACCATGATTTTGGCGAGCATTGTTGAAAGAATTCCGCTGAACACAATTCCCCTCTTTCTGAGTCTTCCGTGCCGATTGGCGCTGGGCACTGTTGATTCGTCTGTTCGGACTTGGACGGTCTGGGCGGCGAGTGCCGCGTGGTATTCGGCTACGGCTGCATCAATCGGCTCGATCAACGAGTCCCGCATCCGGGCGGCCCAATCGGCCACTCCCGGATCGGCACCGGTCTCCTCAGCGTCGTAGCGTTCCATCTCATCAGGGCAATCGTCACGGGGCGTCAAAGCGTTACATCCTGATGCTCGGCAACAGTGATCGAGTGGCTCGAGTGGGGGGCATCGATCGGTTCCATCGACATTCGCAGTGCCTTGAGAGCACGGTGGTAGTTGACCCGCACCGCTGTGACGGTCTTGCCCAACACGTCGGCGATCTCCACATGAGAGAAATCACCCAGGACCTTGAGCAACACCACCGACCGCTGAGCCGATGACAAACCGTCGATGTGTCGGAGCAGAGATTCCCTCTCGAAGACTGCCATCACGTCCTGCTCAACTTCGAAGCCCGAATCGATGTCGGATGCCTCATCGAGAGCCACCGTCGACCGCCGCTGCGCCGCCCTCACCTCGTCGACCCACCTTCGATGAGCGATCGTGAACGCCCAAGCTCGGAACTGGTGCTCATCCCCAACAAAGCCATCAATACCGCGAGCCAACTCCAGAAAGACGGTGCCCACCAAGTCCTCGGGATCGTCCACTCGCCGGGCACGGAAGTAGCCTCTCACCGACGGCGCGATCGACCCATACAGCTCGCGCCAGGCCGCCTCATCGCCATCCTTGGCTCCAGCGATCACACCTCTATCCACGATCCCGTCCTCGATCCGAATTCGGTCCCCTAAGCCTGCCCACCCACGCATCAACAACGCCTCAGGACCGCCGCAAGGAACCCCTACCCTCCATTGGTCTGATCCATCGGCAAACACAAAGGCGAGACTTGAGGCCACCGCCTGGCCCGGCGCCGAAGTGCCCCCCTGTAAGGGACACCCTCGAGGACAAGGCCCCGAACCACTGGGCCCATGACGCGCCCCACCCTCTTCGGTTTCCCCGGAATGAAGGCGTCGACCAAATCCCGACACCCAATCCGCACGGCTTGCGTGACACTGTCCGGCCCACAGATCCAGACAACTCCGCAACCTCCTCAGAGACGAACTCGCCAGCCAGCGGCACCTCGCCGAAGAGGAACGCCTCATCCAGCAGGGAGCTCGACGCTGCCGAAGCCCGCCTCAAGGCCGTCGACGTCGAGTTCGGCCAGGCCGAAGCCAACCTCGCCGAAGCTCCCGCATTCGCCGCCGACTGGCACGCCGCCTACCTCGAAGCCGCCGACATCGTCAGGCGACAGCTCAACCAGGCCATCTTCGAGAAGATCTACGTCGACGACGCCCAACACGTCAGAAGCGCGCTCGCCGAACCGTTCGAGACCCCGCTGTCCGATGAGATCACCGCCGCAGCAAGGCAGCGAGCCGAGACCATCGACCAGGAGTGGCGAGAAGTCGCCGAGAACTGGCCGGAGACAGCGGAGGGTGCTCTGGTAGGGGCGGAAGTTCACTCGCGCCAGGGTGTGAGTTTCGAAACGTTGGTGGGCCTGATAGGACGGCTTTCACACCTCAAACTGCCCGGTCAGAAGGCTGGGTAGGTACCCGCTCGGTGCCCGGACGGTCGCCGCTTATAGGAGCTTGTCGAGCAGATCGATCATCTCGGCGTCTCCACCGGCCGGGGGGAGCCAATCCACTTGGACGACGTCGTCAGCTTGAGCCTCGAGACTCTCGGCGAATCCTCGCAGGCCAAGGTTGACTATGACCAGCGGCCCGCGCAATAGGTCGTCGATCGGCTCTGTCATGCCACCTCCTGCTGGTCTCTCAGTAGCTCGATGCAGTAGTCCGTCGCCCGGGCGTTGCTCCAGAACACATGCACACCTGCCTCCATCAGGAGGCTCGCCTGCTGCGACAAGTCCTGTGAATCATCCTCGGTCCCACAGATCGAGGCGACCACCGTCAGGTTCCCGGCCTCTTTCGCCCTCCGGTGCCTACCCTCGATGATCGCCCCCACAATGTCGCCGACAGGATCCTTGGCGGCGTTGGTGCCCAGGACGAAGTCGAGCAGCAGAACGGCAACTTCAGGATCGACGCTCTCGGCCAGGATGCGCTGCGCTCGGAGCGTTCCGTCGATCATTGGGTGCAGCCTGCCCTGCGTATACGTTTCGTCGCCCATATCGATCAGTGTGTGCTCGACGCTCTGCTCGGGGTTCTCCAGAAGGCCGTCTACGCCCAGGGGTGCGTTGGAGAACACCGTCAGGCCGGCCTGGCTCAAGATCTGCTGTGACTGGTAGCACATCGTGCCCCCGGCGAACAGGCCTCGAAGGAATCGCTGGCGGGGTGGCCGCCGCGCACTCACGTCGGGGCTGAGGCCAGGATCGGAGATCGTCAACGTAGATGTCCACCCGGTAGCGGGCATCCCGCACATCTCGATCGCAGCCCGTGCGGCGGCGTCGATCGTCGGCATCCACTCGAGTCCGGCGTCCGGCGCTCGATCCGACCTGCCCAAGATGCACACCACCACCGGTTTGGTGCAGGCCTGCAGCCGAGCGGTCAGGACCCGGAGGGTTTGGTCCCCGGCCGGCTTGGCGACGAGGGCGATGACATCCGTCGACGGATCGCGTTCAAGGGCCTCGAGCGCCATCAATGTCGTCGACCCGCCGATGTCGTTCGACAAGTCATGGCTACCGGTCCCGATGGCGTGAGAGATACCACCACCTGCGTGATGCACCTGACAGGTGAACTCCTGGAGGCCGGTGCCCGAAGGTCCGATGACCCCGATCGTCCCGCGACGCACGGCGTTGGCGAAGCCGATCCCCACGCCCCCCAAGATGCTGGTGCCACAATCTGGCCCCATCACCAGTAAGCCTCGGGAGAGCGCCAACTGCTTGAGTTCGCGCTCTTGCTCGAGCGAGACGTTGCTGCTGAAGATGAAGAGGTGGAGCCCAGCGTCGAGGGCCTTGCGGGCCTCGGCATAGACGTACTCCCCCGGGAGGGTCACAACGGCCAGGTTGGCATCCGATTTCACCCGGAGGCCGTCCTCCAATGTGTGAATCTCGGAGGGCGTAGTCGTGGCCTCCATAGAGTGCAGTGCCGCATCCACACCCTCCAGTGCCGAGCGGACGGTTGCCTCGTCATCGGCGAGAACGGCGATGACGAGGTCGTTGGGTCCGGCCTCATCGATTTCCCGGGCGCGAATGCCCATATCCCCCAGAAGCACCTTGTTCTTCTCACTGCCCATCAGCACCGCGGTCTGCCGTACACCGGCGATCTTCGACAAACGGCTGTTGACGCCCATGAGGAAGACCGAGTCGTAGTACTGGTTCTTGCGGATCGCGCAACCCTGCGGCATGAATGGGCCTCCTGAGCTGTTCGTTACGGTGTGTAGCGCCGGCCGAAAGCCCGCAGGGCGCCCTTGAAGCACTCCATCGGTGCGCGCACCATGCCTGCGCCGATGATCGGATGGCCCGCCTCCCGATGGGCGATGGCGGTATCGATGATCGGCGAGACGTCGGTTTGCACGACCTTCCGAATGTCGATGCCTACCGAAGTCCCCTCGAACCCCAGAGCGGGCATCCTATGGGTCGGGTGCTTGGCCGTCGTGATCCCTCTCATTTCGCGCGTGTACCCCAACGCGTCCTCCGGCGTCCCTCCGACCAGCGCCAGGATCCCCGGTGCGCCCCCAAGAGCGAAGCCCCCCCAGCCGACCGTTTCGGTGATCGCAGAATCCCCCATGTCGAGGCCGGCATCGGACGACGTGAACCCCGGCAGGTACAGGCCCTCGACAACAGGCGCCGGCGCCACAAACCACTCGTCGCCCAAGCCCGACACTTGGATCCCGAACTCAGTGCCGTTCCTGCACATGGCGATGACCACACTGCTGGATTCCACACCACGCGCCGGGTCGGTGATCGCCTTGCCCGCCGCCATGGCCAATCCCAGGAACAGGAGGTTGTGCCCAGCCAGATGCCCGAGGGTAGGAAGGGCACGGTCGAGAGGAACCCCTGCCTTCGCTATGCCAATTGCCATTTGGTTGGCGAACAGACTGGAAGAGGCGCTGTGACGATTGTGCAGCTCATCACCCATCTGGAGCGCCTGGATGATGATCGGATCGAGCTCCACTCCACCGAGGTGAAGGAGCGCCTCGCGCAAGGTGGGGGCGAACAGGTCCCGCCAGCGGCGAAGACCGTCCAGCGCATCGGGGCTGTAGTCGCCGAACTGCTGTCGCGGTTCCACCTGCCGGCAGAATGCCCGGTTTCCGAAGGTGCGGTTCTCTACCACCCAGACCGGAGCGGAGGGAGAGATGGTTCCCGCCATCGGCCCCACCGTGCTGTGCGAATGATTGGGTTCCAGGTGAATCTCGCCCCCGTCGAGGAGCGCCCGGGCGTCCTCCGGGGTCTCAGCCCAGCCCTCGTAGATCACCGAGCCGATCACCGAGCCCTGCTGCGCGCCACACATCCGCGACCATTCGATCGGCGGGCCGGAGTGGGTGATCATCTTCCCCTCCATCCCGGGAATGACCTCGCCCGCCGGCGCAATGTCGACGAGCACGGGCAATCCAGAGGTCAGCCTACGAACGACCTCCTCGTTGGCCTCCGTGATGCGTTGCTTTATATCCATGGTTCTCACCTTTTCTCAAATAGTTGCAGCAGTCGCCAACGCATCTGCCCTGCGGCGGATCGGCAGTGCGTCGTAGGGGACCAGCGCCATCGCAGTCCATGCCCCTGTCAGCAGATCCCAACCCGTCGATTGGCCCATCTGGGTCAGGTCATCGGCCGCCCGGTAGGCAGCCTGACCAGGCAGACCCATGAGGAAGGCAACGGCGAATCGATGAAGGGTCTCGGCCGCATGGCCGGCGGCGTGATCGCCGAGCAGGGCGGCACTGATCTGATTGGTGCGGGCCTTGGAGACCTGGATGAACGAGGCCAATTCCTCGGGAGAACACCAACTCAGGAGGACGCCCGCTTCTTGCAGCATCGCCAACCCAAACAAGACGCCCCCGATGTAGTCATCACCCGAGGGCGTCAGCCCTCCTCCCAATCCCACCAGGTCTGCGGCATGGTGCAAGAGGGAACCCAAGTCCTCCTGTTGGCATGCCCTGGCGACACCGCAGATCGAGGGGTAGGCGGATGTGAGGACTCGATCCCGTTCTGGAATTCGGGCGGGGAAGGGTGTCCCAGCCGCATACCCCAGGAGGGGAGGCAGCAAGGCCCCAAAGCCCTTCGGAGTCGGCAGCAGGCGGAGTTGATCCGAGGGGCGGACGCGTGGCCCAACATGGTCGGACCAACTGGCGAGGCGCGGCGGCTCCCAAACCCACGCTCGGCCCAGATCTACCGCGGCCGCGGAGCCCAATAGGAGCATGCCGTGCTCTACCCGATAGGTTGAGCCTGGTTGTGGCCGCGGGAGAGGGACTGACACGCGAAGGCCCCGCCGATGCATGGGGGCATCACCGGACGCCAGCCACAGCACGTCACCTACCTCGCTGCAGAGGTAGATCGCCCGCGAATGGCCAGCCAGGATCGTCCCGGTCGAACCCGGGCAGAGGACCCGGCGCGCCATCCCTCCGATCAGGTCGGTGGCTTGGCGGGGTGCGCTTGGATTGCGATTCATGGATACCCTCGGCCGG
>JAHJML010000078.1 GCA_018821365.1 Actinomycetota bacterium | reverse complement strand
GTGGTGGAAGTACCCGGGGTCCAGCGCCTCGGCCGCCTCGGCTTCGACGCCGGTCACCACCTCGATCCCGGCCGCCCGCAGCGCCGCCACCCCCGAACCCGAGACGCGGGCGTCGGGATCGACGGCTCCGACGACCACCCGGGCCACCCCCGCCGCCACGATGGCCTCGGTACAGGGCGGGGTCCTGCCGTGGTGGTTGCACGGCTCGAGGGTGGCCACCACGGTGCCTCCGGCGGCCCGTTGCCCGGCTTCCTCCAGGGCGAGCGCCTCGGCATGGGGCGTCCCGGGACCGGCGTGGAAGCCCCGGCCGGCCACCTCCCCCTTGCGGTCGAGGACGATGGCGCCGACCCGCGGGTTGGGGTGCGGCATGGCGTCGCGGGCGAGAGCGATCGCCGCCGCCATCGCCTGCCGCACATCCATCCGGTCCTCCGATACGGGGCGATCGGCGAAGCGCCGGCGCCCTCTGCCCTGGGTGGCGGCCCGGGGCCGATGCAGCCTGGGACCGATACAGGGAGTGGGCCGGGATTGTACCGGGGCGCCGGAGACCGATACGGACCGGGGATCAACGGGCGCGGCGGTCGATCCGGTAGGCGGAGCCGGTCTCGCTCTTGGCGTGTTCCTTCATCTCGGAGGCCACCGCCGATGCTTCCCAGGCGCTGACAAAGGTGCGCTGCAGGTTGGTGGCGACCCCGAGGGAGATCGAGACGATCGGGAATGCGTGGCGCTCGCCTCGCCGGTCGATCACCTCGACGTAGCCCCGCAGGGCGTCCTGGGCGTCGTAGAGGTCGAGGATCCCGTCGTCGAAATGGTCCACCACCGTCTTGCAGAAGCGCTCCACGTCGTCGGGTGACATCACGCAGATGAAGTCGTCGCCGCCGACGTGGCCGACGAAGCACGAGGGGTCGCCGACCTCCATCACAGCCTCGATGAGGGTGTTGGCGGTGAACTTTATGACGTCGTCGCCGCGCATGAAGCCGTAGTGGTCGTTGTAGGCCTTGAAGTTGTCCAGGTCGGCGTACACGATCGCCACCGGGTCGGCGGTGAGCACCCGGCGGTCCAACTCCTCCGAGATGCGGAAGTTGCCGGGGAGGCCGGTGAGCGGCGACAGGTCCCGCATCGCCTTCGACCGGCGCAGCACCGTCCCCACCCTCGCCATCAACTCCTCGATGGCAAACGGCTTGGTCACATAGTCGTCGGCTCCGGCGGCCAGGCCCCGTACCCGATCCTCGGTCAGCGCCTTGGCGGTGAGCAGGATGACGGCGGTGTTGGTGGTGGTCGGCGCCGTCCGCAGCCGATGGAGCACCTCCATGCCGTCGACGCCCGGCATCATGATGTCGAGCAGCACCAGATCGGGCGGTTCTGCGACGGCACGATCGATCCCCTCGGCGCCCCCCACGGCGCTGGCGACGGCATACCCCTCCAGTTCCAGGTTGATCCGCACGAACTGGACGATGTCCGGGTCGTCATCGATGATCAGAATGCGCTCGCTCATTCGCCTCCGACGGCGGTCCTCAGTTCTGCCACAGCCGCCACCGGATCGGGTGCCCGGAATATCGCCGTGCCTGCCACGAAGGCATTGGCACCGGCATCCCGGGCCCGGACCGCAGTGGCGGGTGTGATTCCGCCGTCGACCTCGATATCGGCAGGCAAACCGTGAGAATCAACCCACTTCTTGGCCGCCTCGATTTTGGGGAGGACCTCGGGGATGAACCCCTGTCCCCCGAAGCCGGGCACCACCGACATCACCAGCAGCAAGTCGCACAGTTCCACGAAGGGAGCCACCGCCTCGAACGGCGTGGCCGGGTTGATCACCAGGCCGAAGTCCAGGCCGGCCTCTCTGGCTCGGACCGCGGCGGCGCTGGGATCGGGCATCACCTCCATGTGGCAGGTCACCAGGTTGCCCCCCGCCTGTTTGATCGGCTCGAACAGCGAGACCGGGTTGGTGACCATCAGGTGGCAGTCGAAGTACAGGCCGGTCGTCTTGCGCAGCGACTCGATCACCGGCATGCCGAACGAGAGGTTGGGGACAAAATGGCCGTCCATGACGTCGACGTGCAGGAAGTCGACGTGCGCCTCGATGCGGGCCACGTCGTCGGCCAGGTGCCCGAAGTCGGCCGCCAGCAGCGACGGTGCGATCTTGGCTGGTCCCTTCACGATCAGCGAGTGTATCCGACCCCGGCAGCGGGTTGTGGCTCCGGTTCTCCGACACCCCCGGAGTCGCCCCCTAGTCTCGGTGTCGAGGAGGTCGGGTCGAGGAGGTCGGGATGGATCGCTACCGGGTCGCCGCAGGCGCCGAGGTTCGGCTGGGAGACTGGGACCCCGAGGACACCGGGGGTGTCGATCGGGACACCGCCAAGCATCGGATCGAGGAGCTCAACCACAGACTGGAGGCACTCCAGGAACTGCTCTACGCCGAGGGCAAGCACAAGGTGCTGGTGGTGCTGCAGGCCACCGACACCGGCGGCAAGGACGGCACCATCCGCCGGGTCTTCGAAGGCACCAACCCGCAGGGGGTCAAGGTCGCCTCGTTCAAGCAGCCGACCCCGCTGGAACTGGCCCACGACTACCTATGGCGGGTCCACGCTCACGCCCCCGGGACGGGCGAGATCGTCATCTTCAACAGGAGCCACTACGAGGACGTGCTGGTGGTGCGGGTCCACGACCTGGTGCCCGAGGAGCGCTGGTCACGGCGCTACGACCACATCCTGGCCTTCGAGCAACTGCTCGCCGACGAGGGCACCACGATCCTCAAGTTCTTCCTCCACATCTCCAGGGACGAGCAGAAGGAGCGGCTGCAGGCCCGCCTCGACGACCCCTCCAAGCACTGGAAGTTCAGCCTCGGCGACCTCGACGAGCGGAAGCGGTGGGACGATTACCGGCACGCCTTCGAGGACATGCTGAGTCGTACCAGCAGCGACACCGCCCCCTGGTACGTGGTGCCAGCCAACCACAAGTGGTACCGCGACCTGGTGGTGGCTTCGGTGTTGGCCGCCACCCTGGAGAGCCTCGGGATGGCTTACCCACCCCCCGAAGACGACCTGAGCGGAGTGGTCATCGAATAGCGGTCACTCCGGTGGCGACTCGAAGCGGGCGGGCACTCGCCGGCGGCCCCGCATCCAATCGGCCGCCGTCATCACGCCCTTGCCGGCCGGTTGCACCATGAGCAGGGCGACGGCCCCATCCCGCGTGCCGAGTATCACCCGATCCCCGGCCATCTCGGCGATCCCCGGCCCGAGCGAAGCCGGATCGCTCGCCTCGGCCGATCTGAGCTTGATGCGGTCGCCGTCGACGACCCCCCAGGCGCCCGGCTTGGGGGCGAACGCCCGCACCGCTCGCAACACCGCCGCGGTGCTGTGGCGGGCCGGGTCGACGAACGCCTCGGTAGTTCGCACCTTGGCGGCGGCGGTCGCCATCGAGTCGTCCTGGGGGCGAGCTTGCCGCGACCCATCCACGATGCCGGGGAGTGTGGCGGCCAGCAGACGGGCCCCCAGATCGGCAAGACGGGCGGTGAGGCCTCCGCCGGTCTCGCCGGGGAGGATCGGCGTCTGCTCGGCCGCAAAGACGGGGCCGGTGTCGAGGCCCTCGTCGATCTGCATGATGGACACCCCGGTGGTCTCATCGCCGGCCAGGATCGCCCGCACCACCGGACTGGCTCCCCGCCACCTCGGCAACAGCGAGTAGTGGACGTTGACGAATCCCCGGACCGGCACCTCCAGCAGCGCCGGCTTGAGTAGTTGCCCGTAGGCGGCGACGACCGCCACGTCGGGAGCGAAGGCCCGGATCGCATCGGGATCGGCAGAGGCTCGTTCCGGTTGGGCAACCGGGAGCCCCCACCCCTCGGCGGCCACCTTGACGGGCGGTGGCTCGAGGCGCCGGGAGCGGCCCCTGGGCCGGTCGGGTTGGGTCACCACCAGGGCGACCTCGGCGACATCGAGAAGGGCAGCGAGGACCGGCACCGCTTCGGCAGGCGTGCCGTAGAAGACGGCCCGCATCACGGCATCCCCCGGAACCACTCCTCCTCGCGGATGTCCTTCATGGCCTGCTTGCGGGTGCGGCGGGGAAGCCTGTCCAGGATCACCAGACCCTGGAGGTGATCCGTCTCGTGCTGCAGCACCCTGCCGAGCAGTTCGTCCCCGGCGTACTCGACCTCCCGGCCGTCGAGGTCGAATCCACGGGCTCTGGCGAAACCGGCCCGCTCCAGGCCCCAGTATCGATCGGGGACCGAGAGGCATCCCTCCTCGAAGGTCCACTTGCCCGAGGTCTCCAGCAGCACCGGGTTGACCATGACGTGGGGGCCCTCGCCGATGTCGAACACGATCACCTGCAGGGGGATGCCGATCTGGGGGGCGGCCAGGCCCACCCCGGGGGCGTCGTGCATGGTCTCGAACATGTCATCGACCAGGCGCCGGATGTCGTGGTCGATGTCATCGACGGGGGTTGCCGGGCTCCGCAGCACCGGGTCGGGATAGGTCCTGATGGGGAAGATGGCCACGGGACGAGACTAGTTGGCCCGCCGGCGCCCCCGGTCAGCCGCCCCGGGCGAGGAATCCCCCGGCGGCGGCGATCTCACCGATTTGGCCGCGGTGCTCGCCTTCGTGCTGGTTCAGGTGGTGGCTCACCCACTCCGGGGTGACGTCGTAGGCGGGCAGTGGCCGTACCCGGAGGAAATCGGCGTCGGTCATGTCCCGCAGCGAGTAGAGGAACCGGGCCCGAACGGCGTGGAGTCGGGCCAGGTGGGCGTCGAGGCTCTCGCCCCTCACCACCGACAGCACCCCGGCGCCGTCCCGGTCGTCGAAGGGAAACAGTGCCATGAACTCGGCCGGAGGTTCGCTCTCGAGGATCTCGGAGTAGAGCCAGTCCAACTCGATGACCGCCAGGTGGTAGAGCAGCGAGCCGATGGTGTTGCCGGCCCACGGCGGCACCCAGTCCACCGCTTCGTCGGCGAGGCGCTCGATCAGGGAGGTGGTCCGCTCCCGGGCATCCTCCATCCGCCACAGAGCGGCCCCCACGACGGGGGCGTACCCGTCGAGCGGAGCAGGCACGTAGGAGGGCCGTTCAGTCACGCCGGGGAGGGTAGGCGGCGGCGATGGGCAATGGGTAATGGGCGTCGACCGAGGGTGGGCGCCTCATTCTCGTTGGGGTAATTGGAGCATGCCGTGGTGGATCATTTGGTGGTGGGGGCGGCAGAGGAGGGTCATGTTGTCGATGTCGGTGAGCCCACCGTGGGTCCAGGGGACCAGGTGGTGAGCGTCACACCATTCGGGGGGCCGTCCGCAGCCTTCGATGACACAGCCCTGGTCCCGGATGGCGAGTGCCCGGTGTTGGCTGGGGGTGGCGGTGCGGGCCTGGCGGTTCATGGCGAGGATCTGGTTGGCTCCCGACATCACCATCCCACAGACGGTGGCGTCACAGACCAGCATCTCCCGGGCGGTGGCACCGAGTGGCCGCCGCTGCCCGATCTGGCTCCTAGTGGGGGTACCGCCGGTCAACCCGTCGAGATCGACGATGACCGACAGGTGGGGCCGGTGCCCGTTGCGGGTGGGGGCCACCCCGCCGTCGAGGTAGTAGCGGCACACCTCCGCCAGGGCATCGACCCGCCGTTGGGTGGGGGTACGGCCATCCCCACCGTCACGGTTCGCCGGCCCAGCCAACGCCCCGATGGCGGCGATCACCGTCTCCCCCGACACCTGATCCAACTCGGCTTGGAGGCGGATCATCCCCTCGAAGGTTTCCGTGATCGACAGGTTGCGCCGCTCGAAACGTTCCCGCTCCCCCACCCGGGCCGAGGCGGGGGCGGCCTGTTGCCGCCACAACTCCACCGTCTCAGTGAATGAGGCGGCGTCCTGGTCACAGGCCCGTTCCACCAGCAACACCTCATCGACCGTGAACCGTTCCGGGGCGGCCTGCTGGGCGTCGATCAGACGCCGCACCCGCACCGTGTCGATCTCCCCCTCGGCGTAGGCGGCGGCGGTGTGAGGCATCACCCGAAGGGCACGGCCGATCCGCACCAACCCCGCCGCGGTCTGGAACGAGTCACCGGCCCGGTGCGCCACGAACGCCGTCGCCGAGAGGAACCCGTCCCGGAAGAACGAACCCCTCCGGGTGATCTCCCCCAATACGGCAGCGGCCTCAGCGGCGGCGGCCCGTTCCCGCCGCCGGCACTCCACATACCAATCACCCAACTCGTCATCCGACAACCCCCCCAGGTCATCACTCAGACCGGCCGGATCGGATACGGGAGCCAACATCTCCAACATGCACCCAACGTACCAACCGGCTACGACAGAACCGGAGCCGTCACCAAACGGGCAGACGGCACACCACAGCAACCAGATGGCAGTCAGGGACGGCTCCCCGGAGTTCCGCCCGCCCCCCGTGCAGCCCCTCGACCCTGGGTGCCCGGCGGCTCCCACACGCACAACGTCTCCCTCCCGCTCTGCGGGCCGGGGTTCCTCCCCCTTGAGGCACGGCGCGAACATCTCACATGGGGTCCTGGAAGCGCGCCCCGATGTGTCAGTAGCCGATTGTGCAGATTCCGGATGGGTCGCTCGGTGGACTGTCGGGGCTTGGGCATTGAGATGCTGTTCCGACTCGGTTGCCGATGTAGGCCTCCGCGGTGGAGGCCTCGACGGCCACGGGGCGGAGCGCCCCTCCGATTGGCAGTACCACCGCCTGCAGTGCCTGGTCGGTGAGGTCGTACCGCCAAACGGTGGTCAACGACTCCCCGTAGGAGTAGGACGTGGCGAACAGTTGCCTACCGTCAGGCGCCCAGGCGAGGTAGGCGACGCTTGTGTCTGAATCCGATACGAGGGCGGAGGTGTCGGTTTCGCGGTCGAAGATCACGATGGCGATTCCTTCTTCTCCTTCCTTCCCGACCAGTGCTGCCAGGTGTCGCGGGGTCGGTGAGTCGGTTGTGGGACTGAATGCAGCGGTGCCAGTGAATCCGTAGCCCTGGGGTGGGTCGAAGGCTTCCGATTCGAGGGTTGAGGTGTCGGTGACCATCAATTGAGTGCACTTGCCGCTGCACCAGGCCAGTTCGGTTCCGGCGGCGTCGCTGGCGATTCCAGGACCGGGGCCTTCCAGCCTCGTGACCTCTCCGCTGGCTGCGTCCCACAGGCGGAGGCCGGTGACGGTCTGGAGGGCGAGGCCGCCTTGGATTCCGATGACCGGGAGTCCGATTCCCGCAGGGAGTTCCTTTGGTTCGCTCAGGACTGTGCCCGACATGTCGACCTGCCACGCCACAGGGGCGCCGACACCGATGCTGCGGCTCGGATAGTCGACCAGCCACACGCGATCTGGTTCGGTTGCGGGGAGAAACTCCATCGCAGTACCCAGGATGGTGACCTGTCGGGTGGCGAGGTCGACTGCGTGGGGTTGGCCCCACCCGACCACGAGTTTGTCCCCCACCCGGATGATCGAACGGAACTCGTCTCCAACGCGGCGTCCTTCGACCGTGCTGAGACTCACGAGTCGCCGGTCCAGATCGACGGCGGTGATCCCGTCGACTCCATCGTTCAGGAATAGGACGATTCCGGTGGTCCGCCCGAAGGTGGGGCCCGACTCGGGAAACGACGCGGCGGGCGGGCCCAGCGTCGTCCTCGAAGGCATAGAAGTGCCCGAGGTGGCCGCCATCGTCGTCGAGGCGGGGGTGGTGGGTGCGAAGGCAGTGGCTCTCAGGATCACGGTCACGGCCGCGAACAACGCGACCACAGCAACGGCCGCGGCCGCCGCCCCAACCCGTGATCGCCGGGACCGAGGGGACTCCGGGATTCGAACCGCTGCAAGCTCCCTGCGCAATTCCAGGGCGGCGTCCCGCAAGCGCTCCTCAGTTGTCTGCATCACTCAACTCCTCATCCAAGTTCCGCCGCGCACGTTCCAGATGCGTCTTGACCGACTCCTCCGAGATCCCCAAGGTGCGAGCAACCTCGGCGCGGGGGTAGCCCTCCAGGTAGAACAGGGCGACCACCTGAGCCTGGCGACGAGGCAGGCTCCGAACCGCCTCCCACACTTCGAAGTGGCCGTCTCCGTCGGCAACCACCAGATCCTCTCTACGGCCGATCCGCAGCGCGGCCCTCGCCTCAACCGCCAACCTCCGGAACCTCGACACCGAACGATTGGCGACCACCCGCCGCACCCAGGCACCCGGCGAGTCCAACCGCGACACACTCTGCCAGTTGCGGAGGGCGGCCTCGAAGGCATCCATCGTCACGTCCTCGGCTCCAGTGCGGTTTCCGCTCAACACGATGGCCAACCCGAGGACCGGTCGATACTCGCGGCGAAAGAACACCTCAAACGACTCTTCCACGGGGATCACCATTCGAGCTCCGACTGGTATGGGCGGGTCCTCATGAGATCGTAGGTAACACGCCCAGCACCCACGAGATGGGGGACAAGCCGGGTGATCAACCGCCTCCCTCTTCCCGGCTCCCCACCGGTACGCCCGCCCCTCGGGGGAGCGCCTCGACCCTGGGTGCTTGGCGGCTCCCCCGGGCGCGCCACCAGAGGGCCTGCGCTCCCCCTCTGCCCCCTTCGGGGGCATCTCCCCCTCTTCCCCCGAAGGGGGCATCTTCCCCGGCGCGCCGCCAGAGGGTCTGCGCTCCCCCTCTGCCCCCTTCGGGGGCATCTCCCCCGCAAGCGGGGGAGAGCACTTCGTGACCGCTACAGGTCGATGGGGTCGGCGTCGATGCGGACCCGGGCGCCCCGCTCACGCCACTCGTGGACCACCCCGCGCAGGGCGATCCTGGCATTTCGGAGGTCGCCGCCCTGCACCAGCCAGCGGGTGCGGCCCCGCGCCTCGGCCGGGCCGTGAACCGACGCCCGCCCCCCCACCGCTTCCCGCAGCCTGGCGTCGGCGTCGGCGGGCAGGTCGTCGGCTTCCACGACCAGCAACTCCCCCCCGGGTGGCAGGCCGAGACTGGTGCGCTCGGCCAGGTGGGCCTCCAGCATCTCCATCGGGTCACCCCGCAGCAGCGCCTTGATGGCGGGACGGTCGGGATCGGAGGTCTGGACGATCGCCCGCCGTCCCCTGCCGCGCCCGGCCGCCTGCACCGCCCGGACCAGCAGCCGCAGCCCGTCCTCGGCGGCCCGATAGTGGGGTGCCAGCAGTGGGCCGTCGGCGTCGACGATCACCGTCAGGTCGATGCCGGTCAGGCCGGGGAGGTCGCGCTCGGTCCCCACCACCACCGGACGCCCCGAGTCGGCTTCCCCCACCCGGTCGTGCCCCAGGAACCCCCCGGCGTCGTGGATCAGCTTTCCCATCCCCGACCCGAGCGCCTCGAATCGGCTGCCGCCGCACTCGGGACAGTTGCCGAGCGCCATCCCGCATCGCAGGCAGACCGGCCCCCGATCCGGCCTGGCTCCGCATCCGGGGCAGACCCGCAGGGTGCGGCACCGGACACACCGGGTGGCCGGGGCCCGCCGATCGGTGAAGATGAGCGCCCGGCCGCCGCCGCGGATGGTGGCCGTCAGTGCCCGACGAGCGGTGTCACCGATCAGTCCCCTGCCCGGCGGATCCGCTCTCCGGTCGACCACCTCGACGAGCCCCCACAATCGGCCGGCGGCCTTGCGCTCGATGCGGGGACTGCGGCCCAGCGCCTCCCCGGTGGGCACCGACCCGCACAGCACCAGTGGGAACCGCTCGACGGCAGACCTCCGCCACAGGATGTCCCTGGCGTTCAGCGTCGGGGTCGCCTTGTCCTTCATCCCCCGCCGGCCCTCGTCGACCACCACGGCCAGGGCGAGCCCGGCGACGGGCCAGAACGCCACGTCGCGGGTGCCGACCACCAGCACCCCGGCCTGGATCGCCGCCCGGCACCAAGCCCCGGTCAGCGGGGCATTCCCCAACCCCGACGCTCCCACTATCACCCGGTTCCCGAACGACTCCCGCAACTCGTCGGCGAGGGCGCCCGCCTCCGCAAACGAGGCGGCCGCCACCACCACGCTGCGCCCCGCCGCCAGGACCGGGGCGGCCAGTCCGGCCACCTCCCCGCCCCACGGACCCGCCCCCAGCCAGTAGCGGGCCTGCGTATGGACGCCTTTGGCGGCGGCCGCAGCCACCTCGGGGAGGCCGCCTCTCATCTCGGGGACGGCATCCAACTCGGGAACCGCTGCCCGGCGGGGAAGATTGGGAGGCGCCGCCTTGGCGAGCACCGCCGCCACCGGCGCCACGTAGTGGACGGCCGCCCACCTCAGCACACCGAGCAGCGGCTCGTCGAACACCGGGAAGTCGCCGGAGACGGCCAGGATCTCCTTGAGGCCGGCATGGTCGCCGGGCTGGTTCGACACGACGAACCCACGCACCCGGCGGCCACCGAGGGGAACCCGCACGATCGACCCCACCGGCGCCTCCATCCCGTCGGGGACGGCGTAGGCGAACCCGTCGTCGACGGCGAAGACCGGCAGATCGGGAACGACCCGGGCGACTCGATCCTTCAGGATTCCCGGCCCGGAAGCATCGCGGCGACCCGGGCCCACAGGCGCCCGGCCACCTCGTCCTTCGACATCACCGGCCACGCTTCCACCATTCCGTCCGGCGTGACCAGCGAGACCTGGTTGGTGTCGGTGCCGAACCCCGAGTCGTCACGCTCGACATCGTTGGCCACCAGCAGATCGACCCGCTGGTGCTTGCCCTTGGCGATCGCCTCTGCGACCGGCCCGGTCTCGGCGGCGAAGCCCACCAGGAAGGGACGATCGGCCATGGCGGCCACCCCGGCCAGGATGTCGGGGGTGGGTTCGAGGGTGATCCCGGGCGGCCCGGCGGCTCGCTTGAGCTTGCGGCCCGAAGGCTGGGCGGGGCGGAAGTCGGCGACGGCGGCCGCCAGCACCGCCACGTCTGCCATCTTCGCCCGCTCCCACACCGCAGCGGCCATCTCCTCGGCGGTCTCCACCTCGACGATCTCGACGCCGGCCGCCGGACCGGCGACGGTGGTGACCAGGACCACCTCGGCGCCGAGGCGGGCGGCGGCTGCCGCCACGGCGTTGCCCATCTTCCCCGACGAGCGATTCCCGATGTAGCGGACCGGATCCACCGGCTCCCGGGTGCCCCCGGCCGTCACCAGCACCCGGAGGCCCGCCAGCAGTCCCGGTGCGAAGAGGGCCGCCACCGCGGCAAGGATCTCCTCGGGCTCCGACATCCGGCCCGGCCCCAGGTCTCCGCCCGCCAGCGCCCCGCTCCCGGGCCCGACCACCACGTGGCCGTCGCGGCGAATCAGGGCCATGTTGCGGCGAGTGGCCGGGCTCTCCCACATCTCGGTGTGCATGGCGGGGGCGATCACCAGCGGGGCCTGCGAGGCGAGGATGGTGGCCGACAGCAGGTCGTCGCTCAGCCCGTTGGCGATCCGGGAAATGGTGGCGGCGGTGGCGGGGGCCACCACCACGGCCTCGGCCCACTGCCCCATCTCGACGTGGGGGCTGACGGAGGGCTGCCGGAACATCTCGACGGCCGGCTGGGTGCCGGTGATGGCCGCCAGCGTCTGAGGGCCGAGGAACTCGAGCGCCGACACCGTCATCACGGTGCGCACCTCGGCGCCGGCTTCCACCAGGCGGCGGGCCAGGTAGGCGGCCTTGTAGGCGGCGACTCCCCCGGTGACGCCCAGCACGATGCGGCGCCCGGTGAGCACGGGGCTACTCGCCGCGGTCGACGACCAGCTTGTCGGCTGCGATCTCCTCGAACGCCTGGGAGAGCGGCTGCCGCGACAGCGAGTGCACCTGGGGCGGCACGTAGCCGCCGATGCCCTCGCCGAGCTGGTGGTAGTAGGCGTTGATCTGACGCGCCCGCCGGGCGGCGAGCACCACGAGGGTGAAACGGTTGTCGGTGCGCTCCAGGAGCGTCTCGATGGGCGGGTCGATCATCATGTTGGGGCCTACGAGGGTCGGGGAGCAGAGAGTATACCGGCCACCTGGTCGATGGCAGCAGCAAGGTCGTCGTTGACGACGAAATGGTCGAAGAACTGCTTCGCCTGCTCGATCTGCCACCCGGCGACCGCCAGGCGCTTCTCCATCGCATCGGGGGGGGTGTCGCCGCGGGCCCGCAGGCGCTCCTCGAGGGCGCCCAGGCTGGGAGGGAGCACGTAGATCATCAGCGCCTCGGGGAAGGCCTCCTTGACCTGGCGGGCGCCCAGGATCTCGATGTCGAGCAGCACGTCGGCACCGGCGGCCAGCGGGTCCTCGATGGCGGCCTTGGGGGTGCCGTACAGATGGCCGCTGTATTCGGCCCACTCCACCATCTCGCCGTTGGCGACGGCCGCCTCGAAGGCGGCCCGGTCGACGAAGCGGTAGTCGACCCCGTCGACCTCGTCGGGGCGCGCCGGGCGGGTCGTCATCGAGACGCTGAAATGAAAGGAATGGCGTTTCGAGAGCCCCTCGACGACGCTGGTCTTGCCGGCGCCGCTGGGCCCGGAGAAGACGATCAGCCGGCCGCGTCGGGGCCGGTCAGGAGAGAGCGGCGAGGAGCGCCTCCCGCTGCCTGGCACCGAGACCGCGCACCCTGCGGTTCTCGGCGATCTCGAGCTCCACCATCAGCCGCTGCGACTTGACCTTGCCGAGGCCGGGGAGAGCGGCAAGCACCGCCTTCACCTTCATCCCGGCGACGTGGTCGTCGGACTCGGCCCGCTCGAACAACTCGGGCAGGGTGATGGTGGCGTTCTTGAGCAGTTCCTTGATCTCGGCGCGCTTGCGGCGCGCCTCGGCCGCCTTCTCCAGCGCCAGTGCCCGCTGCTCGGGAGTCAGTTGCGGTGGTCCCATGGGTCTCCTTCCGGACTCGCCATCACTCTATGCGACCAGGGCGGCCAGCGCCGCGGCCGCCGCCACCGGGTCCGCCGCCCCCGTGATCGGCCTGCCGACCACCAGGAGGTCGGCTCCCCGGGCCAGAGCCTCGACGGGCGAGGCGATCCGGCGCTGGTCGTCGCCCTCCAGCGGGCCGTCGGGGCGGATCCCGGTGGCCACCCGGACCAGGCTCCCGGCCACCTGGACCACATCCCCCAGTTCCTTGGTGGCGCACACCACCCCCTCGATACCGGCGGCGGCGCACACCCGGGCCAGCCTCGCCACCAGCTTGCCGGGACGGTCGCCGAGGCCGATGGAAGCCAGAGCGGCGCCATCCAGGCTGGTCAGCACGGTCTCCCCCAGCACGCCTGCGGTGCCCGAGGAGCCTCTCGCCAGCGCCTCGGCGACCGCCTCGAGCATCTCC
>JAHJML010000077.1 GCA_018821365.1 Actinomycetota bacterium | reverse complement strand
GTCTATGCGCCTGGGGAGAGCCACGGGCGGCCGGCATGCTGGACGGGGACGGGCAAGCCACCTGAATACACGAAGGGCCGGCGCTCCGGCAGCCCATGCCCTCAGTGAGAGACCGGGAGGGAGATCATGACCGACCGTGATCCGGAACCTATCGAGATCGACAGGGAAGTTGTGGAGGAGCTGCTAGACCAGATGGTTGAGGCTGTCGAAGATTTGCCTGAAGACACTCGGATCGACGGCCTCCGCGTTACCGAGGACGGACTTGAGCCTGTCAATCCCCGGCCAAACGCCAGTGATGTAGACGATGTCGATGTAGACGAACCCTGAGGTCAACACGACCCAACACCAGCGCGGGATTGTGACGACACACTGCCGCAGCGGCACGACGTCGCCTAGCGGACGCCAACAGCGTGGCCCTGGACATGGTCCGTCCCATCCGGGTGAGAACGATGGGGTCGGAGTTATTGTCGTCTGCAGCGTTTGGAGCCGCACGAGACCTCGAATCGGGTTGTCCCCATACCCCATCGCTCCAGGAACATTCCCGCACTCTGGCGCAGGGGAGGCCGGGCTCACTCGAGCCCAGCAGCTCAACGCTCACTCCATGGTGCGGACCGCCTGTTGGAGTTCGCCGCGGTGGATGATGCGGGCGGCGAGCACCTCCTCATCCGCCGGCCGGAAGAGAACCTGCCGGTCGCCGACTCTCAAGCGCAGCCACGCCGATCACCTTTGGGACCGAACTCCCGCACGCTAGGGCAGGGCGCCATCACTCCGCTGAGCGCCGCATCAACGTGTGTTTCCCCACCGCTTTGACCGCGTCGAAGCCGCGAGCGTCGTACATCGAGCGGGCACCGCGGAAGTGGTGCGCTTCGGCGGCGTCCGCGGCGTCGGTGTGCGGGTAGGCCTCGATCCATGCCGCACCGCGCCCGGCGGCATCGGGGATCACACGGTCGGCCAGGGCCCCGGCGACGCCGTGCCGCCGGTATGGCGGGGCCACCACGTAGCAAGAGATGCCGATCACACTCTCCGGGACGGGGCCGTCGGGATCGATATGACGCAACGCCAGTGGCGAGTCGGAGCCGGGGACCTCCGCATAGTCGGCGCGGATCGAGGCGTTCACCCATCCTGCCGGCCTGCCGGCGACGTAGGCCAGGTAGCCGTAGGTGCCGCTGCCGCGAAGGCGCTCGATCATCGTCTGCCTGGTGGTGCGCCACGGACCCTCGGGCTCCTCCTCGGTGGGCGGCTGGTGGGGTGACAGGCAGTAGCAGGATGCCCAGTCGGGATTGCCGGCGAAGCCTTCGTGGTCGAACAACTGCAGCCAGTCGTCGACCCGGCCGCTCGACACCGGATGGATCGTGATCTCCCCGATCGACTCGAGGCGTTCGGTGCTCCCGGTGAGCCGTTCGGTCGCCTCGGCATAGTTGCGGGCGAAGTTGCGCAGCGCCTCCTCGGGGTACTGCGTCTTGTGATCTGCCCGCACATGGGCGACGAAAACGTCGGCGATCGCCTCGATGTCATCCCCCTCGAACGTCGCATCGCCCACGTAGCACACCACTTGCATCGCACCCTCCTCGACCGGGGAGGCGATGCTATTCAGATCGGCGCTCGAATCCGGCAGCGGGGGCACCCCTCCGGCTCCGAAGCCCTCGGATGGCACTTGCCGGCAGCGGCTGCGGGAACCGCTTCTCCCCCCGGAGCCTGCATCCACGGTTGTTCGGGGTGCGAGCCAGGGCGGACCGGCAGACCTGCGCCGGAGTGCCGACAGAGCCAGCCGGATGGGGCCGCCTGCTCCGGCACCCTCGGGTGCCGGCTTCTCACCCCACCAGCACTCTGGCCAGCCAGTAGGCGGCGAAGCCGGCCCCGATCACCCCGTACAGGGACCGCTTGGAGAGCCATCCACCCAGCACGGCGCCGCCGATCGCCGCCCATCCGAGTCGGGCATCGACCTCGGCAGTCGGTACCACCAGGATCGAGGCGGCCAGTGCCACGAACAACGCCAGAGGAAACCGGTCGAGGAAGCGGCCGACGATCCCCGACGGCGGTGACCCCGGGTTGGCGAGGAAGACGACCCGGCTTCCATAGGTGATCGCCGCCATTGCCACGATCAACAGAAGATCACTCATCCGGCACCACCGCCCCGATACCGGCGGCCACCGTGGCCGCCGCGGTGATCTGCCAGGCGGCGGGCAGGAACTCGGCCGCTGCGAAAACGGCGCCCACCGAGATCACCACCACCGCCACATCCCAGCGGGTCCGGATCAGCGGAGCGGAGAGGCCCAGGAACAGCAGGGCGAAGAAGACCTCCGCCCCCCAGGCGGCCGGATCCACTCCCTCCCCCACCAGCACGCCGGCGACGGTCCCCACCACCCATCCGGCGTAGAGCATGACATCCGCCGCCGACTTGTAAGCGACCAGGTCTCCCTCGCCCCGACCGGCCGCCGCCAGGGTGAGGCCGAAGGTCTCGTCGACCAGCACCCAGGCCATGGCGAGCCGGGTCGAGCGCGATCGGCCCCGGATCATCTCGGAGAGGGCGGCCGACATCGGGACGTGACGCAGCGCCAGACCGGTGGTCGCCACCAGGATGGGCACGATCCCCTCCCCGGCCAGGCCGACCAGCGTGAACTGGGCCGCCCCCGAAACGATGAGCAGGGATGCCAGCACCGTCACCCACCCGGCGAACCCCGCCTCGATCGACAGGATCCCGTACACGACCCCCAGCGACCCCACCGCGATCAGGATCGGGAGTCCATCCCGGATGCCACGGCGGAACGACGGCGACGCAAGCATCGGAGGAGGTTACCGACCCGTCCGATCTTCCTCGCCGCGCCGCGACGCGGGCAGGTGCCCGGGTCGTCGTACTGTTCAAGAGGAGGTACAGCATGATCCAAGGAATCATTCCCGTTCTGGTGATCGTGGCCATCGTCGGGGGAATCTCCGTGTGGTTGAGGAGGAGGGGGAGGGTGGCGGGGGCGGAAGGGTGGCGGGACGCACCGCCCGCCGCATCGGCCGACTCGCAGAGGATCCCGGCCCGGAGACCCGCCGGGCCGGCTCCGGGGGGACCGGGGAGCCTGGCAGGGGACCTGGCCCGCTGGGTGGGGGCCGGTCTCATCGGCCCCGAGGATGCCGATGCCATCGCCACCTTCGAACAAGCCCGGGTGGCCGGGGCGGTGGGAGCCGGTGGCGAGCGGCGGGTGTCGCTGCTGGCCGAGGCCCTCGGCTACGTAGGGGTGGTGCTGGCCCTCGCCGGCGCCGGGGTCGGCGTCGGCCATGCCTGGGACGACCTGCCCACCTGGGCCCACCTCGGCATCCCACTGGCAGCGACGGTCCTGCTCGTTGCGGGCGGATTGCTGCTCCGCAAGCAGGAGGAACCCGCCTTCGAGCGTCTGATGGGCGTGCTGTGGATGCTGGCGGTGGGCACCACCGCCTGGGCGCTGGTCGTGTTCGGGGTCGAGGTGGCCGACCTCGACGCAGAACCGTCCGCCGTCCTGGTGGGGGCAGGTTGCACGGCGGTGGCGGTGTCGCTCTGGTCGGCGCGGCGCTCCGGCTTCCAACAGACGGCCCTGCTCGGCTCGATCCACGTGCTGGTGATCGCCGGCATCCTGTGGGCTTCGGCAGACGAACCGCCGGTCTGGTGGATGGCGGTGGCGGTGTGGGCCATCGGAGCCATCTGGGCCACTCTGGGTTGGCGCAACCTCATGGAGCCCCCCTGGCTGGCGGTGGGGTTCGGGTGCCTGGGGATGGTGATCGGACCGGCCACCGGCCTCGGCGAGTACGAATGGCTGCTCGCCCCGGCCCTGCTGACGGCAGCCGGGCTGATGGCGGTGAGCATCCCGACCCGCCAGACTCCGCTGCTGGCGCTCGGCACCGTCGGCGCCTTCGGTTACATCACCTGGGCGGTGGTCCACTACTTCCAGGACAGCCTGGGGGTGCCGCTTGCCCTCGTCATCGTCGGGGCGGTCTTCCTGGGATTGGCGGTGCTGGCGGGCAGGCTCGGAACGCGGGAGGCAAGGCGGGGTGCGCCTCACCTGCCGGCGCCCGGGTAGTCCTGGGGAACAGCGTGAGACCCGGGCGGGCTTCCCTTCCGCCCGGGTCTCCACGTCGGGGCTAGAGCAGTGAGAACCTCACATGCTCCGGCCCCACTTGCTCGGTCGTCTCCAGCGCCACCGGCATCCCGGCGGCGACGACGGTGCCCGGCTCGGCCTCGATCCGCCCGAACAACGAACCGAACGCTGCGGGGAACTCCACCTGCACCACCCAGGTGGGCTCGTCGAGCAGGTGGCCGCATCGATCCTCGAACACCAGCGTCGCCGCCACCACCACCCCGGAGGCGGGGTCGATCTCGGTGGCGTCGTCGGGGTCGATGGCCCGCATGCACAACTCGCAGAAGGCACTCGGCGGCACCAGTGCCTGCCGGCACTCGGGGCACCCGGTGGCGCTCAGCTTGCCGGAGGCCAGGTCGGTGTAGAAGCGCTTGCCTCCCAGGCCGGCCGTGTAGGCGTAGGCCAGGGGGATCTTGCCGGGCATGCTGCCGGCGGTCTCCCTCGTCATCTCGGTGGGCTTGATCGGGACGATCTCGCCCTCCTCCTCGCCCTCGGCGGCGGGCCGGAAGTAGAGGAGGTCGGTGACCGCCCCCTCCCGCTCGGCGGCCGGCTTCCAGACGGCCTCGACCCGCATCCCGATTTCCACCGCGGCGGGGTCTACCTCGCCGAGGCGATGGACGATGCCCATGTGCTCCCCGGCTCCGTCGATGGCGACCACCGCGAACATGTTCACCTCGCCGTCGGGGAGCGGGGCCGACGCCCAGTCCACGTGACTGATGGTGAAGGTCTCGACCACCCCGGTGTCGGGCATGTCGAAGTAGCGGTCCACCGACCGCAGGTTGCACACCTCGCAGAACGAACGGCTCGGGATGAGCATCCGGTCGCAGCCGGCGCAGTACGACGCCAGGATCTTGCCGGCGGCGAACCCATCGAGGTAGGTGGTCAGGGCGAGCCCGTCGTCCCACCGGTAGGTCAGCCGGGGCTCGAAGCCGATGCTGGGCACCTCGTCGATGCTCTTGATGGCTGTCCCCGGCAGGTCGTCGGCGGTCATGTCGGCCCAGGCGCTCGCCCGCCCCGGGAACGAGCCCTCCCCGCCCATGATCACCACCGTGCCCACCTGCATCAGGTCGCCCCACGCCTGGGCGATGCCCCGGCGGACGTCCTTCTGGATCTGGCGGGACCCGGCCTGCCCGCTCAACTGGAAGTACAACTCGGCGATCTTCATCAGGCCGGTGGCGGCGATCGGGTTGCCGACCCCGAGCGCCCCGCCGCTGGGGCACATCGGGTGGCTGCCCTCGCGGGTGAGGGCGCCGTCGGCCAGCAGGCGCTTGACCAGTCGGCCGGAGCGGTCCTGCAGCAGGCCGTTCATGTGATGGAGCGCCTTGTAGTCGAAGGGGTCGTAGGGCTCCCACACGTCGATCTCGGCCTCGGGCCGGGTGACGCCCGCCATCTGGTAGGCATCCCGGGCCGCCATCGCCACGTACTCGGGGAAGGCCAGATCGCGGGTGGTCCAGTAGGCGGTGTCGAGCCGGAACCCGACCCCCTCGATCCACACCGGGGTCATCCCCCTGGCCCTGGCGACGTCTTCGGTGGACATCACGATGGCGACCGCCCCGTCGCTGGTGGGGCTGATGTCGTAGCGCTTGACCGGCCACGACAGCAGGGTGCTGTTCATGACGTCTGCCACGGTGATCTGCTCTGCCAACTGGGCGGCGGGGTGGCCGATGGCGTTGTGCTTGTGGTTCACCGAGACCTGGGCGATCTCCTCCTCGGTGTACCCGTAGGCGTGCATGAAGCGCGCCATCTCGAGGGCGAAGATGTGGATCAGGGTCAGTTCCAGCGGCTGTTCGGTGGTGTGGTCGAAGATGGTCAAGAAGGCGCCCGCCGGGTGGGGGACGCACGGCGACATCTTCTCCTCTGCCACCACCAGCACCGTCTTGAACTTGCCGGAAGCCACGTGCATCCACCCGTGGATGGGGCTGAACACTCCGGTTCCCCCGCCCACGAAGTGGCGCAGGTAGGGCTTGGACGATCCGCCGGCGCCTGCGATCAGGTTCTCCCCGTTCATGTGGATGCCGTCGAAGGCATCGGGGGCGGTCCCCAGGCAGACGGCGTCGATGTCGTCGATGGTCAACCCGGCGTCGGCGAGGGCCATCTCCACGGCCAGGGCCGTCAACTCACCGGGGGTCTCTTCGGCGCGGCGCACGAACCTGGTCATGCCGGCACCGATCACGGCTACCCGTCCCATGGCTACCTCCTCTCCGATCCGAGCACGGCCACCGCGGCGGAGTCCGTCGGCAGGCCCCTCCACCCGTGGACGAAGGCGGTCTCGACGTGGGGCAACTGGTGAGCGCCGGCCTCGCCGCGGATCTGGCGGACCGCATCCACCAGGCGGGCGCCGCCGGTGGCCTCGAACAGGTCACCGCCGCCGAGGGCCCCGCCGTCGGGGTTGATGAGCGGCAGCATCTCGTCGCCGAAGCCCAT
>JAHJML010000076.1 GCA_018821365.1 Actinomycetota bacterium | reverse complement strand
CGGCCGCCGAGGCCGCCAGCGCCTCCCGGGCCGGCCCGAGGCGGCCCGCCACCAACCGGCCCGATCGGATCGAGACGATCCCGGCCGCCCCGGCGGTGACGGCCAGCGACAGCGCCAGCACCTCGCCGGTCGCCGGGAGCACCCATCCGGCGGCCACCCCGGCGATCACCGCCACCACGGCGGTGATCCCCACCGGGATGATGCTGCGCACCAGTGCCTGCTGCAGGTCCTCGAGGTCGTCGGCGACCCGGGTGAGCAGATCGGTCGCCCGGTCCGTCTCCAATCCGCCGGGGGAGAGGCGCTCCACCTCGGCGAAGGCCCCGGTGCGGAGGCGGGCGGTGAGGCGCAGCGCGGTGTCGTGGGCCGCCAGGCGCTCCCCGTAGCGGAGGGCCGCCCTGGCGATGCCGAAGAACCGCACCCCCACGATGGCGAGGGTCAGGTCGAGAATCGGGGGGTGGAGGTCGGCCCTGACGATGAGGTAGGCCCCGGTCGCCAGCAGGCCCGCTCCGGCGGCGACCGTCCCGGCGCCGGCGGCCACTGCCAGCGCCACCCCGGCCCGACTGCCCCGCAGCAGTGAGAGGAGGCGTCTCACGGCGACTCCGGGGGCGGCGGGACCGCTCCGAGGGGCACCATCCGATCGGCACGGGCGGCGACCGCCATCCGGTGGGTGGCGACCACGATGGTGCATCTGCCCCGCAACCCGTCGAGGGTGTCGAGGATCGAGGCCTCGGTGATCGAGTCGAGGTGGGCGGTGGGTTCGTCGAGGAGCAAGATCGGGGCGTCCCGGATCAGGGCCCTGGCCAGGGCGATCCTGCTGCGCTGTCCGGCGGAGAGCCCGGCGCCCCGTTCGCCCACCACGGTGGCGGTCCCGTCGGCGAGGTCGGCGACGAACCCGGCCCCGGCCTCCCGCAGAGCGTGGCCGACCAGATCGTCGGATGCCCCCGGTCGTCCGAAGCGGACGTTGGCGGCGATCGACCCCGCAAACAGGTGGGGCGTCTGGGGGAGCCAGGCGATCCGTTGCAGCCAGAGGGCCGGGTCCAGGTCTGCCAGGGGGATGCCGCCGCTCGCCACCACTCCTGTCCCCGGCGTCGTGAAGCCCAGGATCAAGCGCAGGAGGGTGGTCTTCCCCGCCCCCGAAGGCCCCACCACGGCGACGTAGTCGTCGGCCCCGATCTCCAACGAGAACCCGTCCAGCACCGGGGCGGCCCGGCCCGGGTACCCGGCCGTGACGCCGGCCAGGGCGATCGAGGGCCGCCGGGGAGGCACCCGGGCGCCGGAGTGCGGTTGGGGACCGGGAGCCTCCAGTTCGTCGAGCAACCGGCCGGCCGCCTCCACCCCCTCGGCGGCGGAGTGGAACTCGGCCGCCAGGCGCCGCAGCGGCAGGTAGGCCTCCGGCGCCAGGATCAGCACCGTGATGGCGGGCTGCAATTCCAGACCGGCGCCCAGCACCCGCAGGCCGACGGCCACCGCCACCACCGCCACCGAGATGGTGGCAGCCAACTCCAGAGCGAGCGCCGACAGGAAGGCGATCCGGAGGGTCGCCATCGTCTCGACCCGGTGGGCCTCGGCGAGGCGCTCGAAGCGGGCGACGGCCTCCTTGCTGCGCCCGAAGACCTTGAGGGTGGGGAGCGACCGCACCGATTCCAGGAAGGCGCTGCTGAGGTCGGAGAAGGCCTGCCACCGGCGGCGCACCCGGGACCGGGTGGCCGTCCCCGTCAGCGCCGCAAAGACCGGGATCAGCGGGAGGGTGACGGCGACGATCACGGCCGACCAGGGGTCGAGGGCGGCAATGGTCCCCATCACCAGGAGTGGCACCATGGCGGCCAGCACCACCTGGGGGAGGTACCTGCCGAAGTAGGGGTCGAGCGCCTCGATGCCCCGGCCGGCGGCGGCGGCGACCGCTCCCGGGTCGGCGCCGGTGCCCCGGTTGGCCACCACCCGGTGCAGCAGCGCCATCCGCAGCGCCGACTTGGTGGAGGCCGCGCTGCGATGGGCGATCACCTCGGTCACCCATGCGATCACGCCCCGCGCCACCGCCACCGCCAGCAGCCACCACAACTCGACGGTCACCCCGCCGAGGGCGGCGCCGTGGAACACCCGGGCGATGACCGCCCCCAGCAGCAGTGCCCCGGCGATGGTGGCGATCGCCGCCACCACTCCGAGCACGGCGGTGGCGGCCAGATAGGCGCGCACCGGCCGGACGAACCGCAGCAGGCGCCGGTCGAACGCCTGCCGGGGGCCTCCCGGTGCGGTCACACGGACTCGGGCGTCGAGAGTTGCTCTCCGGTGACCCGCTTGCGGAACACCCAGTACGACCATGCCTGGTAGCCGATGACGATCGGGGTGAAGATCAGCGCCACCACCGACATCACCTTGAGGGTCATAGCCGTCGACGCGGCGTTGTAGATGTCGAGACCGGCCGCGCCCGCCGTGGTGGAGGGCATCACGGCGGGGTACAGGTACAGGAACAGAGCGAGGGTGACCAGCAGGATCACCGCCCCGGTGCCGGCGAACGCCCACCCCTCACGACCCCGCATCAGCAGCAGCACCACCGCCACCGCCGTCACCGCGATGAGGATCGACACGATCCCCGCCGCCAAATCGGTCCCGTCGAGGTCCCCGGAGGCGGCGTCGACCCAGGTCCAGATGAGGAATGCCAGGCCGAGCCCGGCGGTCGGCAGGGCGAGCCGGCCGGCGGCCGTGCGCGCCCGGTCCCGCACCGGCCCCGCCGTCTTGAGCATCAGGAAGACCGCCCCGTGGAGGGTGAACAGCACCAGGGTGGTGATCCCGCCCAGCAGCGCATACGGGTTGAGCAGGGTGAACAGGTTGCCGGTGTACTCGCCCGCCGCGTCGATCGGCACTCCTCTGACGATGTTGGCGAAGGCCACCCCCCACAGGAGGGCGGGGATGGCGCTGCCCCAGAAGATCGCCCGATCCCACCAGGCGCGCCACCCGGGCCGCTTGTCCTTGCCCCGGTACTCGAAGGCGACCCCCCTGGCGATCAGCGCCGCCAGGATCAGGAACAGCGGCAGGTAGAAGCCGCTGAACAGGGTGGCGTACCACTCCGGGAAGGCGGCGAAGGTCGCACCGCCGGCCACCAGCAGCCACACCTCGTTGCCGTCCCACACCGGGCCGATGGCGTTGATCATCACCCGGCGGTCCAGGTCTTCCTTGCCCAGGAAGGGGAGCAGGATGCCGACTCCGAAGTCGAAGCCCTCCAGGAAGAAGTAGGCGATCCAGAGCACCGCGATGAGGAAGAACCACAGCGTGTTGAGGTCGAATTCCATCTCCGGTCCTCCTAGTAGGCGAGTGCCTGGGCGACCTCGTCCGGCGTCTGCTCGCCGGTGGCGCCCTCCTTGGCGTACTTGGACATCAGGTAGAAGTCGACGACGGCCAGCACCCCGTAGAGGATGGTGAACCCGATCAAGGACGTCAGCACCTCACCGGCGCTGACCGAAGGGGACACCCCGTCCTTGACCAGCAACTCGCCGTAGACCACCCAGGGTTGGCGGCCGATCTCGGTGACGATCCAGCCGAAGACGTTGGCGAGGAAGGGCAGGGCCAGCGACCACAGGGCGATCTTGTGGAACCAGGTGACGGTGCCCACCCTCTTCTTCCAGAGCAGGTAGGTGCCCCAGGCGCCCAGTGCCATCAGCAGGAACCCGATCCCGATCATCAAGCGGAACGACCAGTAGATGGTGCCGACCGGCGGGATGTAGTCGCCGGGCCCGTGCTCGGCTTCGAACTCGGCCTGCAACGGGTTGATGCCCAGAACCTCTCCGTCGAACGAGTTGGTGGCCAGCAGGCTGAGCGCCTTCGGGATGACGATGTTGATGTGGTTGCGTCCGTTGGCGACGTCGCCGATCGCAAACAGCGAGAAGCCGGCAGGCTGCTCGGTCTCCCACAGCGCCTCCGCCGCCGCCATCTTCATGGGCTGCACTTGGGTCATCACCTGGCCCATCCAGTGGCCCGAGAAGGCCACGCCGAGGGAGGACAGGAGGATGGCGACCGAGGCGAGTCCCGCCGAGAACGTGTAAACGCCGTCGGTGCGGTCACGGAGCAGGTGCCACGCGCTCACCACCAGCATCAGCACGGCGGCGGTCAGGACCGAGAAGAAGATGGTGTGGATGAAGTGCACCCACGCCACCGTGTTGGTGGCCACGTCGAGGAACGAGGTCAGTTCGGCGCGTCCGGTGGCCGAGTTGATCTCGTAGCCGACCGGGCGCTGCATCCAGGCGTTGGCCGTCAGGATCCAGAAGGCGGAGATCATCGTGCCCAGCGACACCATCCAGGCCGAGAACAGGTGCTGGCGGGCGGAGAGGCGCTTCCATCCGAAGATCCACAACCCGATGAAGGTCGACTCCAGGAAGAAGGCGACCAGGCCCTCGATGGCGAGGGGTGCCCCGAAGATGTCGCCGACGTAGCGCGAATAGGACGACCAGTTCATCCCGAACTGGAACTCCTGCACGATCCCCGTCACCACCCCGATGGCGAAGTTGATGAGGAAGAGCTTGCCCCAGAACTTGGTCGCCTGCAGGTACTTGGGGTCCTTGGTGCGGACGTAGAAGGTCTCCAGGACCGCCACCAGCAGCGCCAACCCGATGGTGAGCGGCACGAAGATGAAGTGGTAGATGGTGACGATGCCGAATTGCCACCGGGCCACGAGCAGTGGATCCATGGAAACGCCTCCGTGGGTGCCGAGATGAGGCAAGGTACCCCCCGGTGCGGGGACGTCGTAGGGTCGTTCGGCCCGTTTGCCATGCCCATTCGAGGGCCGGCCACGACCCGGCTAGCGACTGCTCCAGTGCGGGCGGGGGTTGAGGCGGGCGTAGCGGGACGGCACCTGGGCCACCCGGTGCGGATCGGGCGGCCCGACCAGTCGCTCGACCATGGCAGCCCAGTCGAACGTCTCGGCGACCTCCGAGGCGGGGAGGCGGATCATCCTCCCGATCGGCACGAACTCCGGAAGGATCTGGTCGAGGATATGCTCGATCTCGTCCCGGAAGGCGTCGCTGGTGCTGCGCACCCCGTCGTAGATCATCGGCACATCGGGGAGCAGTCGGACGTGGAGGTCGTAGGTGGCGCTCCAGCTGCGCACCAGGGGGGCGACGTCGAAGGGATCCTCACCGCCGGTGACCCGCAGGTAGTAGGCGTAGTTGTCGACGACGGCCCGGTCGGTCACCAGCACCTCGGTGCGGTTGCGCAACTCCAACTCCTGCTGGATTTGGCTCATCAGCACCCAGAGTTGCGCTTCGGGGGTGGCGCCTTCGTTGAGGCCGAGTGGGTTGAAGCGCACCACTTCGCGGCCCACCTCGACGCTGCGACCGCTGCGCCCCACCGCCCCGGCAAAGGAATGGACTGCGTTGGTCTTGCGGACGGAATGGGAGCCGATGAAGGCGATCTTGGCGCTGGTCGACTCGGTCATCGGCATCCTGGTGGGCTGACCGCCACGGTACCGCCTCACTGCGACGCGTGCCGAATCGGGTCCCGATGATGGTCCCGGGCCTTGGTGACATCCGCCCCGGGTGGGCGCACCTGCCTTGGCGTAGTGTGTCGGGCAGGGACCGTCCGCCATCGGCACGCCCCCCTATCGATCGATAGACTGACGGGACATCGGCCAGCAGGAGAGACAGATGATCATCGGGGTACCCAAGGAGATCAAGCCCGCCGAGCGCAGGGTCGGGATGACCCCCTCCAGTGTCCGTGAACTGATCGCCCACGACCACGATGTCGTCGTCGAGACCAACGCGGGCGGCGGTATCGGCGCCTCCGACGACGACTATCTGGCGGTGGGGGCGTCGATCGCCACCGGCGCCGACCAGGTGTTCGACGAGGCGACCCTGATCGTCAAGGTCAAGGAGCCGCAACCCGTCGAGCGCGCCAGGCTCCGTCCCCACCATGTGCTGTTCACCTACCTGCACCTGGCCCCGGATCCGGACCAGACCGCCGAACTGGTCGAGAGCAAGGCGACCTGCATCGCCTATGAGACGGTCACCGACGTCAACGGGCGTCTGCCGCTGCTGGCCCCGATGTCGCAGGTGGCCGGCCGCATGGCCGTGCAGGCCGGGGCCCATTGCCTCGAAGCCCCCAACGGCGGCGCCGGCCTCCTGCTGGGCGGGGTCCCCGGGGTCCACTCGGCCAGGGTGGTGGTCCTCGGCGGCGGGGTGGTGGGCGAGAACGCCATCGAGATGGCCATCGGCCTCCAGGCCCAGGTGACGGTGCTCGACCGCAATCTGGCGGTGCTCGACTACCTGTCCCATCGGTTCGGGAGCGCGATCGAGACCGTCTACTCGACGTCGAGCGCCGTCGAGGAGCACGTGCTGGCCGCCGATCTGGTCATCGGCGCCGTGCTGGTGATGGGGGACAAGGCCCCCAAACTGGTCACCGAGGAGATGGTCAAGGCGATGCGGCCCGGTTCGGTCCTCGTCGACGTTGCCATCGACCAGGGCGGCTGCTTCGAGACCAGCAGGCCGACCACCCACACCGAGCCCACCTACCGGGTCCACGACGTTGTCCACTATTGCGTCGCCAACATGCCCGGCGGGGTCCCCCGGACCTCGACCTACGCGCTCAACAACGCCACGCTGCCCTTTACGGTGGCGCTGGCCGACCTGGGTGCCAAGGCTGCCCTGCTCGCCGATCCCCATCTCCTCAACGGGCTCAACGTCTGCAACGGGATGGTGACCGAGGAGCACGTGGCCCACGCCCTCGGCTACCAGTACGTGGCACCCCGGGTCGCGCTGGAGAGCATCTGACCCGCCGACGGATCAGTCGTAGACCCGTATGAGGGACTCCACGTAGGCGGCGGGTCGAGCCGATCCCTCCAATTCGATGGTCACCGCGTTGGTGATCTGGACGCCGCCTTCGATCGGCACGACGTCCTTGAGCACCACCGACGCCCTCAGCCGCGATCCGACCGGGACCGGGGTGATGAATCGGACCTTGTCGAGCCCGTAGTTGATGACCATGGCGGCGTCCTCGACGACGCTGGGGGCGGTGCTCGTCAGGTGCCACAGCAGCGAGAGGGCCAGGAACCCGTGGACGATCGGCCCGCCGAATGGCCCTTCCTCGGCGGGCGTCCCCGCCTGATGGATCCACTGGTGGTCGAGCGTTGCGTCGGCGAAGGCATCGACGCGGTCCTGGTCGATGCGGAGCCAGTCACCGGTTCCGATCTCCTCCCCGATCCGGGCGGTCAGTGCGGTCGGGTCGAGCATCCGGTCTCCCTCGGCTTGGCGAAGACCGATGCTACTCGTCTGGGTCGCCGCACTCGTTGTCTTCACCCTCGGAGGATCCCAGCGAGGTGCCCTCCAGCACCGATGTGATCCTCCATCTGATGTCGGCCACATCGGGCATAGGGATGTTCCGCCAGTCGTGCTCCTTGGTGTAGCCGGACCCGGTCAGCGACACCGTCACGATGTCGTCGAGGGTCAGTGCGGCGGCGGCCCGGACCAGTTCCGGGACGAATTCGAGCGGGATGTTGGTGGTGGTGTTCTCCGAGATGGCGGCGGCGATGGTGGGGAAGTTCCAGATGATCTCGACCGGATCGGCCGCCGCCGCCACCGACCGCACCATGCAGCGTTGCCGCTTGACGCGCCCGGCATCGCCCACGACATCCCTGGACCGCACATAGGCGAGCGCTTGATTCCCGTCGAGGTGCTGATAGCCGGGGTCGACGTCGACCCTGACGATCGGCCCCCCCTCGACGGCCGGGGAGAAGCCCTGGTGGACCGATTCGTAGACGTAGATGTCGACGCCTCCGAGAGCGTCGACCAGGGCGACGAAACCGGCCATGTCGACCAACACGTAGTAGTCGATCGGGATGCCCATCAGCGTCTGCATCGTCTGTCGGAGCGCCTCCATGCCCGGGTCGGGAAGGTCCGGCCAGGTGCGAGTCCAGTTGCGGGTGTAGGTATAGATCGCGTTGAGCCGATCGGGGAAGCAGTCGCAATGCTCGGGTTGGACCGGCAGTTCCGGGCAGAACTCGGGCGGGTCCTCTCTCCATTGACCCGCTTTCCGGCATCGCTTGTCCTGATCCCACATCCATTCCCGGAACTCGATCTCCCACAGTGTGTCCTCGAGGTCGTAGAACGCCTTCTGGAAGCCGGCGGGCAGCGGGATGTGGACCAGTTCTCGGGAGAGGCCGAACAAGTAGGCCCGGTTCGATTCGAGATCGAAGGTGGCGACGATCATCGTGTCGGTTCGCAGCCCGCCTCGCTCCGGTCCGGCGTCGCCGCCGGCCAACAGCACACTCAGATACCTGCCTTCGGTCAGGCCGTCGAGGGGGAGGAACTCGGTGTCGGGAAGGCTCGTCGGCGGGAGGGTGAACGTGGGCACTCCGATCGGGAGCGTCTCGGTGGTCGTCGTGGCGGCCGGGACGGTGGTGGTGCTGAGCTCCGGCCCCGCATACACGTCGGGGTCGGTGGTGGCGGTGGTGGCGGGGGGGTTGAAGACGGTTTGGAGGGTGTCGATCCACGTCAGGTTGCGGGAGGCGACCCACAGGTGTGGAAAGGCGGTGATCAGCAGGGCCACCGCCAGGCCGACCGGCCCGATCCATGTCCGGGAGGCCGGGGTGCGGCCCAGTCGCCAGGCATCGATGGTGGCATAGGCACGGATCGCCAGCAGCCCCATGTTGACGGCGAACAGCGTCCACAGCCAGGGAAGCTGCACCGACTTGACGGCCAGTTCGGTCCTCCCCTGGGCGAGCGCAAAGAGGAGGCCGGCGGCCAGAATGCTCGCCACCGGGACGAAGAACGAGAGGGCCCGCCCCCGCCGCCCCGCCGCCCACTGGCCCGCTCCTGAGACGAGCGACGAGAGCAGGGCGGTAGCCCACGACCGGAGGGGCCGAACCCCGGATGCACCGCCGCCTGCGTCGGCGGAGGCGGCATCACCCCGGCGGGAATCCCCTGCAAACGGATCGGCGGGGGTGGGCTCGCCTGCCGGGGCGCCCGGGTCGTTCGGTGAGCCGCCCTTGGCCGGTGGGGTCCCTCTGGTGTCGTCGTTCACCTGCGGATGCTAGGTCGAATCCCGGGATCCGTGAGAAGGCCGGAGGCGCGGGGATCAGCCGTCGACGGGGAGGCGCTCCAGCACCTGTGCCGGTTGAATCCCCAGGGCGGAAGCGGCCACCTGCTCGACGATGTCGTCGTCGGCGTACGGCACCGGTTCGGGGGCGGCGACCTCGGAGCCGGCCCGGTCTCGCACCACGACGGCGGTCGGCAGCACCGTCGGGTCGTCCGAGGGGCGGGTCACCATCACGATCTCCCCTGAGGCCAGACGCAGGAACGACCCGGGCGGGTAGATGCCCATCATCGAGGCGAATGCCAGCACGAAGTCGGGGTCGTAGGAGGTGCCTGCTTCCGACACCAGCACCTGGAGGGCCCGGCTGGGTGGTTCGGCGCGCCGGTAGGAGCGGCGGGTGGTGATGGCATCGTAGGTGTCGGCGACTGCCACCAGCCTGCTGTAGAAGTGGAGGGGGTGGCCGGGCCCGTGGTGGTGATGGGTTCCGTCGTGGTACACGAGGCGGGGGTATCCCGACCCGTCGAAGCGGGCGTGATGCTCGAAGGCCACCACGGCGGCCAGTTCCTCGCCGGGGGCGGCGGCCGCCAGGATGGCCTCGGCGCCCAACTGGGGATGCCGGCGGACCTCTTCCCACTGGGCTGCGTCGAGTCGGCCGGGATGCTGCAGGACGGCCCGGGACACTCCGATCTTGCCGATGTCGTGGAGCATCGCCCCGATCCCGAGCACCACCTGGTCCCGTTCCGAGATCCCGACGAGGCCGGCCAGGCCCAGCGAGAGGATGCTGGTGTTGACGGAGTGGTAGAAGGTGTACTCGTGGTGGCTCTTGACCGTGGTCAAAAGCAGCGCGGCGGCCGGGTTGGCAAGACTCTGTTCCAGGAGGTTCTTGACCACCGACGCCGTCTCGTCGAGGGAGGCGGCGCTGCCGCTCTCGACCGAACTCCCGAAGCTGCGCAGGGCATCGAGGGAATGGGAGTAGGACCGGCGCAGCCGGGCCGCCGGCGACCCGTCGTGGGGCCCTCGGACCAGGTCGACGGCATTGACTCGAAGGCTGCGGCCGATCGGGGCTGCGTCGATGTCGCCGGCGATCAGCCGGGCGATCTGGCCGAGTTCATCGGGATCGACCGGCGGGGTCATGATCAGGGTCTCGATCCCCGCCGCCAGCACCTCCCGGAGGAAGCCGTTGAACTGCAGGGAGATCAGGCCGCTCGGCTCGCCGTCGATGAACAGGGTGTCGTCGACGATGCCGATCAGCAGGCCGGGGCGATCTCCGATCAGTTCGGTGGCGGCCCGGGCGGCCTCGTCGACGGCGTCGGTGCACAGTGGATGCTGGAATCCGTAGAGCCGGACATACCCGCTCGCCCGGCGCAGCGACCTGGCGAATGCTCTGATCTGCTGGTCGATCATCGGGCTCCCTCCATCGCCCGCCGCGCTGCCGTCCTGAGGCGCCGGGCGGTCCCCCAGGCCAGCCGCTTCCGTGCCACTCGGCTCAACGTGGCACGGGCCTCGCCGGTGGTCCGCCACCCGAGGGCGCGGATGGCGGCGACGGCGCGGTCCGGATCCGCCGATGCCGTCTGCTCGACGAGGCGACGGTCGATGCCCGGTGCCTGCAATCCGCCGAGGAGCCGGCCCGCCTCGTCGGCGACCGCCTCATGGGTGTCGCCGAGGCGGCCCAGCAGGAGGTCGGCGGACCCCTCACCCTTCAGCAGATGGAGGGCCCGCAGCGCCTCGATGCGCACCCGATAGTCGGGGTGGGAGGCCACCGGTTCGAGGTGGACGGCCATGTCGGCGCGACGAGAGGTGCCGAGGGCGATGGCGACGTTGCGGACGACGAACCATCGCGGGTCGGCCAGGTGGGGGAGCAGGCCCTGGGGCCGCTGCCTGGCGACGATCTGGAGCGCGGTGAGGAGGCTCTTGCGACGGCCCGCCTTGCCCTCCCCACCCAACTCGGCGATCAGTCCCTCCGCCGCGAAGAGCGGAGCGGCCCTGCGGACGCTGCTACCGGGACCCTGGGAGGTTGGGTCGGTCAGCAGCCGGGCAATCGCATCGGTCGCCGGACCGGTAGCCGCCACCGCCAGCGATGTCACCAGTGCCGCTTTGGATCGGTCGTCGAGGTGGAGGCCGGCGGCGGCGTTGATCCAGTCGTCGGCGGCCTGGAGGTCACCGGTCGCCAGAGCGGCGGCGACCCGCTCCGCCCACACCCGTGAGGTCGGCTCGATGGTGCCGGCCTCATCGGCCAGCGCCAGCAGGCCCCGCAGGACGTTGCCGACCGATCGCCTGGTCTCTGCCTCGGACGGCTGGGCGGTGGCCAGGCGTTCGATGGCGGTCTCGGATCGGGTGGCGCCCCCGGCGGAGCGAGCCCGCAACACCGAGGCCACCTGGTCGACGATCCGGCTGGTCAGCGACTGGGAGTGATTCCCAACCACCAGGTCGCCGAGATCTCCGTGGCGCCCCCCTTCGTGGGCGGCGACCCGCAGGTATTCCGAGAGAAGCGGGTGCCCGCTAGAGCCGAACATCCGGTTCATCTGGGCGAGTTCGGTGCCCCCGAATTGGTCGAGGAAGGCGACGTTCTCGGGACGGCTGCCGCGTTCCAGCATCAAGGAGAAGATCTCGGCGCGGTGTGCCTCGGGCAGGTACCAGAACCCGTCGACGAAGGCATGGACGATCTCTTCGGCTCCCCAGGTATCGTCCAGATCGAGGAGGAGATGGGCCCTCTCGTACTCGCCCACGAACCGGTTGGCGACCGTCCGGGGAGCGTGATCGCCCTCCTCCATCATCCCGAGGATGAAGTCGGCCGGACTGGTGTCCGCGAGCGAGTCGGTGGTGGGCGGCCGATCGTCGTCCTCCGTTGCCTCGGCGTCGGATCCGAGCAGCATGGCCCGGTCCAGCAGTCGAATCGCCCGGACACCGGCCGCTTCCAGTGCCTCCCGGGCTTCCTCGGGCAGTTGGGCGCCTCCCAGCAACTGCAGCAGAGCGAGCAGATCGTCACCCGAGGGCGGTGACACCAGGTCGACGGCTGCGATCCCCATCGAGAACAGACCGCGCGAGAGTCGTAGCGATCCCTCCCTCCGTACCGCCACCAACTCGCCGTCGACCGCGAAGCCATCGACCCCGACCTCCGCCCGCCACGGGTAGAACGGAGCCCTTCCCAGGGTGTCGACCGCTCGACCAAACGCTTCTACCGATGCGGGGTGCTCATACAGGGTGAAGGTGGAGTGCGCCATCCCGAGCGCGTCGATGAGCGCCTCCGCCGAGGCGGGTCCATCGGTGGAGCCTCTCCCGAGGCCGCCGGTCTCGGGACGGGTGGTTTCCTGGGCCACGGTGATTCCCTGCTGGGGGACAGGGGTTGCATCGGCAGTGGACGGTCGGCCGTTGAGGGTTTGCCGCCGCCCAGAGTCACTCGCCCGGTAGATTCCGATCATGGCTTCCTGGAGGTTCCTCGCCGATGCGCCCGCCGTCTCCGGCTTGTCGTTCCGCGGTTTCCGGGGGTCTGAGGACTACCCGGTCATGGTGGAACTGCTCAATGCGGCGTGCGCCGCCGATGGGATCGAGCGCTTCGTCACCCTCGAAGACATGCGGCTCCAATACGAGCATCTGGACAACTCCGACCCGTCGACCGACGTCGTGATCGCCGAGATCGATGGCCGCCCGGTCGCCTACGGCCGGGTCCTCTGGTGGGAGGAGAACCAGGGGCCGATCCGGTACTCCCCCTTCTGTTTCGTGCACCCCGACGGCCGCGGGAAGGGCATCGGCACCGCGATGCTGGCCCACAACGAGGCGCTGCTGCGACGGGTGGCCGCCGGGCACGACCCCGGCCGGGAGCGAACCCTGCGGGTCGATCACGCCGACACCGAGGCGGCCGCCGCGGCGTTGTACGAGCAGGCGGGCTATCGGCCGGTCGAGTTCCACGCCACCCTGGTGCGGCCCGACCTGGAGGACATCCCGGAGGCGCCGATGCCGGCCGGCTTCATCGTCAGGACCCCCGCCGAGGACGAGATGCGGAAGGTCTGGGATGCCGAAGCCGAGGCGTTCCGGGATCACGTCGGCGCATCGGATCCCACCGAGAACGACTTCGAGCAGTTCTTGGCCTCGCCGTGGCGGGACCCCACGCTGTGGAGGATCGCCTGGGACGGGGACCAGGTCGCCGGGGGGGTGCGTTCGTACATCAACGAGGACGAGAACGCCCAGTTCGGCCGCAAGCGGGGATGGACCGAGAACATCTCGGTGCGGCGCCCCTATCGGCGCCGGGGTCTGGCACGAGCGCTGCTGGTGCAGAGCCTCCACGCCGTCAAGGAGCGCGGCATGGAGGAGGCCGCCCTCGGGGTCCACACCGGCAACCCCAATGGGGCATTCGATCTGTACCAGAGCGTCGGCTTCCGGGTGACGCAGATGTGGACCGAACTCCACAAGCCACTCGATTAGCGGTCCCGGGGCTTCGGGGTGGTTCCCCGCCGATCAGATGTCCGGCCGGTCGGCGGCCGGCACCGCCACCCTGGCGATCCGCTTGGCGTGGTAGAAGACCCGCTTGAGGTTGGAGACGATGTCGGTCTCGAAGCGGTAGGTGGCGATCCGCATCGGGGCATCGGCGACCAGTCGCTCGGCCTCGTGGGTGAGGGCGGCCCGCTCCAGGCTGTTGATGGTCGACTTCATGGCGGCGACGCGGTGGGCCGCTTCGGCGTTCTTCTGCGTCACGGCCATCATCGCCATGTCCACCGACTCGAGCACGGCGGCGTGGAACTCCTCGAGCATGCGGCGAGTGCCCGGGCTCACCCGGATGTCCTGCTCGATGCGGGCCATCCCCAGGCCGACCAGGTTGGTCTCGATGATGTCGCCGATCGACTCGAGTTCGTTGGCGGCATCGAGCAGGCCCAGCATCTCGGCCGAGGCGGCTTCGGTGAGCCGCTTCCCGCTGATGCGGCCCAGGTAGGCGGTGATCGCCCCGTGGAGGAGGTCGATGTCCTCGTCCATGGCCTCCACCTCGGTCAGGCTCTGCCGGTCGCCGTCGAGCAGGGCGGGGAGCGACGCCTCCAGGATGCCCCGGGTTCGGTTGGCCATCCGCAGCAACTCGAGGCGGGTGCGGTCGAGCGCCAGAGTCGGGGTGCGCAGCAGCGACTCGTCGAGGTACTTGACCCTGACCCCGTTGTCGCCGGGGACATCGGGGACCAGCCACTCCACGAGGCGGGCGATCTGGGTGGTGAACCCGATGAACAGGGCGGTGTTGGCGACGTTGAAGATGGTGTGGGCGTTGGCGATCTGACGTTCGGGGGAGCCGCCGATGGCGGTGACGATGTCGGCGAGGCGCCCGATCAGGAAGACCCAGATGACCGCCCCCGCCACGTTGATGAGGGTGTGGGCCACCGCCGCCCGCTGCGCCTCCCTCGGCTTTCCGATCGAGGCGAGCATGGCGGTGGCGGCGGTGCCGATGTTGGCCCCGATCACCAGGGCGAGGCCGGCCTGGAGACTGATGATGCCCTCGCCTGCGAGGACGATGACGATCCCGGTGGTGGCCGCCGATGCCTGCACCATGGCAGTGAAGGCGGCTCCCGCCAGGACCCCCAGGATGGGGGCCTCCATGTGGGCCATCAGTTCGATGAAGCCGGTCTGGTCGCGCAGTGGCCGCATCGCATCGCCCATCAGGCTCATGCCGAAGAACACCAACCCGAACGCCATGATCATCGTCCCCTGGGCGGCGCGGTGGTCGCGTGTGGAGACGAACGAGATGACGAATCCGATCGCCACCAGCAGCAGGGCGTAGCGGCCGACGTTGAAGGCAATGATCTGAGTGGTGATGGTGGTGCCGATGTGGGCGCCCATGATCACGCCGAGCGACTGCTCGAAGGTCATCACGCCGCCCGCGATGAAGCCGACCAGCAGCACCGTGGTGACCGACGATGACTGGATGACGGCGGTCACCGCGGTGCCGGTGAGCATTCCCTTGAACCGGTTGCCGGTCAGCCTGCGGAGCATGCCCCGCATCCGGTCGCCGGCGACGATCCGCAGCGACTCGGTGAGGCGGTCGAGGCCCAACAGGAAGATGGCGAGCCCGCCCGCCACGGTGACGACGATGAGGAACACGTCGAGGTGTTCGGTGGCGGCTTGTCCAAGGATCATCGGATACCCCTTCGGGAACCCCCCACGGTACCCCCGGGCGAGGTGCTTGCCCACTATCCGGCCCGCTGCGATAGGCTCCCGCATTCGCTCCAGGAGGGACCCTGTGAAGAGACTCGCCACGACGGTATTGGCCCTCGCCCTCGCGACGGCGGCGTGCGGCGATTCGACGGCCGCCACGACGACGGCGGCCCCGACGACGGCCGCCCCGGCAACCACCGAAGCCCCAGCAACCACCGAAGCCCCGCCGACCACCGGGGTTTCGGAGGTCGTGATCAGCATCTCCGACTTCTCCTTCAACCCCGCCGACCTCACGGTGGCAGCCGGGACCACGGTCACCTGGAGGAACGACGAGGCGTCGGCCAACCACACGACGACCGCAGGCGACGGGTCGTGGGATTCGGGCACGTTGCGACCGGGGGAGCAGTTCTCCTTCACGTTCGACCAACCGGGCACGTTCGCCTACGCCTGCGGGATCCATCCTTCGATGACGGCGACGGTCGTCGTCGAGGGTTGATACCGGCGCAGCCTCTTGGTCGCGCCAGAATGGCGCCATGCGGAAGAGATGGTTGGCGGCACTGCTGGTGGCTTCCCTGACGGCGGCCGTTCCGGTCGATGCCCGCCAGGCGGCGCCCGCCATCTCCATCCCCGTCGAGCCGTTCTCCTGGCGCACCCGGGCCGGCCTGGTGATGGACCACGAATCCCTGGCGGTTGCCCTCCGGGAGCACGGGTTCGGCGTGCCGGGAGGCGCCGAGATCTACGCAGCCGAGATCGTGCCGGGGGTCGGGCAGCCGGCCATGATGATGTTCGATGCCGGCGAGGGCGCCTTCTCCCTGACCTTCTGGCCGGCGTCCTCGGTCAAACTCCTGGCCACGGTGGCAGCCCTCGGGTATGTCGACAGATTCCGTTTCTCCGGGGAGGCCGGGATCTCAGCATCGTGGATGGGCAATGGGACGATCCGATCGGTCTACGAACCGGCCATCGTCCACAGCGACAACCAGGCCTACGACCGGCTGGTCAGGCTGGCCGGGGTCGACTTCATCAATCTCGATTTCGCCCCGGCCCAGGGCCTGGACTCGGTGAGGATCGGCAGTTCGTTCAGCGGCCTGGGGGTGACCGTCTCACCCGCCTTCACCCTGAGCGAGTGGATCGAGGTCGACGACGTCGACATCCCCCCCTGGGTGCCGGCACCCGACGGGCCGGTCCTGAACGAGCGGACGGTGGAGACCCGCAACGCCAGTCGCGCCTACGGGGACAACGACGCCGACCTCTTCGACCTGGCCGAGGCGGTCCGCCGGGTGATGCTCGCCGGGGACATCCCCGCCGAGCAGCGCTTTCCGATGACACCGGGCGACCTCGAGGCGGTGGTGGCGGCGCTCTGCGTCGCCGAACCGGCCCACTTCCGGGCGGGGGCGAGGCGGGCCTTCGGCGACGACGCCGAGGTGTGCGGCAAGTCGGGATGGTGGGAGCGGACCCCGGAGAAGAAGAAGGGAGAGAAAGAGGAGGCACCGCCGCCGGCCTGCACCGACGTCGCCCTGATCACCGATCCCGACACCGGGAGGCGGGTCTTGCTGGCCGGCACCGGAGGCTGCGGGGGAGGCGAACTGGGAGCGCTGGCGGAACCGGCGATCCAGGCGCTGTCGGGACTGTGGGGCACGCCGCTGCAGATGGATGCCGGGCTTCCGATGGAGATCGAGTTGGCGGCGGGGGACGGCGTGGTCGAGGTGTCGATCGAGACCGAAGCCGCCGGGGCCCTGGTTTGGATCGATGACGGGGATCCGGTGGTGGCCTCCCGGCATGACGGCCACCTGGAGGCCCGGGCGCCGATGCCGGGGGATGGGCCCCACCTGCTGGTGGTCATCGGGGTCGACTTCGGGGTGAAGACCGCCTATCGGGCGGTCGACTTCGAGGTGAGCGGCAACTCCTGAGCCTCCGGGTGGCGCTAGGTGTGGAGTTCCACGACGTCACCGTCCCGCACAGGATGGTCCTTGCCGACCTGCTGCCCGTCGAACGAGCAACTGCCCCAGATGCGGGCATAGCGGAACGTGGCGGCGATCTCACGGTGCACCAGGGCGGCCACGTCGCCGACGGTCTGGCCGGCCCTGACCGTGAAGGGCCGTCCCAGGTCGGGTGGCATCCCGGGCACCTTGGTGTAGACCCTGACGATGCCGAGTTGCCCGAACAGCCAGGGCCCGACGGCATCGAGGCCCTGTCCGGTCTCCGCCGAGGTCGCCAGTGTCGGGTAGTCCACCTCGGCGAGTTCCTCGAGGATCTGCAGTTCGTCCTCGATCTCGGCGAGCAGGTCTGCCTTGTTGGCGATCAGCACCGTGGGCAGCACGGTCGTGAACGGGTCGGGCACCGCGTTCTCGTCGACCTCAGCGGATCCCTGGATCGGCCAGCGGCCGGAGAGCACGATCCGGCGCTCGGCGAGGATCTGGTGGGCCACCACGGTCTGCTCCACGCACCCGGGGCGGCTGAGGTCGACCACGAAGGCGGCCGCATCGGCGGTCTGGAGCGCATTGCCGATCCATGGGATCGGGTGCTCGGCGGACAGGGAGGGCTCGTCGATCAACTGGATCGAGACGTCTTCGACCTGGAGCATGCCAGGCAGGGGGTACTGGGTGGCGAAGGGGTAGGGGCCGCTCTCGGCGTGGGATCCGGTGAGCCTGGCATGGAGGGCCGACTTGCCGGTGTTGGGAGGGCCGATCAGCACCACCTGGGCGGCGCCCTCGGGCCGGATGACGGTGGGAGGGCCGCCCCTGACTCCGGTCTTCTTGGAGGCGGCCAGTTCGTCGGTGAGGTCCTTGATCCGGGTCTTGATGTCGGCCCTGAGATGCTCGGTCCCCTTGTGCTTGGGGATGGTCCGCAGCATCTCCTTGAGCCCGGAGAGCCGGTCGCGGGGGTCGGTGGCCGACTTGTAGGCGGCTTCGGCGTTCTTGTACTCGGGGGTCAGGTTGGCCGGCATGTGCTCGGTCCCATGATGCCCGAACTGCCGCCCGGGTGGCGATCCGCCGACTGCGCCAGGTGATCGCCGCCGGTCAGGCGGAGGCAACCGGTTCGGGGTGAGTGGCCCGGTGCTTGGCGACCAGGGTGTCCCACTGCCGGTCGATGGTGGCCCGCACCTCGCCGAGTGCGACCGGATCCTTGAGCAGCGGGCGGAAGCGCCCCTGCATTCCGAAGTAGGCCTCCGGTTCCACCTCGTCCTCCGGCCATCTGGTGATGGTGAAGTCGAGGCCGTCGCGCACCTCGTAGAGGGGGAACACCCCGCTGTCGACGGCAGCCCGCATCACGGCGATCGCCTGGCCGGAGTCCATCTTCCACCCCGGGGGGCAGACCGAGAGGATGTGGAGGAAGCGGGTCCCCTTGAGGCCCTTGGCGATCTCGACCTTGCGGAGGAGATCGTCGGGGAAGGCGGGGGTGGCGGTGGCCGCATAGGGGATCCGATGGGCGGCCATGATCTCCATGATGTTCTTCTTGGGCCGGGTCTCGGGGCGCTCGTCGGGGGTGGTGGTGGTCCAGGTGCCGATGGGCGTCGACGAGGAGCGCTGGACGCCGGTGTTCATGTACGCCTCGTTGTCGTAGCAGACGTAGATGATGTCCTCGTTGCGCTCGGCGGCCCCCGACAGCGCCTGCAGTCCGATGTCGAAGGTGCCCCCGTCGCCCGCCCAGGCGATCACGGTGGTGTCCTTGCCCTGCTGCAACTTGGCCGCCTTGATGCCGGTCGCCATGATGGCGGCCGTCTCGAAGGCGGTGTGGAAGACGGGCACCTTCAGGGCGTGGAGGGGCCAGGGGCCGTCGATGATCGACCAGCAGCAGGCCGGGATCACCGCCACGGTGTCGTCGTCGAGTGCCTTGAGCACCATCCGCATCGACAGCGCCCCGCCGCACCCCTGGCATCCCAGGTTGCCGGGGTGGATCTTCTCGTCGAAGGGCATGTCGAACTTCACGGCGCCACCTCCTCCAGCGGACGGGGCGGCCGGATGATCGAGTCGGGCCGGGCCGGGCCGATCGGGAGGCCCTTGACGCCGACGTAGAGGGTGCGCTCCGGTTCCTCGCGTGACATCAGGTCGTCGGCCACCTCCAGCACGGTCTCCACTCGGATGTCGCGCCCGCCGATGCCGAGCACGTACCCGAACACCCGGGTGGGGGCGGCGCCCAGCGAGAGTGCCGAGCGGATCTCCTGGGCGAAGATCCCCGAGTGGCCGCTGCTCATGTTGCGGTCGAGCACGGCCACCTTGCGGCCTTCCAGCAGCCTCCGGATCGGCTCGAAGGGGAACGGCCGAAAGGCCACCAACCGCACCATGCCGGCCTTGATGCCCCGCTCCCGCAGCAGGGTGACCGCATAGCGGACGTTGGAACTCATGGCGCCGGCCGTGACGAAGACGATCTCGGCGTCGTCCATCATGAAGGCGTCGACGGGGCCGTACTCGAAGCCGAGGGTGTCGCCGAACTCCTTGCCGGCCTCGACCAGCAGTCCGGCGGCCCGTTCCATCGACTCGAACACCTTGTAGCGGAGTTCGAAGTAGTGGTCCCGGTTGACCAGGCCCCCGTAGGCCCGCGGCTCGGCGGGGTCGAGGGTGGTGAGCGGCTCGAAGCGGGGCAGGAAGGCGTCGACGGCGGCCTGGTCGTGGACGATCAGCGGCTCGGAGGTGTGGGAGAGGATGAAGGCGTCCATCGCCACCATCCCCGGCAGGTAGACCTGTTCGGCCACCCGGTACATCCAGATGACGAAGTCTTGCGCCTCCTGCACCGTCTCG
>JAHJML010000075.1 GCA_018821365.1 Actinomycetota bacterium | reverse complement strand
CAGCCCACAAAGAAGGCTTTGAAGTGGAACTCACCACAAGCGGCTATTATTTGCATAAAACGCAGCTTGAAACACTCTTTCACCCCTGTGTGCTTCCGGTTCGGGTTCCGGTTCGGGTTCCGGTTCGGGTTCCGGTTCCGGTTCAGGCTCGGGTTCCGGCTCGGGTTCCGGTTCCGGTTCCGGTTCAGGCTCCGGTTCCAGCTCGGGCTCGGGCTCCGGGGCGTCGACCGAATCCGGAATCACCAGGCGGGTGCCACAGAAGCCGCACACCTTGGCCGTGTCGGAGATCTCCTTGGCACAGTTGGGGCAGATTCGCATGGGAGCCTCCCGTCGCTACCTGTCGACGCCGGTCAAGGCCGCCACATCACCCCACCGTGGTCCCATTCGATCCGGCTCGGCAACTGATTGCTGGTCGAGGCGATCCGGGCGTCGCCGCTGCCGTAGTAGGAACCGTTGGTGACGCTCCACTCGGCCGAGATGTCGTACCCGTCGAGGTAGATGATCCCCTGCTCGCCGACGCCCCGCGGGGCGAAGTAGTAGGAGTTGCCGGTGGGGTCCTCGGGGTTCTGCCACATGTCGTAGATCCATCCGCCGTTGATGTCTGAGTACCAGACCCCATCGAGCATCCCCTGGCGGCTGACCTCGAAGGTGCCCCCCGACCACTCCGAGGCGAGAGTGTCGCCGGTCTCTTCCCAGGTGAGCTCGACCCAGACCTTGTAATCCTGCTGGCCGGGGTAGAACTGGTCGTAGGGCAGGAACAGCTTCTGGTCCCACCCCGAGGATTCGAACTGCGCAGTGGTTGCCTGGATGTGCTGCGAGGTGAGGATGCCATCCGACGTGTGGTACGCGGTGTCGCCGGTCGTCTTCACCATGTTGCCGGCGAGGTCGTACACGAAGGCAGCGATCCGGATGTTGAGGTCGTCGAAGTGGTTGGTGACCCCCAACGGCACATGAACCCACATGCCGTTGCGGCCGTCGACGTACTGGTTGTGTTCGAACCAGACGTCGTCGATCCAGCCGACGACCTCTTCCGCCTCCTCGGTCGTCGGGGTGACGCCGGGCTCGGCATCGAGCCTGACCGCCTGGGTGTGCATCCACTTGCCCGACATCGACCCGCCGCACCCCGAGTAGCTGCGGACGTTGCCGCCGCAGAAGTCGGTGGAGGTCCAGGTGGTCTCGACCCGCCGGCTGGTGTTGCCGAACAGGTTGCGGATCGCCGAACTCTCGCTGTCGGACATGCGGTCGAACGCCTGACGGTCGAGTCCGGAGGCGTTGACCTCACCGACATTGTGGGAGGGGGGCACATCGGGGAACACCTCGGCGCCGCCCCCGCAGTCCTCCAACAGGATGATCCCCAGTTGGGTCAGTTGCGAGGCGTACCGGGTGACCCAGTCGTCGACGTAGATGTTGATGCGCTTGTCGGTGAACAGCCCGATGCCCCCGTTGACCAGGTCTTCGAACCAGCTGATCGGGTTGACCTTGTCGACCAGTTTCTCGGGGATCTTGGTGCTGTAGAACTCACAGGCCATCACGGTGGGGAAGGCGGCGTGTTTCGATTCCGACACGTACAGAACCGGGTGGCAGCATTCGTAGTCGACCCAGTCGTGGAGGTAGAGGAACCGATTGTTGCCACCGATGGTCTGCACGGCGGTGGACCAGTCGTCGCTGTTGCGCAGTGTCGGGAACTCGGGTCCGCTGCCGTAGCGAATCTGAGTCACCGGATCGAAGTGGCGGTTGACGTCGATGTAGTCGATCGACCAGCTGTCGCTGCCGGAGTGGGGGCGGCTGACGTGAAGGACGATCCGCTCGTTGTCGCCGTTGTGGGCATGGGTCAGAAACTCGGGGAAGCCCAGTGCGCTGAGCCCGAACATCCCGCAGTCGGCCGTGTAGGTGGCCACCACCGTGATGGCCACCCTGGTGCTGGTGTCGAGGTAGGTGGTGGGCGTCGTCTCCGGGCTCACCTGGAACAGCACCTCCATCTCGTTGAAGGGGTCGAGGCAGCCGGTCTCCTCCTCGTCAAAGACGTAGTACGGCTTGAAGCTCGTGATCAGATGGTCCTCGAGGAAGTCGGAGAGACCGTCGAAGTCGGAGTCGTAGTCGCGCCTCAGCCCGTTGCCGACCAGGCCGAAGACGGTGGGCGGATCGGGGGGACGTGACAGTTCCTCGTCGGAGGATTCCTGCATCGCCTGTTGGAACAGGTCTGCCTCGGCCGCGGTGAACTCCGCCACCGTCGTCACGGATGCCACGGTGGCCGGTGAGGCCGTGGTGGCGGTGGCCGAGGTCGTCTCGGTGGAGGTGGTGGTCTCGGGGGCGGCAGCGGTGGCCGTACTCGAGGTGGCCCCGGAGGCGGAGGTGCTCACGGGGGCTCGAGTGGTTGCGGGGGCGGCGGTGGTCCCGGAGGCGTAGGTGGTGTCGGCGGCCCCCGATGGGATGGTGTCGCGGGATCCCCCGCCGCCGTTGGAGAGGAGTGCGGCAGTGATCCCGCCACCGACGGCGGTCACGACCACGGCGGCGGCCGCGTAGCGGCGCCACGAGCCACCCTTCTTGACAGCGGCCGTGGTTGCAGCGGCGGGGATCGCGGCCGCAAGCGGAGCTGCTGCGGCCCCGGGGGTGGCGGCGAGCGCCACGCCACATTCCTCGCAGAACCCATACGCAGCCGGGTTGGCGTGCCCGCATCTCTGACAGTCGACGGTGGCTGCTGTTCCCTCAGCAGCGGAGACCACCGCCAGAGCCGGGGACTCGAGTACGGCGCCACACTCCTCGCAGAAGGTG
>JAHJML010000074.1 GCA_018821365.1 Actinomycetota bacterium | reverse complement strand
GCGGGCCTCTTCCTCCGCACGCGCCTGCGCCTCTGCCTCCGCTTGCGCCTGCGCTTGCGCTTGCGCCTCTGCCTGCTGGCGCAGCAGTTCGGCCTGCTCCCTGGCGCGCCGTTCGTCCTCCTGGCGCTGCCACTCGGCCGCCACCGCCGACACCTGGGCCTGGGCCGCCTCCAACTCGCTGCGGCGCTGCGCCACCAGACCCTCGAGTCCTGCGACGACCTCCACCTGCTCGGCCATCGTCGCTTCGATGGTGCCCTGCAGCCGCTCGAGATCCGCCCGGGTGACCGCCAGTCCGTTGACGAACTCCCGATCCTGATCGGCCAGTGCTCCGAGGTAGGCGACGTGAGCGGGGAGGTCGGTGATGTTGCCGGCGCCCAGCACGCCAGAGGTCTCCGCCCCACCGGCGGACATGTACATCCTGGCGATGCGATCGCGGGCCTCGGCCCGGCCGGCGACGATCTCGTCGTCCTGGCGTTCGAGGCCGGCGGCAACCGAGGCAAGGCTCTCCTCGAGACGATCGAGGCGTCGCCGGCCAGCGGCCAGGTCGGCTTCGGCCGCTCGCAAGCGGGCACCCGCCTCCCCCGCCATGGCCTCGGCCGCCCGAATGTCGCCCTGATCCACGTCGGCGCCGGCGGGCACCGCAACGACGCTCAAGACGATCGAGAGGGCAACCAGCAAGGCTGCCCGGGACCGCCTGGAAACGGGTCCACCCTCCCTGGGCGCGGGCGCGCCGGAGTTACTCATTGTCCACGAATGATATGCCCGCCATCGAGTTGTGTCTTCCCGAGGACCGGTGGCCGGCGATATCGCCCGTCCCGGCTATGATCCGCCATTGGGCGATCTCGCCCTTCTTCCCATGAACAAGACCCGCATTGCCATCATCTCCGCCCTCGTCCCGGTCGGCCTCGTCCTGATCGCCGGGATTTGGTTCGGCATCGACCGCGCCACTCACACCGGCGAGATCCTCGGCAGCGTCTCGGTGCAGGGCGTCGAACTCGGCGGCCTCGGTCGGGAGGATGCCGCGGCACGCTTGGCCGACCTGGAGGCGACGCTGGCTTCCACCCCGATCGAGGTGACGGCCGCCGGTCACACCTTCAGTCTGGTGCCCGCCGATGTCGGCTACGACCTCGACATGGAGGCAGTCCTCGAGGAGGCCTTCACCGAGGGGAGGAACGGCAACTTGTTCAGCCAGATCGGCTGGTGGTTCGGCCACTTCGGTGGGGGCGGCCGGGTGCTGGACGTGTCCGCCACCTACGACCCGGCTGCCGTCGCCGCCGCCACCGCCGAGTGGGAACTCGAGGGCATCGCCGATCCTCCCCATGAGGGCAACGTGGAGATGGTCGACGGCGAGGTGACCTACGAGTATCCGCGAGCGGGGACCGGCATCGACCACGCCGCCGCCGCCGGAATCCTCGGCGAAGCGATCCTCGACCCGGCCCGGCCCGCCGTGGAACTCCCCACCACCAGCCTCACCCCGGTGCTGACCGCCGCCGACATCGATGCGGTGGTCGCCGAGGCCAACTCCAGGCTGGCGGACCCGGTGACACTGCTGAACCAGGAGTTGAGCCAGCGGATCGAGATCCCCGTCGCCGTGCTGGCGAGGTCGCTGACCATCTCGAGGGACGACACCACCGATGTCCCCACCTTTGACCTCGCCTGGGCCAACGGCCCCCTCAGCGACTACGTGGAGCCACTGGCGGTGACCCACGCCACCCAGGCGGTCGATGCCCAGATCCTCATCAACGAGGACGACACCGTCACCCTGGTGCCCAGCATCCCGCCCCAGACCCCCGATCTCGAACCCCTGGCAGCCGAGGTCGAGGCGGCCCTGGCATCGGTGACCAGGACCGGCCCGCTCGCCTTCGTGGCCACCGGCGAGGCTGAGTTCTCCACTGCCGATGCCGAAGCGCTCGGGATCCGCGAGAAGATCTCGGAGTTCACCACCTACCACAGTTGCTGCGAGAACCGGGTCACCAACATCCACCTGATCGCCGCCGCCACAGACGGGGCCCTGGTGATGCCGGGCGAGACCTTTTCACTCAACGACCACGTCGGGGAGCGCACCGCCGCCAAGGGCTATGTATCTGCCGGGGCGATCATCAACGGGTACATCCAGTGCTGCGACAGCGCCATCAACATCGGCGGCGGCACCAGTCAGTTCAGCACCACCATGTACAACGCCATCTTCTACGCCGGCCTCGAGGACGTCTACCACTTCCCCCACACGATCTGGTTCACCCGCTATCCCGAGGGGATCGAGGCCACGATGGGGTACCCGGAGCCGGACCTCAAGTTCCGTAACAACACCGAGAGCGCCGTCCTCATCAAGACCTCCTTCACCGACACCTCGGTGACCGTCAAGATGTTCGGCGACAACGGCGGCATCGAAGTCGAGGCCGAGAAGTCGGACCGCTTCAACTACACCGGCCCCATCACCATCTACGAGGTCAACAACGAACTCGATCCCTGCGAGTACGGCAGCAGGGCAACCGGCAGGGTCAAGGAAGCCGGCGGCGGCGGTTGGTCGATCCGGGTGTTCCGCCACATCACCTACCCCGACGCCGAGGTCACCACCGAGGAATGGGTCGTGCACTACGACGGTCCTTTCCGGGTGATCGAATACAGCACCAAGAAGTGCAAGAAGCCCAAGCCGTAACCGCTACCAGCGCAGCAGCAGCGACCCCCAGGTGAAACCGCTCCCGAAGGCGGCCACCGCCACCAGCATCCCGGCCTCCAGTCTGCCCGCCTTGACGGCTTCGTGCAGGCCGATGGGAATCGTCGCCGCGGTGGTGTTGGCATAGCGATCGATCGTGTTGAACACCTTGTCGGCGGGAATCCCCAGCCGCTCGGCGACGGCCTCGTTGATGCGCAGGTTGGCCTGGTGGAACACAACGAGGTCGACATCGTCGATGGTGACATCGTTGGCCGCCAGGACCTCCTCTACCGCCTCACCCATCCGTCTGACGGCGTTGACGTACACCGCCCTGCCGTTCATCTTGGGGTAGACATCGCCGCGATCGACCTGATAGTGCGACATGAAGATGTCGTAGGCCATGCCGGGAGCCGGAAGCCACAGGTCCTCGGCGTGGCGGCCGTCGGCGTGCAGGTGGGTCGAGTAGATGTGGCCGTCGGTGGCGGGGTTGGCCACCCGGGTCGCCTCGACCACCACCGCCCCGGCGCCGTCTCCGAACAGGACGGTCACGTCCCGACCCTCGTCGCTCATCTCGAGGCCCTTGGAGTGCACTTCGGCACCCACCACCAGCACCCGTGAGGCGAACCCGGTGCGGATGTACTGATCGGCCATCGACATCGCGTAGACGAACCCGGTGCACTGCTGCCGGACGTCGATGGCCGGGATGCCGGCCGGCACGTCGAGCTTGGCCTGGAGGAAGCAGGCGGTGCCCGGGAACTCGTGGTCGGGGCTGAGGGTGGCCAGGAAGACCATGTCGAGATCCTCCGGCCCCACCCCGGCATCGTCGAGGGCTCCCCGGGCCGCCTCGAGGGCGAGGTCCGACGTCGTGATGCCGGGGGCGACCCAACGCCGCTGCTTGATCCCGGTGCGCTGGGTGATCCACTCGTCGGAGGTGTCGATCCGGGCGGCCAGGTCGTCGTTGGTGACCACCGTCGGAGGCAGGTAGCTCCCGATGCCGGCAATGCGCGCTCTGGCGGTCATGACGGTGCCTCCTCGAGATGTGCTGGCGGCCACCCTACGCCACCTACACGTCCCGGATGCCGTCCACCATCAGAAACACCGCCACGATCACCAACAGCAGGACGACCAGCCGGCCGGTGTTGAGCAGGACCCGGTCGGCAAACCCGGTGCGGCGGATGGTGCCCACGGCCACCGCCGCCCCGAGGGCGATCACCGCCGCCACCAGGGTGGCGGCCACCCCCTCCTTGGTGCCCGTGGTGAGCGCCAGGGCCACCACCTCGACACTCAGGAGGCGCGGGTAGGCGACCGGCCACAGAGCGGCCGCCGCCCCCGGGGCCTCCGGCTCCTCGGCGGGCCGGGAACGGGCGAGCGTGACCATCGCCGCCACCGACACGACGATCCCGGCCGCCAACCGGAAGGTCTCCGGCGAGACCTCCAGCGCCTCGAGGATCGGTCCCGACCCGCCGCTCAGCGCAGCCACCCCCCCGAGCGCCACCAGTGCCCCGGCGGCCAGGACCCCCATTCTGGCTCTGCCCCCTTCGTGCTCGGGGATTGCCAGCCTGGTCCGGAGCGGGTTGACCGCCGCCAGGTAGGCGAGCGCCAACAGGATCCCGTTCATCTCGATGCCTCCCGTGCCTCGATGATGGGCAGCGCCGCCAGCAGCGCCGATACCACGTGCTGCTGGCCGTCCATCTGGGTCTGCCCCCGGTAGAACCAGGCGCCCCCGGCGAGCGCCGGACTGGGGAGGCCGGCGGCATCGGCCACCGACACCTGGCGCTCCACCATGATTCCGGCCGTGCACACCAGTCGCTCCTCGATGTTGGCCGCCAGGCCCTCCAGGGCGGGCTGGGTCAGGGCCAGCCGATGGATGGCGCCGATGCCCTCCCCGGCGGTGCCGACCCCGGCCGGAGGGCCCGGATACCACCGCACCCACAGGTTGATGCCCTCCCCGGAGCGGCTCGCCTCGAACCGGAGCCGCATCCCGAAGTACCCGGCCAATCGCTCCGCAAGGCCGAGCCTGGTGGCGTCGAGGTACCCGGAGGGCAGTTCGGCTACCGCGTAGGCCGCCCAGTGATCGGGCAGGCGGGCGATGTAGCCCTCCGCCCGGTCCCGTTCGGTGGCGATGTAGTCGATGGTGGGCAGCGCCGCTTCGGCCCAACCCTCCCCCGGCAGCACCTGCCCCAACAGCACCAGCGCCCAGGCCGCCTCGCCGGTGGCGAACGGACCATGGCCGCCGTCTGGCTCCCCCGTCCCCGGGTCGAGCGACGCCGAGATCGCCCCGGTCGGCTCCTGCTGGTGGACCAGGAAGGCCCCGACGCCCCGCATCACATCGTCGTAGCGGGGGTCGGCGGTCGCTCTCCGGCGTAGCGAGAGGGCGGCGAGCAGGAGGCCGTTGGCACCGGTCGGCCGGTCGGCGCCCTCACCCCAGGCCAGCCAACCCTGGCCCTGCTCGATGCGATCGAGCATGTAGCCGATCCCGGCGTCGGCCGCCTCCAGGTATCGCGGCTCGCCGGTCGCCTCGTACACCTGGTAGAGCGACATCGTCACCCCGGCGTGCCGCGCCGAGTTGTAGCCGCTCGCCTCGGTGTCGGTCTCCAGGTCGTAGCCGTAGACGTAGCGGCCGTCGCCGTCGATCCCAAGCGCCATCCAATCGGCGGCCTCGATGATCGCCTGGCTCACCTGGGCGGCCGTCACCGGAGGGCAGATCTCGGCGGGCACGATGGCGACCCTCACCAGCGCGGCCCCGACCAGCCACAGCGAGAGATGAGCGGCAAGGCGGCGCTTCACCGGCGCGAGCCTAGACCACACGCTCCCGACGCCGGCGTGACAGGATGGAGGCATGGCACTCGACGTACTGCTGCTCCTCGCCCTTCCGGCGGCCGGGAAATCGGAGATCCGCACCTACCTCGACCACCTGGACGACACCACCCTGGCCGGGCTCGGCTTCGGACCGCAGGTGCACCTCGACGACTACCCCTACGTCCACCTGATGCACCGCCTCTCCCAGGAACTGCGCGCCGAGGGCCGCCGCCCCGGCTTCTTCTCGGACGACGTCTCGCCGATGCTGGAACCGCTCGACTGGGGCACCCTGACCCACCTGGTCGACGAGGACTTCGCCGGACTGTCGGGAGCGCCCATCCTCCCCTCCATCCTGGACCGCCTCGATGCCGCCAGGGCGGCGGTCGGCGCCCCCCCGGTGTTCGTGGACCTCCCCGACCGGTTGCGAGCCCGACTGGAGGCAGCCGTCGCCTCCGACCTGCCGGCCCACCCCGGCATGGCGGCCCCGGGGAGCACCGTGGTGATCGAGTTCGCCAGGGGCGGTCCCGAGGGCGCCGAGCCTCCCCTTCCCGCTCCGCTCGGGTACCGGTACTCGCTGGCCCACCTGGCCCCGGATCTGCTCCGCAGGGCGGCCATCCTCTACGTGTGGGTGACGCCGGCGCAGAGTCGCAGGCGCAACCGGGAGCGGGCCAGGCCGGGACCCGAAGGCGACGCCAGCATCCTCCACCACGGCGTGCCCGAGGTGGTGATGCGGGGCGACTACGGGATGGACGACCTGGAGTGGCTGCTGGAGACCTCGGGCCGTCCCGGCGTGGTGGCCGTCGAGGCCTGGGGAGAGCGGTTCGAGATCCCCACCGCCCGCTTCGACAACCGCCGGGACCGGACCTCGTTCCTGCGAGCCGATCCTGCCATGTGGCCCGCCGACCGGGTCGACGACATCCACCGGCATCTCTCCGAGGCACTCGCCGCCCTCCAGAGGGGCTGACCCGCTCTCGAAGGACCCCGCAGCATGGGCCGATCGCCCCTACCGGCCGGTCACACCCATCCGTAGCGTTGGCTCCATCCGACCCGAGAAAGGCGTGACGATGAGGTTCCGGGCTGCCATCGATGGGGCAACCGGGGAGATGTACCTCCCCGTCGAAGAACGCGGACGCCAGTTGCTCGAAGAACCGCTGCTCAACAAGGGGACTGCGTTCACCCCCAGGGAGCGGGATGTACTCCAGTTGCGCGGACTGCTGCCCCCCCACACCAGCACCATGGAGGAGCAACTCCAGCGCGTCGAGGAAGCCTTCCACGCCAAGGACACCGACCTCGAGCGCGCCATCTACATGGCGGCCCTCCACGACCGCAACGAGACGCTCTTCTTCCGCTTCATCCTCGAGAACCTCGAGGAGACGGTCCCGATCATCTACACCCCGGTGGTGGCGGAGGCTTGCCGCCATTGGAGCCGCATCCACCGCGAACCGCGCGGCATCTATCTCACCCCCGACGACCGGGGTTCGATCGCCAGGGTGCTGCGGACGGCCGGCAACCTGGCCGCCCGGGTCATCGTGGTCACCGACAACGAACGCATCCTCGGCATCGGCGACCAGGGGGTCGGGGGGATGGGCATCCCCATCGGGAAGTTGGCGCTGTACACCGCGGCGGCGGGCATCCATCCGTCGCTGACCGTTCCCATCTCTTTGGACGTCGGCACCACCAACCAGGAACTGCTCGACGACCCGCTGTACCTGGGCTGGCGTGGCAAGCGACTCCGGGGTGAGGCGTACGACACCCTCATCGAGGAGTTCGTGCTCGCCGTCAAGGAGGTCTTCCCCAATGCCCTCCTGCAATGGGAGGACTTCGCCAATGTGACCTCGTTCCACAACCTGGAGACCTATCGGGACGTCGTCCCCTCCTTCAACGACGACATCGAAGGCACCGCCGCCACCGTGGTCGGCGGCCTCCTCGCCGGGATGCGGATCACCGGCGGCACCCTCAGCGAACAGACCTACGTCATCGTCGGGGCCGGATCGGCCGGCACCGGCATCTACGACCGACTGGTCGCCACCATGGTCGACGAGGGCCTCACCGAGGAGGCGGCCCGGGCGAGAGTGATGGTCACCGACAGTCACGGCCTGCTCTTCGAGGGACGCTCGGCACCGATGGACGCCCGCAAGAAGAGGATGGCTGCGGCCAAGGACACCGTCAGGGCGCACGGCTTCAAGGGCAAAGAGGTCGCCCACGACGCCCTCGTCGAGCAGGTCAAGCCCTCGGTGCTCATCGGTGTGTGCGGCAAGGCATCCACCTTCACCGAACCGATGATTCGGGCGATGACCGAGGCGCATGCCAAACCCTTCGTGCTGCCGCTGTCGAACCCGACCTCCAAGGCGGAAGCGGTTCCGGCCGACATCCTCTCGTGGTCGGGCGGCCGGGCGATCATCGCCACCGGAAGCCCGTTCCCCGATGTCACCTACGAAGGGGCGGTCCACCGCATCGGGCAGGCCAACAACGTGTTCGTGTTCCCGGGCATCGGCCTCGGCTGCGTGGTCTCCAACGCCAGGAAGGTCACGCCCGGCATGTTCAACGCGGCGACGAGGGCACTGGCGGCGGCGGTGGAGGACGAGACCCTCAAGACCGGTTCGCTGTACCCGCCCATCTCCCGGGTGCGGGAGATCTCCCATCTGGTCGCTCGAGCGGTGGCCAACCAGGCCATCGCCGAGGGGGTGGCCCGAGAGATCGTCGACGTCGAGAACGACATCGGCCAGATGATGTGGCGGCCGGTCTACCTGCCGTATCGGCCCGCCTGATCCCAGCCGGCCGGGCGATCCCGGCGCCCTCGCGGAAGCCGCCGGCCTATCCCTTGACCCGATCGAAGGCTGCCACGAACTCGTCGGGCTTCGCCATCTTGACGACGTCGAGATCGGCGAGCGACCCGTCCGAGAAGTGGATCTGGAAGGAGCGATGCAGCTTCCGCTGCTGATCCCGCCAGCTGAGGTGCGCTACCTCCCGTAGCGGCCCATCAGCACCGCTTCCCCCAGCACATGGCCCTCCATCGCCGCCAGCACCTCGGCTCTCGTGGATCGCTCCGGGAGCCGCAGGGTGTCGTCGAGAGCGAAGACCCGGAACAGATAGCGGTGGATCCCCGAGGGCGGACAGGGTCCCCCGTACCCGATCCGCCGCCACGAGTTGACCCCCGGCGTGCCGAGGCTCCTCGCGCCTTCGGCGATGGCGCCGACCGGGGGAAGGTCGAAGAGCACCCAGTGCGCCCAGGTGCCCCCCGGCGCGTCGGGGTCCTCCATCACCAGGGCCAGCGAGATGGTCCCGGCCGGGAGGTCGTCGATCGTCAGGGGCGGGGAGTTCTCCTCCCCATCCCCGGTGAAGCGTGGCGGGATCCGCCGCCCGTAGGCGAAGGCAGGTGAGGTGAGCCTCATACCCGAACGGTAGGCGCGATCTGGGGCCGGGGCCCCACGTCCGGTCGATCGAGTAGCGTGCGCGAGCGATGGCCGACTCAGCCCAGCTCCGCGACCTGGCATCCGACGATCTCTCCGCAGCCATCGCCCTGGCGCGATCGCTGCCCGAGTGGTTCAACCACCGCGGCCTCGAGCAGATGGCGGTGGACCTTCATCATCAAAGAGGCGCCGTGGTCGAGGCGAACGGTGAGTTCGTCGGATTCGTCACCTGGTTCTCGCGAGCGGGTGTCGGCGAGATCGGCTGGATCGCGATCGCTCCCGATCACCACCGGCGCGGCTACGGCGCCCGGCTCCTGGAGTTCGCCGAGGACCGCCTCCGCCGCTCCGGGGCCACCGAGGTGCGGGTGGCAACCCTCGGCGAGTCTGTCGACTACGAGCCCTACCAACGAACCCGTGCCTTCTACCGGGCGGCCGGATTCCTCGACTTCGAGAGCGTGATGACAGATGACCCCGGAATGCCGGAGTCGCTGACCCTCCAGAAACCACTGTCGCCGATCCTGCCGAACTGACAACCCGAGCCCGGCGCGATCGGATGGCGCCTGATGGTCGGAGGACCCTCGGGGCGCCGCGCCCCCAACCCGGTCCACCCAACGGTGCCCAATCGGGTCCCTTCCTCGGAGTCGGGGAGTATGGTCATGTGACGAGGCGACCCCAAGAGGACTGGAGGAGACTCATGGCTTTCAAGAAGCTCAAGGACCTGAAGAACGTGGTATCGGAGGCTCCCGGCCTGATCGAGCAGGCCCAGAAGCTGCAGGCGCAGGCCCAGGGGATGCAGGCAGCTCAGATGGCTGCCGGTGGCGGCGCCGCGACGGCCATCGATCCTCACCTGCTCGAACCCATCGCCGGTGTCACCATCGAGAAGTACGCCGAGTTGGCCAAGGCAGTCGGGGAGCGGAAGCTCGACCAGGCCGGCATCGAGAGCTTCGTGCAGTTGCATGGCCTGACACCGGAGACCTGGCAGGCAGCCTACGACGGGTGGAATGAGAGGTTCAAGGGCAACATGGCCCTCTCGGTGCACTTCGGCACCCTCTACCAGCAGGCCCGCTCGCTCTAGGAGGAGGTCGATCGTGGGATTCCTCAAGGATCTCAAGAAGCTCTCCAAGCAATCCAAAGAGGTCTCGAAGGACTGGGACCCTGCCGCTCAGATGCGTGAGGCCTCTGCGATGCTCGAGGCAACCACCGAGATGATGGCGCGACAGACATCTGCCGCTGAACTGGCGGTGTCGGGTTCACCGGCGACGGCCCAGGTGAACACGGCTCGTGACACCGGCACGCTGGCGAACCTGCAACCCGTGATGGAGATCGAACTGCTGGTCTTCCCGGAAGGGCAGCCGCCCTACCCGGTCACTCTCCGCCAGATCGTGCCCCTGTCCCAGATCGGTCGCCTCGTGCCCGGCACGCAATTGCCGGTCAAGATCGACCCGGCCGACCCCGGTGCGGTGTGGATCGAATGGGGAGCGAGCTAGCCAGTCCGGGCACGCGAGGACTGGAGGCGGTAAGGAGTCGGCCGGCCGCCGTGCCCTTCCTGGTCGTGCCGTGCCCTCGGACTCGATGCGACCAGTGAGCCGGCTGGGCTTCCCTATTGGCGGGCCACCGCTATTCCGGCGAGCCATCCCGGTGCGCGACCGCCGTGAGGCGGGCGGATGTCATCGATCGGGAGGCCGGTTCGCACCAGCAGCCACGACACCACCGAGTTCGAGTTCCACATCTCGCCGGCTCCCGACTCATCCCGGCCCCATATCAAGGAGGGCACCGAGGCCACCTGGTCGAGGAGACGGCGCGCCTGGAGGGGGTCATCGCTGATGAGTTCGGGACTATGGACGGCCTGGCCGGCGTCCACGATGACCCCATCAGGCCAGCACCGGACCTCGTAGCGGAAAGGTCGGAATCGAGCGATCCGGCGGCCGAACACGGGGCCTTCCAGGACCACCCCGCGAGAGGAGGTGTCTGCGTTCGGACTGGGCCAGGCGTTCTCGATGACGAAGAGGCCCTCCGGCACTTGCACCGTGAGAGCGGTGTGGTACAGATCGAGCGGCCGTCGCCGCTCGATGCGGGCCTTCACCAGTTCGTAGATTCGCCCGTTCAGCCGCACGTATCCGTTCCCCCCGGCACCCAGGGGTATCCAGAACAGGTTGATGCCGGCCGCCGGAGGTTCGCCGGGCGCATGGGGTTCATCCGCCACCCGAGGATGGTAGCCCTCAACTCGACACCCCGGTCAGAAGTGCTTTAGCACCCCTGTCGAAAGTTGACCGCTCTGGGAGTCCCGTTTGAGCTCACGATTGGCCCCCGGTGAGGTAGCAGTCGCCCACAGAACCGACCGCTACTCCCGCACGCTGTCCCTGACCGTGCCCACGCGTTGTGCGGGGGAGGACGGAGAGCCTCGGGATCCGTGATGCGAGGCGGGAGCCCCGCCCGGCCGTCGTTGGGACCACAATGGTGGGAAGGCGGTAGGAGGAGGCCGCGATGAGTGAGCAGCAAGTCGGAGAAGTAACGCACTATTTCAACAAGGCAGGCGTGGCCGGGGTCTCGATCATCGAGGGACACCTCAAGATCGGCGATACTATCTGCGTCATCGGGCACACCACCGACTTCCAACAGGCCATCGAGTCGATGCAGATCGAGCACGAATCCGTGGAAACGGCGACTGCCGGTGACCGGGTCGGGATTCGGGTGACCGACCGAGTGCGAGTCCACGACAAGGTGTTCCGAGTCTCAGCGCCGTAGACCGACGGTCAGTCGACCTGGCACCTCAAGGGAAGAGGCGACGCCGCGCATTCGGCGGTGGCGCATCTCACCAGGAAGTGGAAGAAGGTCAGGTCCGCCACTTCTCGCCGAGGGGTGTGCTTGGTCACGGGCGCCCCAGAGTGAGACTCAGTGTCTCTAATGGGACCGGGCGAACTTACAAAACAATAAGCTAAG
>JAHJML010000073.1 GCA_018821365.1 Actinomycetota bacterium | reverse complement strand
GTTGTGGTGCGGGGAGGACTTCGACCCCAGTGACCCCGCGTCTTCCGCTGGGATAAGAAGGACGGGCTCTTTCTGCGAGGCATGCGCGACACCCTGAGCTACCTCGGAAAACACGGCTGGGAATTGGAATCTGCCGTGCCGCGTACGACAGAGGCACCGGAGACTCCGGGATGTGAATCGATGCCTGGTTCCTCTCCTTCAGGAAACCCGCGACCTGACCGGCTCGGTTGTTGAGTACTTCAACACTTCTTTTCCCCGCTCACATCAATGTCGGGCTCAGGAGCGTCATATGCGATATTCGCACCTGCCCCAAGGCGGGAGAGAAGGCAGACCCGTCGATGAGCGAGCCGCGCGACTCTTCCTCTCTCCCGCGCAGGGGGAGATGGGTCCGGCCGGGTAGGCCGGAGCCAGAGGGGGCAGCCGAGCCAGAGGGGGCAGCCGAGCCCAGCGGGCGCAACCTCTCTCGCCCCCAGGCCCGGTATCCTCCCGGGCGTGCGAAACCAGCAAACCAAGAAGAAGAGTCTGAGCGTCAAGGACCTCTGGACGCTGGCCATGGCGATCGTCGGTGCCGTCGCCATCGTCCAGGAGTTGCGCAAGCCGCCCGAGGAGCGAACCTGGCACGGCAAGGTCGCTGACCTGGTTCCCTACGACCTCCGGAAGCCGACGATGGAGCGGTTCCGGGACACCTACTGGAACCCGGATGGCCCGCTCGTATCGAGCAAAGCCTGGGGTGTCGGCTGGGCACCCAACCTGGCTGCCGTCAAGAGGCTGTTCAGCGCCTAGACAACCGTCGCCGGTCGGGTCTCTCACCCCGTGAGCACCCCTAGCCGGTCTTCTCGACCTCGGGGTTGGTGTCTTCGGTAGGGGCGGCCGCGGGGGTCTCGGCGGTGCTGGCCCTGCCCCTGGAGCGGACCATCGGCTTGACGGTGGGGAGAGGGCGGATCGGGGCGGTGGTGGCACCCCGGGGGGTGGCCGGCCGGGTGGCCACCGGGAGGGCGGTTTCCTCGAGCACGACCACCTCGATGCCGCCGACCAGGTCGCTGATGAGGTTGTAGATGACCGCCGCCAGCGTGAAGAAGCCGGTCATCAGGATGGTGCCGATCATGGCGAAGAGCAGGACCACCCTGAAGTAGGTGGGGCCGTCCATGACGAAGCCATTCTCGAGGCCGATCAGCAGCGCCAACTCGTTGATCTGCTGGGGGATGCCGGCGTTGACGAACACCGACCAGAAGATGACGGTGCCCAGCACGAAGATCAGCGCCAGGATGGCGTTGAACACGAAGCTGACCTTGAGGACCGTCCACGGGTCGATCTTGCGAAGGACCCTGCGGACCCGTTGCACGGGCACGTTTCTCTCCGGTGCTGGGACGAAGCGCAGTGTACCGACGGCCCCCCCTTTCGAGATGCTTTCGACCCAGCCATGAGGCCAACCCCACCACCCGGGCCGGGCCTCAGTCGGCTTCGGAGTCGTCGCCGTTCTCGACCGGGGCCAGGTCGAAGGCCGAGATCTGGGCGCCCGGGGCCAGGTTCATGACCTTGACCCCGCTGGCATCCCGCTTCTGCCGGCTCACGGTGGTCGACTCGGTTCGTATCACGATGCCGTCGCTGGAGGTGACCAGCAGTTCGGCGCCGGCCGGGAGGGCCCGCGCCGCCACCAGCGAGCCGCGCACCTTGGTGAGTTTGATGGCCCGCACCCCGATGCCGCCCCGCTTCTGCCCGGGAAACTCGGTCATCTTGGTGCGCTTGCCGTACCCGCCCGAGGTCAGCAGCAGCACCTCGTCGGCCTCGTCCTCGACCGCCGCCGACACCACGTAGTCGCCCTGGCGCAACTTGATGCCCCGCACCCCCATGGTGTCGCGGCCCATGCTGCGGATCTCCTTCTCGGAGAATCGAATGCCCATCCCGTCGTGGGTGAACACCAGCACGTCGGAGCTGCCCGAACTCGTCCGCACCTCGACCACCTCGTCGTCCTCCTGGAGTCGGATGGCGATGAGGGTCGACTGCCGGGAGTCGTAGTCCGACAGCCGCGACTTCTTGACCTGGCCCGACTTGGTGACGAGCACCAGGTAGTTGGCGCTCTCGTAGTCGCGGGTGTCGATGATGGCCTCGATCCGCTCGTCGGGGGTCAGCGGCAGCACCGAATGGGCCAGCACACCCTTGGCCGTGCGGTCCTTGCGGGGCAGTTGGTGGGCCCTGACCCGGTGCACCCTCCCCCGGTTGGTGAAGAACAACAGGTAGGCGTGGGCGTTGGTGTGCACCACCTTGGTGATGACGTCGTCCTCGCGCAGAGCGGCTCCCTTGACCCCCCGGCCGCCCCTTCCCTGGCGCCGGTAAGCGTTGGCGTTGACCGCCTTGAGGTAGCCGTTGGCCGTCACCGTGATGATGATGTCCTCATCGGCGATGAGATCCTCGAGCGACAGGTCGCCGTCGTCGGGGATGATGCGGCTGCGGCGCTTGTCGGCGTACTTCTCCCGCACCTCGGCCAACTCGGTGGCGATCAGTTTGCGACGCTTGGCAGGGCTGGCCAGCAGGCCGGTGAGGTACTTGATGAGCTTTTCGAGTTCGGCCATCTCCTCGCGCAGCTTGCTGGTCTCGAGGGCGGTGAGGCGCCGCAGCGGCATGTCGAGGATGTGGGTGGCCTGGATCTTGCTGAGCCCGAAGGTGCCCATCAGGGCGGTGCGGGCCGATTCGACGTCGGCGGCCCCCCGGATGATCGCCACCACCGCGTCGATGTTGTCGAGGGCGATCAGCAGGCCGCCGACGATGTGGGCCCTCGCCTCGGCCTTTTCGAGGCGGAACCTGGTCCTCCGTTCGATGACCTCCATCTGGTGATCGATGTAGTACGACAGGATCTGGGCCACGTTCAGCGTCCGCGGAACCCCGTCGACCAGGGCCACGGTGTTGACGCTGAAGTTGTCCTGCAGCTGCGTCAGCTTGTAGAGCTGGTTGAGGACCACGTTGGGCACCGCATCCCGCTTCAGCTCGACCACCAGGCGGGTCCCGTCCCGATCGGTCTCGTCCCGCAGGTCGGAGATGCCGGTGATGGTCTTGTCGCGGACCAGCGAGGCGATCTTCTCCATCACCCGGTCGCGCGACACCTGATAGGGGATCTCGGTGACGACGATGCCGGTGCGGCCCTTGCGCAGCTCGACGATCTCGGCGACCGCCCGCATCTTGACCGACCCCCGCCCGGTCAGCAGGGCATCCTGGACTCCCCGGTTGCCGAGGATGTAGGCGCCGGTGGGGAAGTCGGGTCCCTTGATGAACTGGAGAAGGTCGGCGGCCGTTGCCTCGGGATGCTCGATCATGTGCAGGGTGGCGTCGATGATCTCGCCGAGGTTGTGCGGAGGGATGTTGGTGGCCATCCCCACCGCGATGCCGGTCGAGCCGTTGGCGAGCAGGTTCGGGTAGCGGGCCGGGAGGACGACGGGCTCGGTCCGCTCTCCCGAGTAGTTGTCGACGAAGTCGACGGTGTTCTCGTCGATGCCCTCCAGCAGGTTCATGGCCAGGTGCTCGAGGCGGCACTCGGTGTACCGCATGGCGGCCGGAGGGTCGTCGACCGTCCCGAAGTTGCCCTGGGGGGCCACCGTCGGGTACCTGCTGGCGAAGTCCTGGCCGAGACGGACCAGGGCGTCGTAGATGGCGTCGTTGCCGTGGGGATGGAACCAACCCATCACCTCACCGACGACCCTGGCGCTCTTGCGGAAGGGGGCAGTGGGACGGGCGCCCGCGTCGTACATCGAGAAGAGGATCCGCCGATGGACCGGCTTGAGGCCGTCGCGGACATCGGGGAGCGCCCTCGACACGATGACGGACATGGCGTATTCGAGGAACGAGTTCTTGACCTCGGTCTCGATGTCGATGACCTCGATGCGGCCCTCGTTGGTGGTCTCGTCGGGCATCGCTTCCCCTCTAGAAGTCCAGGAACCGGACGTCGCGGGCGTTCTGCTGGATGAAGGTCCGGCGGGCCTCGACGTCGTCGCCCATCAGCGTGGCGAAGATCTCATCGGCCAGGCCGGCGTCCTCGAGGCCCACCCGCAGCAGCACCCGGTCGGCGGGATCCATGGTGGTCTCCCACAACTGGCTGGCGTTCATCTCACCGAGGCCCTTGTAGCGCTGGATGGAATGCGCCTTGCCGTCGAGGCCCTTACGCAACTCGTCCAACTGCCGGTCCGAGTAGGCCCACTGGATGCTCTTGCCCGCCTTGAGTTGATAGAGGGGCGGCTGCGAGATGTACACGAAGCCGGCCTCGATGAGATGCCGCATGTGGCGGAAGAAGAAGGTCAGCAGCAGCGTCCGGATGTGAGAGCCGTCGACGTCGGCATCGGTGAGGATCACCACCCGGTGGTACCGGGACTTCTCGATATCGAAGTCGTCCCCGATGCCGGTGCCGATAGCGGTGATCAGGGCCTGGATCTCGTTGTTCTGCAGCACCCGGGCCAACCGGGCCTTCTCGACGTTGATGATCTTGCCCCGGATGGGGAGGATCGCCTGGAACTCGCTGTTGCGGGCCTGCTTGGCCGAGCCGCCGGCCGAGTCGCCCTCGACGATGAAGATCTCCGACGACGCCGGGTCGCGCGACGAGCAGTCGGCCAGTTTGCCGGGCAGGCCCGACGACTCCAGCAGGCCCTTGCGCCTGGTGAGGTCCCGAGCCGCCCGGGCGGCCATCCGGGCCCTGGCGGCGGTGGTGCACTTGTCGGCGATCTGGCGGGCCTCGGTGGGGTGCTTGCTGAGCCACTCGGGCAGCAGCTTGTTCATGGCGATCTCGACGAACGAGCGGGCCTCGGTGTTGCCGAGCTTGGTCTTGGTCTGGCCCTCGAATTGGGGTTGGCGCACCTTGACGGAGACGACGGCGGTCATCCCCTCCCGGATGTCCTCCCCTGCCAGGTTCTCGTCCTTCTCCTTGAGGATGCTGCGATCCCTGGCGAACTCGTTGAGGGCCCTGGTGAGCGCCTTGCGGAAGCCCTCTTCGTGGGTGCCTCCCTCATGGGTGTTGATGTTGTTGGCGAACGAGAGGATGTTCTCGGTGTACCCGGCGGTCCACTGCAGGGCCACGTCGAGTTCCATGTCGTCGGTCACCTCGGCGACCGTGATGACGTGGGCATGGAGCGGTTCCCGTTTGGCGTTGAGGTGCTTGACGTAGTCGACCAGGCCGCCCTTGTACATGAACGTCTCGGCGAGCGGCTCCTCGGACCTCTCGTCGGCCAGGCGTATCTCGAGGCCGCTGTTCAGAAACGCCATCTCCCGGAGGCGGGCGGCCACCACCTGATACGAGAACTCGACCGTCTCCTGGAATATCTTCGGAGAGGGATAGAAGGTGACGGTGGTGCCGTTGCGCTTGGCCGGCTTCACCTTGACCAACTTGGTCTTGGGAATGCCGTCCTCGAACTCCTGACGCCACAGGTTGCCGTCGCGGGTCACCTCGACCTCGAGGCGCGAAGAGAGGGCGTTCACCACCGACACGCCGACGCCGTGGAGGCCGCCCGACACGGTGTAGGCCCCGTCACCGAACTTGCCGCCGGCATGGAGGGTGGTGAGCACCGTGGTGAGGGCGGGCTGTTTGGTCTTGGCGTGCCGGTCGACCGGGATGCCACGGCCGTTGTCCCTGACGGTGACACCGCCGTCGCTGCGCAGCGTCACATCGATGCGGGTGCAGTGGCCGGCCATCGCCTCGTCGACCGAGTTGTCGACGACCTCCCACACCAGATGGTGGAGGCCGCGGGGACCGGTGCTGCCGATGTACATGGCGGGCCTGCGACGGACCGCTTCCAGTCCCTCCAGGACCGTGATGTCCTTGGCTTCGTACGACGCGTCTACACGCGGAGATTGCGCCACGGGTCTCCCTCATCGGCAAGATTGGCGGGCAGGCGACTCTGCGTGGGGCCGCACTGACAACGGTGTAAGTATAGCCGTTGTAGGGGACAAAACCAGGTTCTCGGGGCCACAAAAGACCTGGTCAGGGGGCTTTTTTGTGGCGGGCGACCCTGATCTTGATGGAGGTCACCATCGGGCTGCCGAGCCGCCGCTGGAGACGGTCGATGAGGTCCTGCCGCTGGTAGGTGAGCAGGGTGGCGATGGACCCGTCGTCGACCTCCACCACCAGTTCCCCGGCCGTCAGACCGGCCGGTTGGGTGCGGCTCCCCCACGGCTCGCCGGCCAGATCCTCCCATTGCTCGACGAGACGTTGGAGGTCGACGGGGTCGGGCATCCCCAGCCTCCGCAACACCTGGTCGAGGAACCCGCCCACCCGTTCCAGGTCCCTCACGAACCCTCCTCGCGCACCCGTACCACCCCATCGGCGACCGACCACCGGGTCCCCACCAGCGGCACCTCCTCTTCCCGGGCGGTACTCACGAAGATCTGGCCGTCGGGCATCTTGCCGACCAGCCTCCTGCTCCGGCCCGGGTCGAGTTCCGAGAACACGTCGTCGAGGATCAGCATCGGGGTGGCCCCCTTCTCCTCGCGCAGCAACTCGTAGGCGGCCACCCGCAGGCCGAGTGCGACGGTGCGCTGCTCACCCTGGCTGGCCCGGGTCCGCAGGTCACGATCCGACACGAACACCATCACCTCGTCGCGGTGGGGGCCGACCGTGCTGATCCTCCGCTCCATGTCTCCCATCCTCGCCGCGGCCAGCGCCTCGGCCAACCGCTCCTCGACCCCCTCGACATCGGAGAGCCCGAGTGGGCCCAGGGCGCTGCTGTGATAGCGAGCGGACAGCGGTTCGGGACGCTCGCCGAGATCGGCATACAGCGCCGACAAGCGTGGCTCCAGGCGGCTCAGCAGGTCCAACCTCCTTTTGATCACCTTGGCACCCAGGTGTGACAGGCGCTCGTCCCACACGTCGAGGGTCGGCCGGTCGGCATGGCGCCCATCCCGACGCAACAGGGTGTTGCGCTGCCGAAGGACCCTCTCGTAGTCGGAGCTCTCGGCTCCGGCGGCGGGCCACAACCCGGCCGCCAGGTCGTCCAGGTAGTCGCGCCGGTAGGAAGGCCCCCGCTTGACGAGATCGAGATCATCCGGCAGGAAGGCCACCAACGGGACGGCCGACACCACCTCGGCCCGGCCGGCGGGGCGTTTCCCGTTGACCAGCACCCGGCGGCGGCCATCCTCGGGAATCTCCACTTCCACCCGCAAGGTGCGGTCCCGCGCCACGAACTCGCCGCGCACCACGGCCGCCTCTTGGCCGCGGCGCACCAACGACGGATCGGGAGAGCGGCGGAACGAGGCCAGCGAGGCCAGATACCCGATCGCCTCCAGCAGGCTGGTCTTGCCGGTGCCGTTGTCACCGACGAACACGTTGACCCCGGGGGCGGGCTCCACCATGGCCTCCGGATAGCACCGGTACCCGATCAGCTCGATCCAGCCGAGCTCCATCTCGTCGCTACAGGCGGACCGGCATGAGGAGGTAGAGGAACTCCGTGGAGCCCGAACCCCTCAAGACGCCCGGCTTGAGCGGATCCATCAGATCGAACACGACATCGTCGCCCTCCACGACCGACAGACCGTCGTTGAGATAGCGGGAGTTGAACGCGATTTCCATCTCCTCACCCGAATACGACGCAGCGAGGTGTTCGGCCTCACCGCCGACGTCCTGACGGGTGACGCTCAGATCCAACCCATCCTTCCTCAGCATCAGGCGGACCGGGATGTGATCCTCGGCCACCAGCGAGGCACGGTCGACCGCCTCGAGGAGGGCGTCCTTGTCGACCGTGAGTTGGTTCGGGTAGGAATCCGGGATCAACTGCCGGTAGTTGGGGAAGGTCCCCTCGATGAGACGGACCGTCAGCGTCCCTCGGTCGGAGGCGAAGGTCGCCTCGCGGGCGCCGATCGCCACCTTCATCTTGCTGTCACCAACGGTGCGCTTGAGTTCCCGCAGCGCCTTGACCGGAACCAACCCCGCCAGAGCAACCTTGATCGACGGCAGATCCCTCACGGCCAACCGGTACGAGTCGGTAGCGACCATCCGCAGCGATTCGTGCTCGCTCTCGAAGTACACCCCGGTGAGGATCGGCCTGGCATCGTCGGTCGATGCCGCCACCGACACCTGTGCCAGTGCCGCCACGAACGCATCTCCATCGATCTCGACGGCTCCGCTCAGGTCGGCTTCGCCGATCTTGGGATAGTCGTCCGCCGGCATCTCACGGAACTTGAATTGGGGGCCACCCCCGGTGATCTCGACCTCACCGTCGGCGGCCTGCAGCACGACCGCCCCCGGCGGCAGTTTGCGGACGGCCTCGCTGGCGAGGCGCGCCGGGATCACCGTGGACCCGGCCTCCATCACCTCGACTTCGAGGTGGGTCCGCACGGTCACCTCGAGATCGGTGCCGGTGACGCGCATCGTCTTGCCCGTCACCTCCACCAGGACCCCCTGAAGGATCGGCAGCGGTGACCGGGACCCGATGGCCCTGGCGGCCCGGCTCAGGACATCTGCTAGGTCGTCTCGTTCGGCTCTTATCCGCACAGGTCGGTCCCTCTTCTGTGGTTGCTACTTGTATTCATACCCGGAGTAGGAGTAGTAGGGGGTGTTGATTGGGGAGAAGTCGTCGAAATCCCAGCGTACGGCGTAGATGTGACTCCACAACCGCTGGGGGTGAATCCGGGGTTCTCCCCGACGGTCGCCGGGGCATGGGGATGGGTGGAGATCATTGGGGTCTTGTCCTCAGGTTTTGCAACAGGGCGGTGACCTTGTCGAAGACCTCCTCATCGGTGGTCATCATGTCACGGATCTTGTTGATCCCGTGGAGGGCGGTGGTGTGATCGCGCCCCCCGAGGAGGGCTCCGATCTTGGGGAGGGAGAGGTCGGTCAGGTCACGGCACAGGTACATGGCGATCTGACGGGCCCTGGCCAGGGGCTGCCGGCGGCTCGGGCTCTCCAGGTCGGTGACCGTGACGCCGTAGGCCTCTGCGGTCAACGCCAGGATCCGGCCGGTGCTGATCGGGGAAGCGGATTGATGGCCACCGAGATCCTGGAGGACGTCCTCGGCCATCTCGAGATCGATTGGCTGATGGGTGAGTGCCGCATAGGCGGTCACCCGGGTGAGTGCTCCCTCCAGTTCCCGGATGTTGTCGACCACCCGGCCGGCGATGAACTCGAGCACGGGTTCGGGCACGACCTGGGGGGCGAAGGTCGCATTGCGGCTGAGGATGGCGAGTCGGGTCTCGATGTCGGGGGGTTGGATGTCGGTGGTGAGTCCCCATTCGAAGCGGCTGCGGATGCGGTCCTCGAGGGTGGACAGGCTGCGGGGCGGCCGATCGGAGGAGAACACCAGTTGCTTGCCCGACTCGTAGAGGGCGTTGAAGGTGTGGAAGAACTCCTCGAGGATCTGCTCCTTGCCCTCGAGGAACTGGACGTCGTCGAGCAGCAGCATGTCGAGGCTCCGATAACGGGCCTTGAACTCGGCCATCCGTTTGGTGCGGATGCCGTCGATGAAGTCGTTGAAGAAGCGCTCCGACGTCTGGTACTTGATGTTCAACGCCGGTTGCAGGTCGTGGGCGTGGAGTGCGATCGCCTGGAGGAGGTGGGTCTTGCCGAGGCCGGCCCCCCCGTAGACGAACAGGGGGTTGTAGTGCCCGCCGGGCTGCTCGGCGATCGCCATGGCCGCTGCGTTGGCGAACCGGTTGGAGGGTCCCACCACGAAGTTCTCGAAGGTGTACTTGCTCACGAGATGGTCGCCGGGAGCGGCCGGGGCTCTCACCACCGCCGGTTGCTCGGCAGTGATGATGTCGACGTCGTCGTCACCGTCGTCGGGAAGATCGAAGACGGGTTCGGTCAGGGCGTTCATCACCAGGCTGGCCCCGGGGCCGAACACCTCGGTGACGGCATGTTCGACGACCGGCCGGTACTTGTCGTTGACCCAGCGGAGATGGAACTCACTGGGGGCGATCAACCGGACGACATCGTGGTCGAGGGCGTCGGGTTGGAGCGCTTCGAGCCAGGTCTGCCATGTGATCGGCGTGACCTGGCTTCGCAAGGTGCGGCGAAACTCTTCCCAGTTGTCGGCGGCGGACTGAGGCTCCACTTACTGCCCTCGCACTCCCGGTCGTGTGCCCGTTTCCTTCTCCACAGAGGTATCCACAACTGTGGAGAAGGCATATGGGTGGGTCGCCGCCGCCTTGACGTTCGGCCACGCCACCGGATTCCTACCCGTGGGAAGCTTTACCGGATTTCTCCGGCTCCATTGGGGAGTGTATGGGTCGTCCCCGGGGGCGTGCAAGACAGACAAAATCGTGCTTACCGGGTGTCGGCTCGGGTTCCGCCGCCGCCAGAATCCCTTGATTCATATGGCATTCTCGGAGGTGGCCGGACCGCCTGCCGGACCGGAGACGCCTCTGCACACCACCGGAACCCGCTATCCCTTTTTTCGCGTCTCACGCGGAGTTCTCGCGATCTGGAGGAAGTGAAGGGACGGGAACCGTCGAACCGGCCTGTGGTCACCTTTGACAAGGAACCGGACCATTCGTAACCTGGCCGCCGCAGCGAACCTCCCCCCATCTTCGGGACCTCTTCATGAAGCGCACCTATCAACCGAATGTTCGCCGACGCAAGCGCAAGCACGGATTTCGTGCTCGAATGAGCACCCGTGCCGGACGGGCGGTCCTCAAGCGACGGCGCGCCAAGGGCCGTGCCCGAATCTCCGCATAGCGTCCGGCCGTACACTTCGCTCCGCAATCTCGAGATACAGAGAGTGCGCCGCATCGGAGCGAGACGCCGCGTCGGCGGCATCGTCGTGTTCGATGCGCCCGGGGAGGAAGGGCCTCCTGGGGTGGCCGTGACCGCCGGGCGGAAGGTCGGCGGGGCGGTGCTGCGAAACCGGGCCAAGCGCCGGATGCGAGAGGCAGTTGCCCGGGCGCCGATCCGCCCCGGCCATGCGTATGTGTTGGTCGCCTCGCCGGAGGTCGTCGACGCTCCGTTCGAGGAGTTGGCGGCCTGGGTGAAGGAGGCCGTCGATGTGGAGGACGACAGGTGACGAGCAGCACACTCCGCCCCTACCAGCCGGGCTGGTGGCTGCAGAGGATGATCCTCGTCTATCGGCGCCTCCTCTCGCCCATCATGGGGAGGAATTGCCGTTATCTTCCATCCTGCTCCCAGTATGCGTACGAGTCGATCGAGGTGCACGGGGCCCTCAAGGGCACCTGGATGGCCGTTCGCCGACTCGGGCGCTGTCACCCCTGGCACGAGGGTGGCTATGACCCCGTCCCGAGGAAGGTGAGGTAGGCGGCATGGGAAGCCTTTGGAACGGTCTCCAGAAGTTGCTCGGCACGGTCATCTCGTTCTTCTACGACCTGATCCCCAACGTCGGGGTGGCGATCATCCTGCTCACGATCGCGGTGGGCGTCGTGATGTTCCCACTGACGCTCAAACAGACCCGGTCGATGAAGTCGATGCAGGAGATCCAACCGGAGTTGAAGAGACTCCAGAAGGAACTCAAGGGAGACAAGGAAGAACTCCAAAAGCAGACGATGGCGCTCTACAAGGAGCGCGGCGTCAACCCGGCGGCCGGGTGCCTCCCCTTGTTGCTGCAGATGCCGATCTGGTTCGCCCTGTTCCAAGTGCTGCGGCAGTTTGCGGTGGCGGTGCCCACCCAGGCCGCCCTGTTGGCCAACCCAGATCTAGTAGGACCTGACAGGTTCCTGCCGGTTGGGAGTTCGCTGGCCGCGGCCGTCACCTCCGGTCAGCCCCTGAGCTTCCTCTGGATGGACATGAGGATCTCGCCGTCGGCGGCCTTCCAGGAAGGCGTCCTCACCGCACTCCCCTACCTGATCACGATCTTCGTCGTGATGGGAACCGCCTACTGGCAGCAGCGTCAGACGATGGCTCGCTCGCAGAACGGCGGCCAGGACAAACAGCCCGGACAGGCCGTTATGAAGATTTTCCCAGTGTTCTTCGGCTTCATCTCGTTCACGCTCCCGGCCGGCCTGGTGGTCTACTTCGCCGCCAGCCAGATCTTCCGGATCGGTCAGCAGGCGCTGATCATCGGAATGGACGACAAGAAGAAGCAGGAGAAGGGAGGGAAGGCCTCGGCCCCTTCCTCCAAGGCAGAGAAGGCCAAGCCATCGAAGCCGGAGAAGGCCGATCCGAAGAAGGCCGATTCGCCCAAGCCGGCCACCCCGCGTCCGGCGACGCAGGGAAGACCCCAGGGATCCAAGAAGAAGCGCGGCAAGAAGCGCAGGAGAAGGTGACCTCGTGAGTGAAGAGTGGTTGGAGATTCGGGCCCGATCCCAGGCAGATGCCATCGAGGCAGCCATCCAAGAACTCGGTTTGAGTTCGGCCGACGAGGTGGATCTCGAAGTCGTCGAGGAACCTCAGAAGGGCCTCTTCGGAATCGGCGGCAAGGATGGCCTATTCCGTGCCTCGCAGCGACGTTCGACCTCACGGCGTCGTCGACGGGGGCGGGGGAGTACGAAACCGGGTGGTGAATCCGGGTCGCCGGACAAGTCGGACCGAGGTTCGTCGGCCGGTCGGAGTCGGAGCAGCGGAGACCGCCGCCATCGAACCGATGAGCGGCCGTCGCCTTCGGATCGGAAACCCAGGTCGGAGCAGCGTCCCTCGGCGGAGCGGCGGGCCTCGGGAACCAGTGATCGCACCGCCCGCCCGGAATCCCCTCGACCCAAGCAGCGCACCCAGGAACCAAGGAAAGAGGAGGGGACCGACATGCCGGACCTCAATGAACAGGCGACCGTGGTCAACGAGTTCCTGGTCGGCTTGTTGGACGCCTTTGGTCTCGAGGGGTCCGTCGAGACGAGCATCGAGGGCGAGGACATCATCATCGCCAACATCACGGGAGAGCAGGCCGAGGCCCTGATCGGCCCAAAGGGGTCGATCCTGCAGGCGATTCTGGAATTGGCCCGTACCGTGGTGCAGCGCAAGACGCAGGCGGGAGCCAGGCTCCGCCTCGACATCGGCGGATACACCGAGCGGCGTCGTCAGGCACTCAAGATCTACGCGTCCGGCCTTGTCGAGCAGGTGCTCGAGGACGGCGAGGAAGTGATGCTGGAGCCCATGAATCCCGCCGATCGCAAGGTCGTCCACGATGTCGTCGCCGAATCCGACGGGGTTCGCAGCTACTCGGAGGGCGAGGAACCTCGCCGCTGCGTGGTGATCTCGCCGGCCCCGGTCGACTGACCGATCCCATACCGGTCCTTCATCGTGAGGTAGCGCTCCCAGGCGTATTCGTCGACGTCGGGTGTCAGGTGCTCGTCCAACAAGGGGACCAGAGACTCCTTGAGATAGGCACCGCGCCCCATCCACTGGTAGTAGGACCTCCCACCGTGGTGGTAGGGGCCGTAGAGCCGCCCACCGGGAAAGACCTGCGTCAGCCAGGTGAAGAGGGCGCGGTGTCGGACGTGCATGCGAAGGGTGATCTGAGGCTGACGTCCGTCGCCCCCGAAGGATCCCTCCCCCACCAGCACCCCCACCAGGACCCCGATCTCGAAGTCACTTGGCGGGCTAGTTGTTTCACCGTCGGTTGTCACGTGGAACAGGTTAGTTGTTTCACCGTCGGTTGTCACGTGGAACAGGCCGGCCTCCTAGACTGCCGGGCATGACGAACGTAGAGGTTGCCAGGCAGGCCGCTGCTTGGGCGGGTTTCCCACTCACGCCGGCCCAGGAGGCCCAGTTGCAGACCTACGCCGGGTGGCTGCGCGACGAGGCAGTCCCGGCGGGAGGCCTCGGTCCTCGGGAAGGCGAGAGGGTCTGGGAGAGACACATCGCCGATTCCTTGTCGTTTGCGGTGGCGTGGCGGGATCGGACTCCCCCACGGGAGATCCTCGATGTCGGCAGTGGGGTTGGCCTGCCCGGTATCCCCTTGGCCATCCTGTGGCCGGATGCCCTGATCACCACCCTTGATCGAGGGGGCCGGCGGATCCGCCTGTTGACGCGAGCAACCCGCATCGTTGGTCTGGTCAACGTCGACGTGGCTCAGGGAGATGTCTTCTCGGTCGCCGACGAATGGGAGAGCGTGGTGTTTCGGGGGGCCGTCAAGCCACCAGAAGCGGTCGGATTGAGTGCCCGACTGGTCGAGGTGGGGGGCACCGCCGTGCTCGGGTTGAGCCGCCGTCCCGAACCGCCCACCGACGGTAGCGATCTGGTCAACCTGGCCGGGGCGCTTGGTTTGACCGCCGAGATCGTGGAGGTTCCGGCGGAGGTCCTTGACGCCACCGCCTGGATCCTTATCATGCGGCTTGGTGACTGAATCCCCTCCTCCTGTGATCATCGCGATCGCCAACCAGAAAGGCGGCGTCGGCAAGTCGACGACCGCCGTCAATCTGGCGGCGGCACTGGCCTTCTCCGGTGAGAGGGTCCTGATCGTCGATGCCGATCCGCAGGCCAACGCCACCTCCGGGGTGGGCATCAGCCATGACGCGGTGAGCGCCTCGCTCTACGACGTCCTGCTCGGAGAGGCCGCACTGGACGATGCCATCGAGGCGACCAGCGTCAAGAACCTCTTCGTGGTTCCTTCTTCGATCGACCTGGCCGGTGCGGAGATCGAGTTGGTGAGCAGGTTCTCCCGGGAACGGCAGATGGCCCGCGCCTTCGAGGGATTGACCACCGCCTTCGACACCATCTTCATCGACTGCCCGCCGTCGCTCGGATTGATCACCGTCAACGCTCTGACCGCTGCCAATGAGGTGCTGATACCGATTCAGTGCGAGTACTACGCCCTCGAGGGGTTGAGTCAGTTGCTCCGCAACATCTCACTGATCCAACAGAACCTTAACCCTGCACTGGAGATCGAAGGGGTCGTGCTCACCATGTACGACCGAAGGACCACATTGGCGGCCGATGTGGCGATGCAGGTGCGGGAACACTTCGCCGAGCGCGCCTACCGGACGGTGATCCCCCGCACCGTTCGCTTGGCGGAAGCGCCGTCGTATGGGGAGCCGATCGAGTCGTTCGACTCTTCGAGTCGGGGTGCGATCGCCTATCGGGCGCTGGCCGAGGAATTCAGGAGGAGACATGGCCGTTCGTAAAGCCGGGCTCGGAAGGGGTCTCGAAGCGCTGCTTCCGAGCGGGGAAGGGGGCCAGGGATTCTCGGTACTCCCACTCGGGGCGATCTCGCCGAACCCCCAACAGCCTCGGGCCCGTTTCGACGACGGGGCATTGGAGAATCTGGCGGCCTCGATCAGAGAGGTGGGGGTGCTCCAACCGATCGTGGTGCGCCAGATCGGGCTCGGTGAATACCAACTGGTGGCCGGGGAGCGACGGTGGCGGGCCGCTCAGATAGTGGGTCTCGAGGAGATCCCGGCCATCGTGCGCGACGGGGACGACGCATCCGGGCTCACCGAGGCCTTGATCGAGAACCTGCAGCGGGAGGATCTCACCCCGCTGGAGGAAGCCGGCGCCTACCGGCAGCTCATGGAAGATTTTGGCTTGACCCACGAAGAAGTGGCCGTTCGGGTGGGCAAGAGCCGTAGTGGGATCAGCAATACGCTGCGACTCCTTCAGTTGCCGGCGGTGATCCAGGGACTGTTGGAGGCGGGGGAGTTGTCGGCGGGCCACTGCCGGGCCTTGTTGGCGATCGACGACACCCGCTATGCCGAGCACATCGCCCGCCGGGCCGCCGCAGAGGGGTGGTCGGTGCGCCGGGTCGAGGAGGCCGTTCGGGCCCGGTCCGGCGAGACGGACCCCAAATCCACTACAGGACCGCGGATCGCAGATCGGCCGGCCGAGATCCTGGCACTCGAGGAGAGATTGACCGAGCGACTCGGGAGCACCGTGCGGATCGATTACGGCGCCAAGGGCGGAAAGATCCTGATTCGCTTCGGATCGCTCGACGACCTGGAACGGGTCTACCGCTCGCTGCTGGGGACCTGATCCCCCGGCGCCTCGGCGCGTAGCCGTAGCCACTCCTGGATTCCTCTTGCCACTGCCCGCCCCAGTCGTGGATCCAGCAGCGGAACCGTCACCACGATGGCGGTGGCGCGGGTTTCCCGCAGGATCGGACTGATGCGCCCGATCGCTTCCAGGCCGAGCCTGGTTGCGATGCCGTCGGCCAACGCCTCGCCCGACTCGCTCCGGCTGAGCGGGGACTGGAAAAAGAAGACACCGGGCCGGTCGGTGCCGGGGAGCGAGAACCCGATGACCATGTCGGCGGCCATCTCGTTGGCGTGGCGGGCACGACTCCGTTCGGCCGGCCGTGTGTCGATGCTCCTGGACAGGATCGGGTTGGCACCCAGTTCGCGGAGGAATGATGCCGCCGCAGAGGCCGCCTCCCATGCCGCGCCGGCCTCCAGGTCGTCGCGGCAGAACGGATCCACGAACACCTTTTGACCGGCCACGTTGGCCGGGAGGCCGCTGAGCCACACCCGCTCCCTCACGACCTCTCTCCCCATCTTCTTGGTGGCGCGGGTCATCAGCGTGAGTTCCTCGATCACCTCGGTGCCTGCCATGCCATCTTCTGCCATACCGCGGTTCTGCTGGAAGTCGAGGACGGCTCGCAGGACGTCGACCCCGAAGATGCCATCGACGATGCCTGCATCGAAGCCGATCGCATTCAGGTCGTGCTGCAGCGTGGCGACGTCGTCGCCGTGCAGCATGGGGAACCGGTAGTAGAGGAGCCGGTCACCGAGGCGGTAGCCGGCGTCGACCAGAGTCCGCCACGTCTCCCGGCCGACCAGGCCATCGGTGGCGAGGCTGCGGGCGCTCTGGAACCTCTCGACGGCGGAGCGGGTTCCATCACCAAACTGGCCCTCCCGATCGTCGCCAATCGAGAAGCCCAATTGGATGAGCCGATCCTGGATGTCCCGAACCGGCTCTCCGATATCACCAATCCGATAGAGAGCCACTGGTCTCCATCGTGCCAGATTCCCGCGTCAGGTGAGGTACTCGCCGAGGTCCTGCAGCAAGGCCATCTTGGGACGAGCGCCGACGATGCGCTTCTTCTCGTCTCCGCCCTGGTACACGATCAGGGTGGGGATGCTCATGACGTCGTAGGCCATGGCGGTCTGAGGATTCTCGTCGACGTTGAGCTTGGCGATCGTGATCCGGCCGGCATACTCGCCGGCGATCTCGTCGAGGATGGGGGTGATCATCTTGCAGGGTCCGCACCACTCGGCCCAGAAGTCGACCAGCACGGGCTTGTCGCCCGCGATCAACTCGCTGAACGTCCCGTCGGTCGCTGTGATCGTGTTCTCCGCCATGTCGTGCGGCCGTGGTGCGGCCTTCACCTCCTCGGTGTCAATCTCGTGTAGGAACAGGACGGGCGCCCTGATTCATTCCTGATTCTCTAGCCAGCGCTCGGCATCGATGGCTGCCCGACAACCCGATCCGGCGGCCGTGACGGCTTGCCGATAGGTGAAGTCGACGACGTCTCCGGCGCCGAACACTCCCGGGATCGAGGTGGCCGTGTTCTCGAACGTCTCGAGGTAGCCCTTCTCATTCAAGGCGAGCAGGCCTTTGAAGAGCGAGGTGTTGGGATCGTGGCCGATGGCGACGAAGACGCCCTCAGTGGGGAATTCTTCCACAGCATCCGTCTTGACGTTCCTGAGCAGTACTCCTGAGACCGTGCCGTCACCGAGGACCTCCTCGACGACCGTGTCCCATCGGACGTCGATCTTCGGATGCTCCATGACCCGCTGTGCCATGATCTTGCTGGCTCGGAACTCATCGCGGCGGTGGATGACCGTGACCCTGGATGCGAACCTGGTCAGGAACAGCGCCTCCTCCATGGCCGAATCCCCGCCGCCGACCACCACGATCTCCCGTTCGCGGAAGAAGAACCCGTCGCAGGTGGCACAGGCGGAGACGCCGTGGCCCACCAAGGGGGCTTCACCCGGAACCTCGAGCCACCTGGCTGTGGCGCCGGTCGAGATGATCACGGCCTCGGCGCGGTGCTCGTCATCGCCGACCCAGATGCCAAACGGGCGTTCGGAGAGATCGACTCGGGTCACGTCTGCGGTGATGAACCGGGTCTCGAATCGTTCCGCCTGGCGGCGGAAGAGTTGCATCATCTCGGGTCCCATGACCCCGTCGGGGAAGCCGGGGTAGTTCTCGACATCGGTGGTCAGCATCAACTGGCCTCCCGCCATCGAACCCTCGATCATCAGAGGTTGGAGGCCGGCCCGGGCGGCGTAGATGGCCGCGGTGAGGCCGGCAGGGCCGGATCCGATGATCACCAACCGTTCGGTCATGTCTTCTCCTCGGTGCGCTTGGTGATTCTCTTCGACCAGAGCAACAAGCCGAAGACCAGGAATAGTCCGCCCACGATCACATAGGCGAGTTCCATGCTGTTCACCAGTTCACCGAGGATGCGGAAGAGACCTACGAAGAAGAAGATCATGGCGAAGGTCACCAGTGCGCCCGCGATCAGGATGGCCGCGAGAACCGTGAGGAACTTGGCCGCCGGGTCGACGGTCATCGATCGAATCTTCCCGGTCAGTCGTTCCAGGAGATCGGGGATGCGTTGTGTGTAGTCCTCCACAACCCGCGAGATTAGTCGGGTACGGCCGTCAGCCGGTCGGTGGGGGAGCGGCCGGCTCAGGGAGCCTCAGGACCTCCGCGCAATCGGCCGGGTCGAAGGCGACCAGCGCCGACCAATCGGCCGCCGCATACAGGACCACCGGACTGCCGTCATCGAGGCTGGCGGGGGTCGTCACGTAGATGTAGGCGTTGCCGAACGTCTGCTCGGCCTCGGCGCTGCAGGCGATGGCGGTGCGTTCTGCTTGCTCGGTCGGCGCCAGATACTGCTCGTTCGGGCCCGCCTCGAACAGGTAACCGATGGCCTCCCGGCCGTCGGCTGCCGGCCCGGAATAGTCCGAGCCACCTTCGAGGAGCATCGGGGCCATGGTGGTGGTGGCCACTGCTTGGGTCGTGGGGGTCGCGGCGCCTGCGACGGCCGACTCGGCAGCCGTCATCTCGGAGTCCTCGGGAGGGGCTTCTGCGACGGAGTCCCGCGCCGAAGGGTCGGCGGTGTCGTCGAAGCTCTCGAGGGCCGCCGCCACGGTGGTGGGACTGCCTGCGTCGTCGGATGACGGGGTGAGCAGGCCCATCATCGGGACGATGGTGACGAGACCCGCCAGGCCGGCGGCGATGGCGATGGCCGTCCAGGGAGATCGGCGAGATCGCTTGACGGCCTGCGGGGCGGGGGCGTCTGCCACGCCGAGCGCGGCGGCGACGGCATCCCGCAGGCGGGCCGCCTCGAAGATGGTCAGCCCGGCGGGCGGCAGTGCTCCGAGCGCCTGGAGTGCAGACCGCTGGGCTGCCAGTTCGGGGGCGCACTCGGGGCACGCGGTGATGGCGGCCTCGGCGGCAGATGCCAACTCATCGGCGAGGATCCCCTCGGCGAGGGCGGCGATCAGGTCGTGGTCATGGTTGTGCATGTTGCTCATAGCTTTGAGGGTCGGAAGGGCCGCCGAGGTTCCCGAGAATGCCGGCCAACAGCTTCCGACCCCGGAACACCCGGGACTTGACCGTGCCGACGGGGACCTCGAGGATATCGGCGATCGTCTGGAGCGCCAGGCCCTCGAGATCGGACAGCACGACTGCCGAGCGAAACTCTTCAGGCAGGCTGTTGAGGGCCGCCTCGAGATCGGGACGCAACTCGACGGCGGCCAGGTCGTCACCCGCCCGCGGGTCGGCGGGGTCGGAGGCCTCCGGCAGTTGCTCGGTGCGCCGCCGCTTGGCGGTGCGGGCGGCGTCGTAGCAGGTGTTCACCGCCACCCGATACAGCCATGTGCTGAACGCCGACCGGCCGGCGAAGCGGTCGGCCTTGCGGAAGACGGTGACGAAGGTCTCCTGGGTCGCATCGAGGGCCGCATCCCGATCCCGCAACATGCGGAGGCACACACCGAAGACCCGATCTTGATGGGCACGCATCAGGTCGTCGAACGCAGCGGTATCTCCCGCCAGATAGCGCTCGATCAGCGCCGCGTCCTGATCGGCCCGGTGGGTCATCGCGGCAAGTTACACCCGGGACGAGAGCCGATGTTCATCCCAGGCGATAGACGACGCCGAGCACACCCGGCCCGGCGTGGGTGCCGACGACGGGACCGATCCGGATGACCACCGGTTGGGCGCCGTGGATCGCGGCGGCCTCGGCCACGAAGTCGTCGAGTTCAACGGCCTCGCTGTGGATCACCCCGAGACGGCGGACCCGATCTCCGAGGCTCCGCAGGTGGTCGAGGACTTCTTGGAGGGCGCGCTTGCGGGTGCGGACCCGGCCCGCCGCGGTGACCTCCCCGCCCTCGAAAGAGATGATCGGCTTCACGTCGAGGAGGCCTCCGACGAAGGCGGCGGCGGTGCCGATGCGGCCGCCCCGGCGAAGGTACTCGAGCGTGTCGAGGGTCGCATACAGCGAGGTCGCTCCACAGGCATCGGCGGCCGTTGCCGCCACCGTGTCGAGGTCGTCGCCGGTGAGTGCCCGCTCGGCGGTCTCGATGACGGCGAGGCCGAGCGCTCCCGAGACCAACCGGCTGTCGATCACCCGCACCGGGATTCGGTCGAAGGCATCCGATGCCAGCATCGCCGAGCGGTGGGTGGCGCTGATCGCCGAGGACATGCACAGCGCCACGATCCCGTCGGCGCCTTCGGTGGCCAGGCGGTCGAAGGCGTCGGTGAACTGGCCGACCGACGGCGCCGCGGTCTGAGGCATCTCGTCGGTGCCGGTGAGCCTGTTCCAGAAATCGTCGATGGTGAGATCGGTGCGATCGAGGAGGTCGGTCTCACCGAATCGGACGGTGAGTGGCACGACCCCGACACCGAGATCGGTCAGCGTCTGCTCCGGCAAGTCGCAGCCCGAATCGGTGATGATGCGGATCATGGTCCCTCCCGGTCCACGACAACTCTTGCAGGTACGGGGGGCCGCGTCAGCCCGCCTTCAGCACCGCCAGCGGCTCTGAGAGGACCCGGAACCCTTCGGACTCGTAGAGCCGGATGGCCGGCTCGTTCTCGAGTTGGGTGTTGAGCAACAGCGACCTGGCGCCCTCGCGGGAGGCCCAGCGGGCCGAGCTGCGCACCAGGGATCGGCCGATGCCCCGTCTTTGGGCGGCCGGATCGACGGCGAGGCGCTGCAGGTAGGCGATCGTCACCCCCACGCCGGTGACGGCGAAGCCGGCCAAACCTCCTCCCGCCTTGCGAACCACATGGATCACCGAGTTGCGAGTCGACGACAGGGCCTCCTCCATGGCGTTGCGGTCGAAGCGCCAGAACTCGTCGAAGGCGGCCGCATCGATGCGGAGGGCTTCCCTGATGTCCGAGGCACTGCCGGCAACCACCAGGTGGCTGGGGGCGCCGATCCTGTCCAGGTCGAGGCGGAGCAGTGACAATTCGGCGTGCGGCAGGAATTGGGCCTCTCGCCACAACCGTTGGGCGGAGGAGGGGAGGGGAGGGGAGAGGACCCCGGGGGCACCCATTTCGAGGAGGGCTTCGACGCACTCCTCGATGAAGGAGGCGTTGCCCCGCTGCATCCTGAGGTGAGCCAGGGGTACGGCGTCGTTCCAGGGGCGCGACTCGGCCCGTGCCCATCCTTTGCGGAGGGTCACGGCACCCGGCCAATCGCCGACCACTCTGACCTTCATGAGGTGCGATGGTAGAGCGGCCGGAGATGCCTCCAGCCGGATCGGCCGGAGTCCCCCGGCGTACCGGTAGGGTTCGCACGCGCATGCGTGTGCTGCTCTACCACCACGATGTCTTCGCCAAACACGACACCGGTCCCTGGCATCCCGAACGCCCGGATCGGCTGGTTGCCGCGGTGGCCGGCGTGGTGGGCTCCGGGCTCGATGTGATCAGGCGGGAGCCGGGGCGGGCCTCCCTCGACACCCTGTGGGAGATCCACACCCCTTCCTACGTGAGGCGGATCGAGCAGTTCTGCAAGGCGGGTGGAGGCGCGCTCGACGGTGACACGGTGGTGTCGGAGGATTCGTGGGAGGCGGCTCTCCGCTCGGCGGGGGCCGGCATCGACGCCGCGGCCGCGCTGCGGGCCGGGGAGGCCGAGTGCGCCTTCCTGGCGGTGCGGCCCCCCGGCCACCACGCCCGGGCTGCAGAGGCGCTCGGGTTCTGCCTGTTCAACAACATCGCCGTGACCGCCGCCTCCCTGGCAGCCCAGGGAGAGCGGGTGGCGATCGTCGACTGGGACGTCCACCACGGCAACGGGACCCAGGAGACCTTCTACGAGAACGGCAGCGTCGTCTACCTGTCGCTGCACGAGTTCCCGTTCTACCCGGGGACGGGATGGATCGACGAGGACGGGGAGCAGGCGGGTTCGGGCCACATCATCAACCTCCCCTTCCCGGCACGGACCGGCGGCGACGTCTACGCCGTGGCGATGGAACGGGTGATCCTGCCGGTGATCCGGGAGTTCGATCCGCACTGGGTGCTGGTCAGTTCCGGCTTCGATGCCCATCGCAACGATCCACTGGCCGACCAGATGCTGGTCGACGCCGACTACGGGCGCATGGCGGCGGCGCTGGCATCGGTGGCTCCCGCCGGCCGCACCATCTTCTTTCTGGAAGGCGGATACGACCTGCAGGCGATCGAGGCGGCCAGCGCGGCCGTGCTGCGGGGCACCGCCGGGTTGCCGTTCGGCGACGAGCCACCCGAGGAGTCGCCGCATCGATCCCACCAGATCCTCGAACTGGTGGCCGGCAAGGTGGCCGCCGACTGGGGCCTCTCCTGAGGGCGCCGTTCGCTCATCAAGACGGCAGTGGAATTGGCCGATAGCTGAGGCGTGACCGAATCTCCCGAACTCGAAGCCCTGCTCGAATGGACGCGCCACGCCGGTGCCTCCGACCTCCACCTCCGGGCGGGCCGCCCGCCGGTGGTGCGGGTCGATGGCCGGTTGATCCCCGGCAAGGGCGTCGCACTGACCAACGAGATGGTCGACGGTATGGTCGATTCGATGCTGCCGGAGCATCTGCGGGTGGCCTTCAAGGAGACCCACGAAGCCGACTTTGCATTCGGAGACTCCCGGTTGGGCAGATTCCGGGCCAATGCCTTCCGGCAGCGGGGCCTGACGACGGTGGCGATCCGGGCGCTCCGTGAGCCGAGCGGAAACCTGACGGATCTCGGCCTGCCGGCGGTGCTGGAGCGACTCGCCGGCGAGCCGCGCGGCATGATCCTGGTGACCGGTCCTACCGGGGCGGGCAAGACCACCACTCTGGCTGCGGTGGTCGATCTGATCAACCGGACCAGGGCATGCAACATCATCACCATCGAGGACCCGATCGAGATCCTCCACGAGGACAAGATGGCCATGGTGAGCCAACGGGAGGTCGGCGTCGACACCGCCGGGTTCGCCGAGGCGCTGCGCCGGGTGCTGCGTCAGGACCCCGATGTGATCCTGGTGGGCGAGATGAGGGACATGGCCACCGTCGACGCCGCCCTCACCGCCGCCGAGACCGGGCATCTGGTCCTCTCGACGCTGCACACGCTCGATGCGGTCGAGACGGTCAACCGAATCCTGGACTTCTTCCCCAACGATCTGCAGCGCCAGGTACGCCTGCTGCTGGCGGGTTCGCTGCGCGCCGTCATCAGCCAGCGGTTGCTGCGGCGGGCCGACGAGAAGGGGATGGTGCCCGCCGTCGAGGTCCTCATCAACACCGAACGGGCCGCCGAGCGGATCGCCGATCCCGGGCAGACCTCGTCCCTGCACGAGGTGATCGCCGAGGGCGGCTACTACGGAATGGTCACGTTCGACCAGTCGATCCTGCAGTTGCTGGAGCGGCAGGACATCACCTTCACCGAGGCGATGCGCCACGCCACCCGCCCCTCCGATCTCAAGGTGACCGCCCAGCGGATGGGGTTGGTCCCCACCTAGAAGTTCGGGCGGATCGAGCCCCCCGGTACGATTCCCGCATGATCCCGGCTCGCATCGAGCACCTGGTACGCGCCGACGGCCCCGCCGTTCTGCTCGCCCGCCGCTTCGAGGATGCCGGTCACGCCCTCTATCTGGTGGGGGGAAGCGTGCGGGACGCCATGCTGGGCCGCACCGACCCCGACACCGATCTGGATTACACGACGGACGCCCGGCCCGGCCGGATCGAGGAGATCGTCGGCGAATGGGCCGACTCGGTGTTCACGATCGGCGCTCAGTTCGGGACGATCGGAGCGATCCTCGCCGGGGTCACCCACGAGATCACCACCTTCCGCAGCGAGATCTATCGTGACGAGAGCCGCAAGCCGGTGGTGTCCTTCAGCGACGACCTCGAGACCGATCTGTCCCGCCGCGACTTCGCCGTCAACGCGATGGCGCTGCGCCTCCTCCCCGAACCGGAGATGATCGATCCATACGGGGGCCTCGGCGACCTGGCGGCCGGCGTGCTGCGAACTCCGCTGGACCCCGGCATCTCCTTCGGCGACGACCCACTGCGGATGCTCCGCCTCTTCCGGTTCGTGTCGACCCTCGGCTTCACGGCAGATCCGGAGGCGCTGGCGGCGGTGATGGCGATGCGGGAGCGCCTGGCGATCGTCAGTCCTGAGCGAATCCGTGACGAATTGTCCCGGCTGATGGTCGGCGAGCACGTTGCCGCCGCGCTGGAGGGGTTGGCGGCATCGGGTCTCAGCGAGGAGTTCCTCCCCGAGTTGTCGGCACTCGCCACCCAGCACGATCCGCTCCACCGGCACAAGGATGTGCTGGCCCACACGATCGCGGTGGTGGCCAAATCGCCGCCCGACCTCGTCGTGCGCCTGGCCGCCCTGTTCCACGACATCGGCAAGCCGGAGACCCGGGAGTTCGGCAAGGGAACCGTGACCTTCCATCACCACGAGGTGGTGGGGGCCCGGATGACCAGGGCCCGCATGAAGGACCTCCGCTTCAGCAAGGACGAGGTCGAGCAGGTGTCCCGGTTGGTCTACCTGCACATGCGGCCCCACACCTTCAAGATGGGCTGGACCGACCGGGCGGTTCGCCGTTACGTGCGGGATGCCGGCCCGCTGCTGGAGCCCCTCAACGCCCTGGTGCGCTGCGATGTGACCACCCGCAACGAGAAGCGGGAACGGGTCATCCTGCGGCGCATCGACGAACTGGAGGAGCGGATCGACGACCTCCGCCAACGGGAGGAGTTGGACGCCATCCGGCCGCCGATCGACGGCAACCGGGTGATGGCCTTCCTCGGGGCGCCGCCCGGGCCGCTCATCGGGAGGGCCATGGACATGCTGCTGGAGTACCGGCTCGATGAGGGGCCCTACTCCGAGGAGGAGGCTCTCGGCCTGCTGCGGGCCTGGGCGGCCTCCGAAGGCATCGAGGTGGCGGGGGAGTAGCCGCCCTTGCCCGGGTGGAGGTTGGCCAGGACGGTGCAGGCCCGCAGGGTGACCCACTTGGAGGGCTTGCCCTGCTGCTCGATGTCCACCGTGGTCTTGCCGTGGTAGGCGTACCGGTTGAGCCAACGCCCCTCGTCGTCCTGGCGGGCCAGGAGCCAGTCGAGCGCAGCGGCGAGGCGTCGATCCGGCCCGTGTCGGAGTTCGGCGAGAACCTCGAGCACCTGGAGCACGTCGGCCACGTACCCCGAAGGGAAGCCGAGCTTGAACCAGTTGGGAGAGGGCTTGGTATCGCCCCATCCCATCGGGTAGTCGGCGACGGCCGGGTCGCGGGAGAACAGAAACTCCACCCCGACGGCGATGGCGGCGGCCACCAGGGCCGATCGGTGAGCGGTGGGGATGGCGGCGAGGCCCCGCAACGCCTTGACGGCACCCCAGGCGCACGGCAGGTGGTCGTTGATCCCGCATTGGAACCCCGGCCCACTGGTGGTCGAGGCGTACCAGTGGGGCATGCCGTCGCCGGTGATCGCCCGGGCTTCCCATTCGATGGCCGCCTGCACCCGGGGGTCGTCGAGGCGGCCGAAGACGATGAAGGCGCGCAGCAGGTTCCCGTTGAGGCAGTGGAGGACCGACGAGGGTGGCGGGGGTGTCTCGAGGTGTGATCCGGAGCACCCGAACCCGCCCGCCGCCGTCGGGACGATGCGGAGCAGGTAGTCGACCCCGGCGGCGACCCGGGATTCGGCCGGATCGGCGCCCAACTGCTCCAGGAACATCAGGTTCCACACGGTGCTCCGGTACTTGGGGCCGTAGCCCGGCCCCGGCTTCACCCACCACCCGGCGGGGTCCTGGGCGTCGAGGATCGCCCGGATCGGGTCGGTCTCCATCGCCCGCCTGCGGGCCTCGACGACGTCGGGGTCGCCGGCCTCCCTGCCCATGAGGCGCTGCAGGGCGGCGGCCCGCAC
>JAHJML010000072.1 GCA_018821365.1 Actinomycetota bacterium | reverse complement strand
CCGCCGATGTAGGACATCTCGATCTTGGGGAGTCCGACGGTGCGGCTGCTGCGGAGTTCCGAGTAGCGGTCGTCGCGGGCCACCCAGACCGATGTGAGGAACTCGGCCACCTCGTCGTCGGTGGCGCCATCGCGGAGGAGCGCTCGCAGGTCGTGGCCCCCGGTGGCGAACAGGCAGGTGTAGAGCATGCCCTCCGCCGAGAGCCGGGCTCGGGTGCAGGAGCCGCAGAAGGGGCGGGTCACCGAGGAGATCACCCCGATCTCGCCGGTGCCGTCCCGGTACCGCCAGCGGTTGGCGACCTCGCCCGGGTAGTTGGCGGGGACCTGCTGCAGTGGCAGTTCGGCATCGATCGCCTCGATGATGCCGGCGGCCGGCGCCACGTCGTCGAGCCGCCATCCGTTGGTGTGCCCGACGTCCATGTACTCGATGAACCGCACGATGTGGCCGGTGCCCTTGAAGCGGCGGGCGATGGAGACCACCTCGCCGTCGTTGACCCCCCGCTTCACCACCACGTTGATCTTGATCGGGGTCAGCCCGGCGGTGGCGGCGGCCTCGATCCCCTCCAGCACCGCAGCCACCCCGACCCCGGAGTCGTTCATCGCCATGAAGGTCTCGTCGTCGAGGGAGTCGAGGCTGACGGTCACCCGGTCGAGGCCGGCGTCGGCGAGCGCCTGCGCCTTGCGGGCGAGCACCGATCCGTTGGTGGTCATCGTCAGATCGTCGATTTCGGGGATCGTCGCCAGCCGCCCCACCAGGATCTCGACGTCCTTGCGGAGCAGCGGTTCGCCTCCGGTGAGGCGGATCTTGCGGACCCCGAGGCGGGTGGCGACCCTGGCCACCCGCTCGATCTCCTCGAACGAGAGCAGTTGGTCCCTGGCGAGGAACTCGTAGTCCCGCCCGAACACCTCGCGCGGCATGCAGTAGCGGCAGCGGAAGTTGCACCGATCGGTGATCGAGATGCGGAGGTCGTGGAGCCGCCGGTTGCGGGTGTCGGTGGGGTGCATGAGCAGCGGAGGTTACCGGGGCGGCTCAGCTTCCGAACCGGACCCGGTCGACCACGTTGCCGGAGGGGTCGAGCAGCAGTGCGGTGTCCCCGGTGTTCGACCAGACGGTCTCTCCCTCGCCGAAGCAGTATTCGTGGATCCCGCACGCCGAGTAGACCCTCAGGGTGGCGCCGGGTGCCAGGACCGCCGCAGCGGGGAAGCGGTAGCGGTGGGCGGACGACTCGTCCCTCAGCACCCATCCACCCAGATCGACGGCGGCGCTGCCGTGGTTGGCGATGAGGACCGATTCACCGTGGTCGGGGTCGTCGTCCTCACCGGAGGGATTGCCGTCGACCCCGTCGATCCGGAGGGCGGTGCCCAGGCCGGGTCCGCAGGCGTCCGGTCCCCACATTCCGATGGACGCCGCGATGGCCGCCGCTTCAGCGGTGCGGAACTCCTCCAGGTAGGCGTGGCCGGTGGTGACGGTCATCGCATGGCCGCCCGCCACCAGGGCTGCGTTGACGAACACCTCCCCGGAGGCGAGGTAGCCGAGCAGGCGGCCGTACTGGTCGGTCCCTTGAAAGGTGGCGGTGACCGGTCCGTCTGCGATCAGGTCGGAGGTGGCCTGCCGGGCCCGGTCGGCCCAGCACTCGTCGCGTTCGGGGGTGTTGATGCCGAGGAGGCGGATCTCCTCGGTGGCCCCCTCGACGACGGCCTCCAGGGAATCGCCGTCGAGAACGCGGATCACCTCGATCGGGTCGCCGGGCGGCATCACGGGCAGCGCCGGGGCGGTCCCCATCGTGCCGGGCGGGGAAGCCGGGGCCGCCGGCGGGGAGAGGGCGGGCGAGGTGCAGGCGGCGACCATCAGGGCGGCGGCCAGGAGGGGGAGGGTGCGGCGCATCGCCGGTCACGGTACCCCGATACGATCATCAAGGCCCCTACCGTTGCGGCCGATTGAGCGTTGGGCGTTCAGGAAGGATCACACGTGCCATTCGCCAGGGTCAACGGGACCATGCTCTACTACCGGGAGGCCGGCGAGGGGGATCTCGCCGTGTTCATCCACGGGTTTCCGCTCGATCACAGCGTCTGGCTCAACCAACTGCAGGGACTGGCGCACGTGCGTCACTGCATCGCACCCGACCTGCGGGGCCACGGCCGGTCCGACCCGATCGTCGAGGCGTCGCTCACCATGGAGGTCATCGCCGACGACATCGCCGGCCTGATCGAGGCTCTCGGCGCCACCCAGGCCGACATCATCGGCCTGTCGATGGGCGGCTATGCGGCGCTGGCGCTCTACGAGTTGCGGCCCGCCATGGTGCGGTCGCTGGCCCTGGTGGACACCAGGGCCACCCCGGATTCGGGGGAGGCCCGCGCCGCCCGCGATGTCCTCGCCGAGCAACTCCTCGACGGCGGCCGGGCCGCCTTTGCGGGCCAGATGATCCCCACCCTGCTGGGCCCGCGACCCACCCGGTCGATCCGGGCGAGGGTGAGGTCGATGATCGAGGACACCCGATACGAGACGATGGTGGCAGCTCTCGAGGGCATGAAGGACCGCCCCGATCGCTCGGCCCTGCTGCCGCACATCGCCGTTCCCACCCTGGTGATCGCCGGCGAGCACGACGTCCTCGCCCCGCCCGCCCAGGCCCGGGCGATGGCGGAATCGATCCCGGGGGCCCGCACCACGGTGATCCGCGGTGCCGGCCACCTGTCTCCGCTCGAGCGTCCCGACGAGGTCAACTCGGCCCTGATCGAACTCCTCGAGGGCCGCAAGGTGGTCTGGTGGAGGGACGAAGAGAAGCGGTAGGCGCCAACCGCCCTATTCCGGGGCGGTCTCTTGGGGTCGGGGTCTCCGAGACAGGAGTGAGCCGGAGGTTCGAGGTGGGGCGACCTTCCAGTTGCACAATCAGAAGACACACAAGACGCATCGTTGCTGATCTTGCTGCCGCGGACGTAGTCCGCTGGTGATCTCGTGACCATAGGGCCTCAGCTGGGCCCCCGATCGGAGAATGCTGACAACATGCGGCGCAGAATCGCCTTCCGATTGGTGGGAGCAGTAGCGGTGGCCAGCGCGTTAGGGGTTGGGTGTGGGCTAACAGCCGGCGACTTCGCCACGGAGAGTCTTGGTACGTCGTGTAGGGGTGGCTCAGGCGATCGGTTCAACGTCGCCTACTACTTCGAGGCGGTGGCCGGTGTGCAGCGGTTTGGCACACAAGCTGTCGCCGAAGCAGTGCGAAGTGGCGAGCAAGACGACGACGGAGCCGTCGATGTCTCGGTTCTTCTGGGATCGCCGTCCGCAGAGGTGCTGTATTCGGGTGATGACTTGACTGACGCGATCCAGGTTCTCATGGCGCCCGAGTTGGTCAACGACGCGAGACGACTCCCGGAAGAAGGCTCTGTGCTTCTCGCCGTTTCTAACTCCTATCGACCGGGGGAGGTGTGGGTTGCGATGATTGCGATCGTCGACGACGAGTCCGGTGATCTGCAGTTCATCGGCGAGTGCGCCAAACGCTTCCAGGGTGACCCCCTCATGGGATTCCGCGACGCGGTATTCCCGGGCGAGCGTCTCGACGACTTGTTCCTGTCGGTGGTGGCGGACGAGGAGATCTGGTTGATATTCAGCGACTGGGAGATGGAGAGAGGCTCCTAGTGGCGGAAATGGCGCGGCAGTCTTCTGGCAGGTCGCCAAGGGCCTGAGAGTGTGCCGATGTTGCTGCCACGCTGGCGGAAACGGGCGACGGCCGCGGTCGGCGTTGTCCTTCCTACGGCTCGCCGTCGCCGTTGGGGACCTTGGCATCGGCATGGGATCGACGATCGGTACCAGCGCGGCCCGGCTTCCATCCATGACGCACGGCCTCTGCGAGTGCCCTCGATGTCGCCCCAGGCTCAGGCGTCACCCGACAGCCCGGGCGCTGCCCTCGGAGGCCGCCAGGTTCCTTGGCAGAAGGTCGGCGAGTTAGAGCGCGCGCAATTAGGTGGTCATCGGGTGTTCCATCGGTCGGCCCAGTCGAAGAGTTTGATGGTGAGGATGAGGGCGATGGCGAGGGCGAGGGCTGCGAGCCGGTGGATGATGCGCCGGTCAGT
>JAHJML010000071.1 GCA_018821365.1 Actinomycetota bacterium | reverse complement strand
CTGATCGTGGTTCGACAGGAACACCGCGTGCTGCCCGTTTGGATACAGGCCGGCGACCCGTTCGAGTGAGTCGGCGACGGCCCCGGCATCGGCACCGGCGACACCCTGGACGGTGGCGTTCGCCAGGTCGAATTCGAAGGCGAGATCGAGCGCATCGGGAAGGTAGTTCGCCACGATCTCGGCGGGGGCCCACACCTCACCGAGCACCAGGGTGTCGGCGGGGAGGGTCACTCGGAACGCCTCCAGCCATGCCAGCGTGGCCGGGGTGTCCACCTGGATCGCCCCGTCCTCGACGAGGTGACGGGCGGCGTCGATCCGGTACCCATCGACCCCCGCTTCCTCGATCCAGAAACGGGCGATGTCGGTGATCTCGGCGGTCACCGAAGGGTTCTCGAGGTCGAGGTCCGGCATCCCCTCCCAGAACAGGGCGTAGTAGAACCGGCCGCCCTGCCGGTACCACACCTGCTGCCCGTCGGGCCCGGAGAAGCCGGGATCGTCGTCTGACCAGACGTACCAGTCGGCGTAGTCGGCTTCGCCGGACGCCGAGGCCGTAAACCACGGGTGTTCCACCGAGGTGTGGTTGATCACCAGGTCGAGGATCACCACCATCCCCCGACGGTGAGCGGCCGCCACGAACGCCTTCAGGTCTTCGTTGGTGCCGTAGTCGGACTCCACCGTCCGGTAGTCGGTCACGTCGTACCCGTGATACGACGGCGATTCGAAGACCGGCATCAGCCAGATGCCGGTGACCCCCAGGTCGTCGTGGGTGGCGGGGTTGCCGTCGTTGAGGTAGTCGAGTCGATCGATGGCGCCCTGCAGATCACCGATCCCATCGCCGTCGGAATCGGCGAAGGAGCGCACGAACATCTCGTAGAAGACCCGGTCATTCCACCAGGGAAGCCCCGCCGCCCGGGCCGTCTCCGGTCTGGGCGGCAGGGTGGTCGTGGTGATGGTGGTGGCCGAAACGGCCGTCGTCGAGGTGGTGACCGCCACCGGAGCGCTCCCACAAGCCGCCCCGAGGGCGGCCACGGCGACCAGGAGTGTGAAGGCACGGCGCACGGCGATGACCAGGGTAGGAGACCGGCATCCGGGGGAGGCCCCCCGGATGAGAATCATCCCGATTCCGGCTCCACTGAGGCGGGCCGGGACGATAATGAGAGATGGTCGCCCGGTGACAGGTCCCTGCCCGGGGGGTTCGGTCGCCGGTCCATCGATCAGGGCGCCAACCCAGGAGGAGGGACCAATGCGGCGCTTGCTGTTCACTTCACTGACCGCGTCGATGGTCTGTGCCGCCTGCACCGCATTGACCACCACCGCCACGACCACCCGACCCGTCGCGACCACCTCCGAGAGCGTCGCCACCACCACCCCCCGGACCACCACCGAGGTGACCGAGGCCACCACCACCACCCTGGCTCCGGCCTTCTCGCTCGAACTGAGGCCCAATGCGGCGTGGATGGGGGGGGCGGGATGCGGGCTCACCGTGCTCGATGGAGACGGGACCTGGCACGGGTTCACCTCGGAGTACCGGGCCTTCCCGGTCGAATCGACCCAGGACCTCGCCAGGGCACCCGACGGAGTGATGTACGCCGCCACCTCCGACGGCCTCTATCGCATCGAGGGGTCAACCTGGCAGGAGATGCCGCGATCCGAGTGGTCGCGGCCGGTCGAGATCGCCGTCGACCCGGTCACCGGCGACCTCTGGGGTGCCAACTACACCACCATCCTTCGCTACGACGGGTCCGAATGGAGCGGCTACGAGGCCGCCGGTCTCATGGGCGAGGGCGACGAGGTCCATCCCCGCGACGTGACGGTCGGGCCCGACGGCACCGTCTGGGCGGTCACCGCCTCCACGGCGGCCCGCTACGACGGGTCGGGTTGGGAGTGGTGGGGCACCGGCTCCGGGTGGGACGACGAGTACTCCTTCGACTCGATCGCGGTGGCCGGCGACGGCTCGGTCTGGGTGGCTGCCTCCGATGCGGTGCTCCGCTTCGACGGAGACCAGTGGGAGGTACTCGACCCCGGGTTCCGGAGCCCCCAGCAGGTCATCGCCTCACCCGGCGGCGAGGTCTTCGTGACCAGTTGGGCCAACGGCCTCGCCGTCTACGAGGGTGGCCGCTGGTCAATGATCGACAAGTCCACCCCCGGCCTGGACACCGACCGGATCCGCAGTGCTTACCGCGACGATTCCGGGCGGCTCTGGCTGGGCACCAGTTGGGGCGTCACCGTCCTCGACGGTGACGCCGGGGCCGCCTACACGATGGCGACCAGTGGCCTGGCGGGCAACTGCGTGGAGTACCTGGTAGTGGGCGGCGATGGGCCGATGCTGCCTGCCCCCACCGAACCCAGGGTCGGCTCGTTGACAGGCCTCCTGCTGGAGAACGGGGCGCCGACGGCGGGGAGGGATGTCGTCCTGTGCACCGATCCCCCGTCGACGATCTTCTCGGGGGATCACCCCTGCTCGGGGCATGTGTTCTCGGCGGTCACCACCACCGGGGACGACGGCGTCTACACGTTCACCGACGTTCCGATCGGCAGTTACGAGATCGCCTGGCAGGTGGACGAGACCACCTGGAGGTCCTACCTGATCGGAGGGGAGGAACCCGTGATTCGAGAGGGCGAGATGACCCAACTGTCGGCCGTCGATCTCGCCGACGAGTAGGCCGCCACCATCGAACAAGGAGCAGACCATGTGGCAACTCGCCGAATCCCACTCTGGTGAGGAGGCTCGCACCCGGGCCGCCTCGCCCTTTCCGGGCCGGTCGGCCCGGGGCTTCTCACCCTCCACCATCGACAAGGTCGAGCGGATCGAGGTGTGGAAGTCCGACACCGACCCCCGCTTCGACACCGAGACCGTGGAATGCCAGGCATTCGACGGTGTCGGGAACCTGCTCGGGTGGATCCGGGTCGATGAGGGCGGGGAGGAGTTCCACGAGGGTCTCATCGCCGCCG
>JAHJML010000070.1 GCA_018821365.1 Actinomycetota bacterium | reverse complement strand
TGCTCTCCCCCTCTGCCCCCTACGGGGGCATCTCCCCGGACGCGCCGCCAGAGGGTTCACGCCCCCCCTCTGTCGCCTTCGGCGACATCTCCCCCGCAAGCGGGGGAGATGAGGGGAATTGATAGTTGTGGACTCAGGTTATAACTTGTATCGAGACTAAGAAACGACCACAATTGTCAGGTATTCACGAGGTCCGCAGGAAACGAGGAGCATCATGAGCCGAGCAGTAGGCATCGACCTCGGCACGACCAACAGCGTCGTCGCCGTATTCGAGGGCGGGGAACCGACCGTCGTCGCCAACGCCGAGGGCCACCGCACCACCCCGTCCGTGGTCGCCTTCTCCAAAGGCGGCGAGGTGCTGGTGGGTGAGGTCGCCAAGCGGCAGGCCATCACCAACCCGGGGCGCACCGTCCGATCGGTCAAGCGCCACATGGGCACCGACTGGTCGATCAAGATCGACGACAAGGACTACAACGCCCAGGAGATCAGCGCCCGCATCCTCCAGAAGCTCAAGCGGGACGCCGAGGCCTACCTGGGCACCGAGGTGACCCAGGCGGTCATCACGGTCCCCGCCTACTTCGGCGACGCCCAACGGCAGGCCACCAAGGAAGCCGGCCAGATCGCCGGCCTCGAGGTGCTCCGCATCATCAACGAGCCGACGGCGGCCTCGCTGGCCTACGGCCTCGACAAGGAAGCCCACGACCAGACGATCCTCGTCTTCGACCTCGGCGGCGGCACGTTCGACGTGTCGGTGCTGGAGATCGGGGAGGGCGTATTCGAGGTCAAGAGCACCAGTGGCAACACCTCGTTGGGTGGCGACGACTTCGACCAGCGAGTCATCGACTGGATGGTCACCCAGTTCAAGAACGACCACGGGGTGGACCTGTCCTCCGATCCGATGGCGCTGCAACGCCTCAAGGAAGCCGCCGAGAAGGCCAAGATCGAGTTGTCGCAGGTCACCGAGACCGAGATCAACCTGCCCTTCGTCACCGCCACCGCCGAAGGGCCGCTCCACCTGCTGATGAAGCTGAGCCGCAGCAAGTTCCAGGAACTGACCACCGACCTGGTCGAAGCCACCAAGGGCCCGTTCCTGCAGGCGGTCAAGGACGCCGGCATCAAGGTGTCCGACATCGATCACGTGATCATGGTGGGCGGCTCCACCCGGATGCCCGCCGTCCAGGCGCTCATCACCGAACTGGCCGGCAAGGAACCCCACAAGGGCGTCAACCCGGACGAGGTGGTCGCCGCCGGCGCCGCTCTCCAGGCGGGCGTGCTCAAGGGCGACGTCAAGGACATCCTGCTCCTCGACGTCACTCCCCTGACCCTCGGCATCGAGACCATGGGCGGCGTGTCGACCAAGATGATCGAGCGCAACACCACCATCCCCACCCGCCGCTCCGAGGTGTTCACCACCGCCGCCGACGGGCAACCCGAGGTGGAGGTGCACGTCCTCCAGGGCGAGCGCGACATGGCATCCGACAACAAGTCGCTCGGCAAGTTCAACCTCACCGGCATCCCCCCGGCCCCCCGCGGGGTCCCCCAGATCGAGGTGACGTTCGACATCGACGCCAACGGCATCGTGTCGGTCTCCGCCAAGGACCTCGGCACCGGCAAGCAGCAGCAGATCACCATCACCGGTGGGACCGCCCTGCCCAAGGACGAGATCAGCCAGATGGTCAAGGACGCCGAGACGCACGCCTCCGAGGACAAGGAACGCCGGGCCAAGGCGGAGGCCCGCAACCAGGCGGACCACGTCGTCTACCAGACCGGCAAGATGCTCGGCGAGTACGGCGAGAAGCTCTCCGATGCCGAACGTGCCGCCATCGACGAGAAGGTCGACGAACTCAAGAAGGTGCTCGAAGACCACGACGCCTCCGCCGAGCGGCTCAGCACCGCCACCGATGCCGTCCTGAGCGCATCTCAGGTGCTGGGTCAGAAGATCTACGAGCAGAGCCAGGCCGCCGCCGGCGCCGGAGACGCCCCGGGTGGCGACGACGACGTGGTCGAGGCCGAGATCGTCGACGAGGGCGAGACGTCGTGACCAACGAGGACTTGCCGCAGGACCCCGCCGCCGTCGCCGAAGAGGTGGTGGGGACGGCCTCCCCGCCGCCGTTCGACCTCCCCGACGACCCGGGAGAGGCGCTGCCACTGGTGATCGAGGCCCTCATCGAGACCAGGCTCGCCTTCGATGCGCGCACCGAGGATCTGCAGCGGGTGGCCGCCGAGTACGAGAACTACCGGAAGCGGACCGCCCGCGAGCGGGAGGAGATCGTGCTCCGGTCCACCCAGCGGCTCGTCGAGGCGCTGCTGCCGGTGCTCGACTCACTCGAGAGCGCCCTCGCCCACGAGGCCAACACTCCGGGCGAGGAGGCAATACTGAGCGGTATGGAGAGCACCCACCAGCAACTCCTCGATGTGCTGGCCAAGGAGGGCCTCGAGACCGTGCCCGCCGTCGGCGAGCCGTTCGATCCCAACATCCACGAAGCCGTGATGGGCGGGGGCGACGGCCGCCTGGTCGTCACCACCGAGATGCGACGCGGCTACCTCCTCGGGGGCAGGGTGATCCGCCCCGCCATGGTCGGGGTGGCCGACCAAGAGACCACGGAAGCGGGCTGACACCGTGCGCCGGGAGTGGCTGGAGAAGGACTACTACCAGGCCCTCGGGGTGGATCCCGGCGCGAGCGACAAGGACATCAAGAAGGCCTATCGCAAACTCGCCCAGCAGTTCCATCCCGACAACAACCCCGGCGACGAGCAGGCGGAGAACCGCTTCAAGGAGGTCAGCGAGGCCTATGCAACCCTCTCCGACCTCGAAGACCGCAAGCAGTACGACGTCGCCCGGGAGGCGGTCAGGCGGGGTACGTTCACCGGGGCCCCGGGAAGCAGTGGTCCCCAGTACGTTCGCATCGACGACCTCGGCAATCTGGGCGACCTCTTCGGGGGCGGCATGTTCGGCGGCCTCGGCGACCTGTTCGGCTTCGGTCGCAGCAACCGGCCCGCCCCGCAACCGGGCCGGGACCGGGAGGCCGAAGTCGCACTCACCTTCCACGAGGCGATCGCCGGTGTGACCAAGCACGTCGACGCCGACGGCCGGCGGGTGACGGTCAAGATTCCCGCCGGTGTCGAAGACGGCGCTCGCATCAGAGTCCGGGGCAAGGGATGGCCCGGTTCGGGAGGCGGCACTGCCGGCGACCTGTACGTCCGGGTGCGGGCGGGCGGCCATCCGATCTTCGAGCGAAGCGGCGCCGACCTCAAGGTGACCGTGCCCGTCTCGTTCACGGAGGCCGCCCTCGGGGCCGACATCACCGCCCCCACCCTCGACGGCAAAGTCACCCTGCGGGTGCCGCCCGGCACCTCGAGCGGCAGGACCTTCCGGGTCAGCGGCCGGGGGGTCGCCACCCCGAAGCGCCGCGGCGACCTGCTGGTCACCGTCGAGGTGCAGGTCCCCTCCGATGTCGGCGACGACGCCAGGGCACTGCTGGAGCAACTGAGAGACCTCGAGGCCGACCACAATCCTCGAGCCCACCTAGGAGTGTGAGCCATGCCGCGCGAACCCGGCGATGCCGTCTACATCATCTCGGTGGCCGCCGAACTGGCCGGCGTCCACCCTCAGACGCTCCGTATCTACGAACGGCGCGGCCTGATCAGCCCCCACCGCACCCCGGGAGGCACCCGCCGCTACTCGGAGGAAGACCTGGAGCGGCTCGGCATGATCCAGGAGTTGACCGCGGATGGGGTCAACCTGGAGGGGGTCCGCCTCGTCATGGAGATGCGTGACGAGATCGAACGCCTCCAGAAACAGGTGAGCCGTCTGCGCCGCCTGCTCGGCGAGGCCGAGCAGCGCTACCAGTCGGGCGGTCCGCCGCGGGTTGGCTATACCACCGTCGGCAAGCGGAACCTCCCCGATGTCAATCGGCCCGACCTCGGGGGAATGCTGGATCGGTGAGCGGCGCCCGCCCACTTCGCGACGGCCCGGTGATCGAGATCGGATAGATCGAGGTCGGGCAGAAGGACCGCTCCCCAGGGTGGGGTCCGGGAGGACGACTTCTTCCTTCCCCTCAGGGGAAGGTGGATCGGCCCGCAGGGCCGAGACGGAAGGGGTGCGTCCGGCGCGACCCGTCCGCATATGCGGAATTCGTACCGCTCCCCAGGGTGGGGCCTCCTCGCCCCTGGGCGTTCACCCGTTCTCTTCCTCCCCATCGAGGGGGAGGGCTGCGTGTGGAACCCTGGTCGTAGCACCCCCCTCCCCTCCAGAGCCTTCGGCGAACGGGCCGGGCCGCTCCGCCGTCGCTAGGGAATGCCGACCTTCGTCTCGCAGGACTTCGCCACGTCAACACCGCCGCGGCCGTCACAGACGTCGGTCCCCGCCGCACCGTTCAGGACGTTGGGCCCCTTGGTGCCACGCAACACGTCGTTGCGCCCGCTTCCGGTGAGGTTCTCGATCAGCGACAGGGTGTCCGTGCCCGACCCCACCGTGTTCTGCGCCGACGTGAGGGCGAGGTCGACCGTGACACCGGGGTTCGAACCCGCATAGGTCACCGTGTCGACGCCCTTGCCCCCCTTGAGGTTGTCGTTCCCCGCACCACCATCGAGGTTGTCGTTCCCGGAACCACCATCGAGGGTGTCGTTCCCCGAGCCACCCTTGAGGATGTCCCTCCCGGAACCTCCGATGATCTTGTTGGCCCCTCCGTTCCCGGTCAACCTGTCGTTGAACGGCGAACCCGTCAGATCCTCGATCGACACCAGCGTGTCGGAACCGGCGGCCGACGTGTTCTGGGCCACCGCCACCGCCAGGTTCACTCTCACGCCGCCGGCGGACCCTGCGTACGATGCCCGGTCCGTACCGGTGCCGCCGTCGAGGGTATCGTTTCCTGCACCACCGTCGAGGATGTCGTTGCCCTTGCCACCCTTGAGGGTGTCGTTGCCGGATCCGCCGACGAGGGAGTTGGCTCCACCACTGCCCGTCAGCGTGTCGGCGAACGGCGAACCCGTCAGGTTCTCGATGGACGAGAGGGTGTCGATCCCGGCCCCGCCGGTGTTCTGTGAGCCGGGGCCGAGGACAACCGCAACCGCCGACCCCGCATCGGCGTAACTGGCGGTGTCACGGCCGCCGTCACCGAACAGCTGGTCGTTTCCGGCACCGCCGATCAGCGTGTCGTTGCCGCCGGAGCCGCAGATGATGTCGTTCCCCCCGCCGCCCGAGATGGTCTCGGCGGCCGGCGTGCCGATGATCACATCGGCACCCTCAGTGGGTTGCTGACCCAGGCCGAGCGCCACCGTGATCACCTGGCCGCCGCAGGTCCCCGCCGGCGGCATGGTGAACTGCTGCTGGGCCCCGTAGACGATCCCGGCACTCCCGTCTGGGTCGAACGTCGCCCGCCAGTAGTAGGTGGTGCCGGGCACCAGCGCCGCGATGCCCGGTTCGTTCCAGTCGGTCGACACCTGCCAACTATTGGTTCCGGCCGGGAGCGCAAAGGCAACCTGCTGCGGGTACGACCCGGGACTGGTACCGATCTGCAAGGTGCCGGTGCCGCCTGCGCCGTAGGTGAAGTAGTTGGCCACCGAGTAGATGCCGGCGTTGGTGGGCATGCTCGAATTGGGGAGGAACGGCCCGGCGAGAGTCGAGGGCGAGTCGTACAGCAGGGCCGGGGAGGCCGAAGACCCGAAGACGTAGAGGTAGGACGTCGAATGGAGGGTCGGGCTGCCATTGCCGTCGAACATCTTGACATAGCTGCCGAGTTGGGTACTCGTCTGCTGGCTCGCCGCGGTGACCGGGAACCGGAACTCCCAGAACCCACCGGTAGGCAACGGCCAGGTCCGGGCGTGAGCCGTGTCGGAGGAGAGGTACATCAGATCGCCGCCGTAGGTGGAGGGGGCGGTGTTCGCCCATTGCGGGCAGTCGGTGGGACCGGTCGCCTGGCCGTATTTGGTGAAGCACAGGATCGGCGCGCTGGTGTCGAACGAGACACCGGCGGGCAGGTCGATCGCCGGCACGAAGTACTGGCCGGCGCAGGAGTTGCCGAGGCCGTACACGACGACGTGCATATAGAACGTCTGGCCCACACCGGGAACCGGGGGCGCCTCGTCGGGATCGGCGTAAGCCCCGACATAGGCCCCGGCGCCGAACTCGGAGTAGGGCGCTCCCTGGATGATCGAGACGCAGTTGGTGATGGACGAGTAGGTGATCTGCCCGTCGAAAAAGCCACCCGGATCCCCGATGGCTCCGGCGGAGGCTGCCGGGACGATGACTGCAACGATGGCCGCGAGAGCAACCGCCGCCCGGCGAAGACGCAAACCAATCGACCGCTCGGTGACGTGGTGCCGACGCATTCCGCGAACCCCCTCGATTGGTGTGGATGTGAGAGCGCATCATGGCCGCAATCCACGCCTATGCGCGCGGATTCGCATCCACGAGTCGGTCGATGGCAGCCCCGTCTTCCCCCGCCCGGATGACCGCCCTAACCTCGGGGCACCGGGGGCCGTGCGGCAACGCCGGTTCGAGAGGCGCACACGACCGGGACGAAGGGAGGAGCCGGCGATGAGGACCACGCCCACCGCCTCCCGCTTCCTCCAGGTGGTCGGGTCGCCCGAGATCTTCCTCAAGTCGCGCCCCACCCGGATCCGGTTCATCGCAATGCTGACCGACAACGTCCGCAAGGCGCTGGAGGCCTCCGGCGCCGGGGCGACCGTCACCCGCACCGGCATCCAGGAGATGCGGATCGACGCCCCCGACCTGGAGAAGGCGGCCGCGGTGGTGGCCACGGTGTTCGGGACCGGCCGGATCAGCCTCGTCGAGTCGGTGCCCTACGACGGCTTCGACGATCTGACCGCCCGGGTAGCCGACGCCACCAGAGACCGGGTAGCCGGCAAGACGTTTGCGGTGAGGGTCAAGCGCAGCGGTGACCACGATTGGTCGTCACTGGACGCCGAGCGCGCCATCGGCTCCCTCCTCTTCGATGCCGGCGCCGGGGTCGACCTCGATGACCCCGCCGAGACCGTGCGCGTTCGCGTCACCGCCGACGGCGCCCTCCTCGTGCGTGCGGAGTTCGAGCCTGCCAACGGCCTGCCCCTCGGCACGCAGGAACCGGCTCTGGCACTGCTCTCGGGCGGCATCGACTCGCCGGTCGCCGCCTGGATGATGATGCGCACCGGTTGCCCGGTGGACTTCCTCCATATCGAGATGGAGTGCAGCGTCACCGACCAGGCACTGGCGGTGGGCCACGAACTGGTGCGGTCCTGGAGCCACGGATCCAAGCCCCGCTTCCACGTCGTCGACTTCCAACCCGTCAAGGCGGCGCTCCGGGCGCGGATCGATCCCCGATTGCGCCAGGTGCTCCTCAAGCGACTCATGCTGCAGACCGCCGAGCAGGTCGCCATCCGTCTCGGGGTCCGGATGCTGGTGACCGGCGACTCGCTGGGCCAGGTGTCGTCGCAGACGGGGGCACACCTGGTGGAGTTGGACCGATCGGTGGACATCCCGATCATCCGCCCATTGGTCGCCCTGCGAAAGGAGGAGATCATCGCCATCGCCCGCCGCATCGGCACCTTCGACATGTCGATCCGCACCAAGGAGGTCTGCGACCTCTCCGGTGGCAGCCGGGTGGCCACCCGCGCATCGGCCCGCGACCTCGCCGCGGCGGCCGGGACCATCGAACCGGAACTGATGGAGACGGTGCTCGGAACGCTGCGCACCGTCGAGGCGAGCCGATGGACCCCCGGCATGCCGTTCGGGCCGGTTGGATGAAGGCCTGTATCGCCCTGACCCTGGCGTAGGCCCGGAGCCGTCCTCCCCCAGGCGGGTGGCTCCGCCTCCGGGGCATCCGCGTTCTGCCACCGTGACCGGCCGCTAGTCCTCGTGGGGCTCCACGACCGTCTCGACGACCAGTTCCCCATCGGAGACCTCGGCCTCGTACTGGGACTTGACCCCGTTCCCCTCGAACTCGACGGCGACCTGATCCGGACCCCGCTCCTCGACCTCCACGTGGAAGCCGTCGGTAGGAGTGGCGCTCACGAATTCCACCCATGACGCCGTCCAGCGCACCACCACGGTCCCCCCGGTGATCTGCCGGGAATCGATCCGGGCGGTCTCGGGCGGGGCGGTGGTCGGCGTTGTGGCCGATGCAGCGGACGTAGTTGGCGGGACGGTCGAGGTGGTAGCGCTCGGCACGGTGGTCGTCGCCCAGGTGACCACCGGGTCGGCAACCGTGGTAGGGGTAGTCGCCGCCGTGGATGTGGCGGCCGGCAGCGACACGCCCAAGGCCTCGACATCTTGAGCCGACAGCGGTTGGATCACCACGTCGGCGACCTGCTCGCCCGCCAGGCCGACCACCGCGAGGGCCACCGCGGCGGCTGCCAGGGTGGCGGCGACCCAGGCGCCCACCATCCACGACGAACGCTTGGTGAATCTCATGGGCACAGTCTCCCACCTGAGCCGCATGACCGCCCCAAGCGGGAATCAAGATGGCCTCAAGGTCCCCTGCCGGGTGCCACCAAGCGGGGCCGGACCTCTCTATCGTGGAGTCGTGGCTTCGATCGTCGTCATCGAGGATGACCAGCACATCCGTGCGTCCATCGCCCAACTCCTCGCCGGGTCCGGGCACGACGTGGTGACCTCGGGGACCGCCATGGCCGGCCTCGAGAAGGCGGTCCACGAAGCGCCGGATCTGGTCCTTCTCGACTTGGGCCTCCCCGATGTCGACGGCACCGAGTTGTTGAAGATGATCAGGGCGGTCAGCAAGGTGCCGGTCATCGTCATCACCGCCCGAGGCGACGACCAGGTGGTGGTGGCGACCCTCGACTCCGGCGCCGACGACTACCTCATCAAGCCGTTCACCACGTCGCAACTGGCCGCCCGGGTGCGGGCCGTGCTGCGCCGGGCCGGAGCCGACACCGAGCGGGAGCGGATCTCGGTGGGCGGGCTCGACATCGACATCCCGGCCCGGTCCGCCCTCCTCGACGGCGCCGCCCTGGATCTGAGCCCCAAGGAGTTCGACCTCCTGGTCTGCCTCGCCAGGCGAGCCGGGGAGGTCCTCACCAAGCGGGACCTGCTCGCCGAGGTGTGGCGGGAGCCGTACGGCGGGAGCGAGCGAACGGTGGACGTCCACCTGTCGTGGCTCCGCAAGAAACTCGGCGAGACGGCGGCCGACCCCCGCTACCTGCAGACCGTCTTCGGGGTTGGGGTCAAGCTCGTCGATCCGTCGACGTGAGAGGCCGTCTCTCCCTCCTGGTGCTGGCGGTCGCCTCGATGGTCGTCATCGCCTTCCTGATCCCATTGGCCCTGCTGGTCCGCACCCAGGCGAGCAGTCGGGCGCTCGACGACGGCCAGCGAACCGCCCGATCGGTCGCCAGCGGCATCGCCGTCGCCTCGTCGTTGTCGGGCGGCCTGGACCCCTCCATCATCCAACTGGTGGTGGCCATCGCCGGCGACCCGGCCACCTCGGTGTTCTTCGCCGACGGGGCGGTGGCCGGCGCTCCGGCCACCCGATCCGACGCCGTCGCACTCGCCCAAGGGGGGAGGGCGCTCACCGCCGCCGTCGAAGGCGGTGTGGAGGTGCTGGTCCCGGTGACCGGCGTCGGCGACACGGTGGTGGTCAGGACGTTCGTCACCGACGGCGAACTTCGCGAGGGAGTCCTCTCGGCGACGCTCGCCCTGGCCGGCCTGGGGTTGGCATTGGTGGCGGGCGGGGTGGTGCTCGCCGATCGGCTCGGCCGCAACCTGGTGAGGCCGGTGACCGACCTGGCGGCGACCGCCCGCCGGATGGCGAGCGGCGACCTTGCCGCCCGTGTCGATCCGGACGGACCGCCCGAGATGGCCGATGTCGGAGCAGCCTTCAACCAACTGGCCGATCGGGTCGGAGATCTCATCATCGAGGAGCGCGAATCGCTCGCCGATCTCTCCCACGGTCTCCGCACCCCGCTGACCTCGCTCCGCCTCCAGGCGGAGATGCTCTCAGGCCCCGGGTCGGCCACCATGCTGGAAGACCTCGATCGGCTGTCGCAACAGGTGGACGGTCTGATCGCCGAGGCGAGGCGCCGCAGTCCGGCCGCCGGGCCGAGGGACGCCGACCTCTGCGCGGTGGCCCGGGAGCGGTTCGACTTCTGGAGCGTGCTGGCCGACGAGCAGGGAAGAGAACCGCGCCGCGACATCCCCGGAGATTCCATCCCGGTGGCGCTGACCCGCGACGAACTCACCGCCGCCATCGACATCATCCTCGAGAACATCTTCACGCACACCCCGGCGGGGACCGCCTACCGGGTCGCCGTCACCGAGTCCGCCGGCAGCGTCGTGCTCACCGTCGACGACGACGGACCGGGGTTCCCCTCCGAGAAGGTGGTGCTCCGCGGCGCCAGTGGGGTGGGGTCGACGGGCCTCGGCCTCGACATCGTTCGCCGGGCCGCCGAGCGCTCGGGCGGCGGCCTCACGCTCGGCACCAGCCCCACCGGCGGCGCCTGCCTCATCGTCACCTTCGGCAGGGCCTAAGCGGGGACCGAGGGGCGGGTCGGGGGCCGCGACTCCCCTGCCAGCGCCACCCTGGCGATCAACAGCGCCACCACCACCCCGCCGGTCGCTCCGTACAACGCCAGCGCCGACGGGTTGCCCGAGTCGGTCCCGGCCATGATCCCGTGCGCACAGGCGGCCACGAAGGCGCCGAACGAGGAGTAGTGGATGAATCGCCACGTCTTCTGGCCGATCAGGCTGCGAATGTAGAACGACACGGTCACGATCGCCAGCATCCACATGGCGACGACCCCGAGCGCGACCGCTTGCGGCTGCCAACTCGCCGCTCCCGGCAGCAGCAGCGCCTGGAGATCGAAGTCCACGTACTGGTCCATTCCGAGGGCCACCAGGTGGGTGATGGTGGCCAGCAGCGCCCCCACCGCCAGACCCTCGTGGGAGAAGGTCAGGCTCTTGGCGGAGAGGGTGCGGCCGAACAACTTGGACGACACCAGCAATCCGAGGATCACCGACCCCGCCAGCAGCCCATAGGCCACGAAACCCGATGCGCGAGCGATCTCCCAGGTCATGCTGCTGCCTCGGCGGTCGCAAACACCGAACCGTCGTGCCATTCCACCAGGGCGCTCCGAATCCAGGGGCGGCGGTCCGCCCACGCCAATCCCTCCTCACCGAGCAGCAGGACCGCCTTGGCGCCCGCCTCGGCTTCCAGCGCGGTGGCGGCGGTCACGGTGGCGCCGACGACCGGGCTCACCACCGGGGCGCCGGTGCGGGGGTCTATCAGGTGGCTCACCCGGCGATGACCCGCCGTCCACCGGCGGCGCGCCGTCGAACTGGTGGCCAGGCCACCCATCCCGACGGCGATCTCGGCCAGCGTCTCGCCGGATGCCCCCCGCACATCGACGGCCAGCGTCGGGTCGGACGACCGCAGGTCACCGCCGGCGGACACCATCGTCGCCAACCCCATCTCGACCGCCCGATCACAGGCCCATCCCTTGGCGATGCCGCCCAAGTCGAGGCGGGTTCCTTCGGCGAGGCGCAGCAGGGGCCCGTCCACCTCCCACCCGTCGCCGCCACCGGGAGCGGGGATGGATGCCCGATCGGCCACCTCGGCGAAGGTGCGGTCGTAACCCCAGGCGATCAGCCGCTCGCCGATGCCCGCGTCGACCAGTCCGCCGGTCCGGGATCGGAGGTCGTCCGCCGCCGCCATGATCTCGGCCAGCAACGGTGACATCTCGACGGCCTGCCCGCTCCTGGCGTTGGCCCGGCTCAACTCGCTCTCGGGGCGGAAGCGGGAGCAGCAGGCTTCAACCAGGGCGAACCAGGCCTGCACCTCGTCGAGGGCGGCGTGGTCCGTCCCGTGGACCTCCACCTGGGTTCCCATCGCCCCGAACCGGTCGACGATCATGATCCGCTGCTGGCAGGCTTGGGCGCCTGCTGCACCACCACCCGCTGCTGGACGACCCGGGTGACCACCACCGGGGCCGGCGGTGGCGCCGGGGCCGGCGTGTAGCGGATCACCACCAACCCGCCGTCCGGCATGGCCGGCAGGGTCGCCTGGGTGGTGACGGTCTGGGTCTCGGCGGGAGCGGCCGGGGGGGCAGGCGCCTCGACGGCCGGACCGGTGGCGGCCACCTTGATCCCGACAGCCGCCCAGGCGGTGGCGATGGCCGTCCAGCCGAAGATCCGGGCGACCCGGTGCCCCGGGAAGCGCTTGCGGATCATGACCCATCTCCGTTGGGGATCAGCAACACCGTGCCCGCCTTCTCGAGGACCCGGATCACCGACGGTGACAGGCCCAGATCGGCCGGTTGCGCCTTCTCGGCATACCCGCTTGCCACCATCACCCTGCCGGCCGCATCGGACAGGCCGGGGATGGTGACTCCGGGAACCGTCGTGACCACGTTCTCGGTCATCGGGACGGTCTCGACCACCGGACTCGGTTCGGCGACCGGGGCCGGCGCCGGGCCCGGGCCGGAGGCCGCATAGGCCCCCAACCCGAACCCGGCCAGTGCCAGACCGGCGGCGACGCCGGCCCAATCCTTGGCTGCCATCAGTCGTCCTCGCCTTCCTCGTGGTCGTCGTCGTCCTCGTGGTCGTCGTCCTCGTGGTCGTCGTCGCCGTCGTCGTCCTCGTCGTCCTCGTAGTCGTCGTCGCCGTCGTCGCCGTCGCCGCCGCCGCCGTACGTGCTGGCCGGAACCGAGACCGTGACGGTCCTCACCACGACGGGAGCGCCGGCAACCTGGTCGGCGACCGGATCGGGGAGTGACATCCCGGCGGTGGTGCAGATGTCACGGAGTGCGTCGAGCGCCGCCTGCTCCACATCGGTGATCGTCCCATCGGCCTCCGAGGCGATCAGGGTCGGCCCATCGAAGGTGCAGGCCGTCAAGAGGTCGAAGGCGGAATCCGAGGTGGCGGCCGCGGTGGCCTCTGTGGTGGCGGGAGCCTCGGCGGCGATGACGACCGCGGCGGGAGCCTCGGCCGTCGATGCGGATGCCGTGTCGCTTCCGAGCAGGCCGGCGACCCCCAGGGCCACGGCCGGTCCCGACACCAGACCCAGGGCGAGTGCTGCGATGAGGCCCTTGCGTTTGCTGTCCATGTCCTGTTCTCCTTTCAAGAACGGTGAGCACAGGATGCAAGGCGGCGCATCAAGAGCGCCTCATGGCGGGCGCAAGGGGGTGTTGCCCCGAAGTCAGCCTTCCAGCGGGGCCAGGGTGTCCTCCACGATGGTCACGACGAGGTCGTCGAGGGACAGGACGCTGTAGTCGTCGACATGGTGGGTGGTCTCGTCGCCGGGCCCGCCGCCGGCTCCGTAGGTGAGGAAGACAAACCGGCCGCCGGTGGTCTGAGCCAACTGACGGAACACATACTCCCCCTGGTCGTCGAGTCCGCTCGAGGCAATCGGATAGATGGTGATCCCCCGTGCGGCGGCGGCCAGCATCTCGACCGCGTAGTCGAAGTCGTCCTGGTACGTCAGCACCGGCGGGGCGTCTGCGATCAGGAAGATCAGGCCGACCGCATCCTCGACCCGCCACTCGGGGGCATGGACGGCTTCGTGGAGACCCTCGTTGAGGCTCTCGGGATAGTCGCCGCCGCCGTCGGCGGTCACCGCGGCGAGGGCCGTCGCGAACGCGGCGACATCCGGAGTGAACTCGAAGGTCCTGGCGACGAAACTGTCACCCCGGTCCCGGTAGACGGTCATGGCGAGCCGCAGATCGGTCTCCGTGTCGAGTGCGTCGATCCGTTCGGCGATGGTCTCGACGGTCGCCTTGAGCCGGTCGATCTCATCGCCCATCGACCCGGTCACGTCGATCAGGAACAGCACGTCGAGGGCGATCGGGGAAGGGCTCGGCGGGGCATCGAGGGTCAGGTGGTGCTCACGGGCGCCCTCGTCGAGGGCGGTGGACGCCGACTCCCCACCGACGGCGGCGGAGATGGTCATCCCCCCGATGTCTCCGACCGGGAAGAGCCTGGCGGTGCCGTCGGAGGTGGTGAGCGCCCCGGCGATCACGGCACCCCCGGCATCGAGCAGGGTGACGGCGGCTCCCAGCACCGGCGACCCGTCGGTCCGGGTGACGGTCACGACCCGGCGCCCGGAGACGTCGACATCGTGCGCCTCGATGCCCGACTCGAGGAATCGCTGCCGGTAGAGGAGGTAGTCGTCCCAGGCGGCGTTGTCGTCCACCGCACCCGCCCTCAGGCCGAGCCGGCGGCCCCCGTCGAGGCCATCAACGGAGCCGATGGCGCCCGGGGCCGTCTCGGCGAGGCTCGCCCCGCCGTAGGCGTCCAGCGAGAGGTTGCTCCACTCGGGTTCGCCGCCCAGCCAACCCGTGCTCGGCGGTGCCGCGACTTCGCTGCTGCAAGCC
>JAHJML010000069.1 GCA_018821365.1 Actinomycetota bacterium | reverse complement strand
TTGTCGAAACCATCGGCGGCGCTCGAGAAGGCACCCGCATAGGGGTTGGTGTACGAAGTCAGGTTCTGCGACGCCGAACCCACCATGTCAAACGCCACCGGGCCGCCGGCCAGGGCAGGCGTGGCTGCCGCGAGGGGGAGCACGGCCATCAGCATGGCGAGCACTACGCCCAGGGAGATGGGGCCGCGCCGTCGGGATACAGACCGAGAACCGAAGAGCTTCACGTTTCGTCCTTCCTCCGTCGAATCCGATGTCCAGCCGTGACGGTGGTCTTCCAGATCGTGGGCAGGCACCGTGACGGCACTGCCGACTCTAGGCGTGGCCGCCGGTTTCGGCAGGGCCGCCCTGCCCTCGTCGGCTCACCACGACCAGGTCGCAGAAGTGTCATCCGACATCCGATCTGTCATCGCCATCATCCGGGAGTTCATGGAACTCGAGGCCCGGTACCGCTAGGCCGCTACTGGACCCGGAAGGCCCACTCGTACTCGCCGGGGTCGGGGCGGCCCCCTGCGGTGCGGTCCCACACCACCCGGACCGTGTGCTCGCCGCCCGCCCACACATCCAGCGATGCGCCCGGGGAGGGCTGCCACCGGAACACCCCGGTGGAGGGGGTGAAGCCGATCTCGTCGGTGGGGACCCACACCCCGTCGATGTAGAGGTCGATCGAGTAGCCGACCGGGAGGTCGATCTCGATGATCGTCTGGCGAACCACCGTGTCGCCGGGTGCCGGGAAGATCGACTCCAGGGGGGCGGGGACGGACGTCTCCTCGCCGGAGGGGGCGAGGACCACCGCGGCCGCCGCCACCGCCGTCAGGGCGGCCGCCAGGGTCAGGTAGATCATGCGGTGGCGGGGCACGACGGGATGATACGGCCGGTGGGGGCCTGTTCCCACCGGGCGGCTAGCGTTGCCCCATGCGCAGGAATCCGATCCTCGACGAGTTGGGGTCCTATGTGATCGCCGATCTGCAGTCCCTCGCCCGGGACATGCGGGAGGCCGGGGAGCGGGTCATCGACTTCTCGATCGGCGACCCCAGGGAGCCGACCCCGCCGTTCATTCCCGCGGCGATGAAGGCCGCCGTCCCCGAGGTGTCGCAGTACCCCACCGTGGCCGGGATCGCCGTCCTCCGCAACGCCTTTGCCGGCTACCTGCGCCGCCGTTTCGGGGTCGAGGTCGACCCGGCCACCCAGGTGGTTCCCACCTCGGGCTCCAAGGAAGCCATCTTCACGACGCCCTTTGCCTTCGTCGACCCGCGGGGCGGCGAGGCGGTCGCCTTCGGGACCCCCGGCTACCCGGTCTACGAGCGTGGCACCTGCTTTGCGGGGGCCGAGGCGATCGGGATCCCGCTGCAGGGCGACTTCGTGTTGCGAGCCTCCGATGTGCCGGCCGATGCCTGGGAGCGGCTCCGCATCCTCTGGATCTGCTCCCCCCACAACCCGACCGGTTCGGTGACCGGTCTCGACGATCTGGCCGGCCTGGTGGCTGCCTGTCGTGAGCACGGGGTGCTGCTGGCCAGCGACGAGTGCTACGCCGACCTGTACGACGGTGAACCGCCTCCGTCGGTCCTCCAGGTCTCCGGCCCCGACTTCGCAGGGACGCTGGCCTACTTCAGCCTGTCGAAGCGATCCGGGATGACCGGGTATCGGAGCGGGATGATCGTCGGCGATGCCGGCGCCATTGCCGCCCTCAAGCAGTTGCGGGCCTCGGTGGGGGTGGCTCCCGCCGAGTACGTCCAGGCGGCTGCGGCGGCGGCCTGGAGCGACGACGAGCACGCCAAGGAACGTCGGGAGATCTTCGCCGCCAAGCGGGCCGTCCTGAGGGCGCCCTTCGAGGAGCGGGGCTTCGAGGTGGTCGGGTCCGAGGCGGGCATCTACCTGTGGGTGGACATCCGCGGAGACGAAGCCGCCGCCGCCCGCCGCCTGCTGGAGGACGGGGTGGTGGTGTCGCCCGGGTCGGCGTTCGGGGAGGGCGGGGAGGGGTTCCTGCGCTTTGCGCTGGTGCCCACCCTGGAGGAGTGCGGGGAGGCAGCAGAGGTGCTCAGGGCGTGTTTGACCGAGATCTGATCGACCGGGCCTACGACGACCTCGGCCTTCTGACCGAGGCGGCCGGCGATGTCGAGGAGGCCATCGCCGCCCTCGATCGCGGCGAGGCGCGGGTGGCCGCCAAGGGCGAGGGCGGCTGGGTGGTGGACCAGACGATCAAGCGGGCGATCATCCTCTACTTCCGGCTCAGGGGCCTCGACACGATGGTGGCCGGGCCGTTCGAGTACCACGACAAGATCCCCACCAAGCGGGACCTGGCCGCCCAGGGGATCCGGGTGGTCCCGCCCGGCACCGTCCGCTACGGGGCCTTCTGCGAACCGGGGGTGGTGGTGATGCCCGGCTACGTCAACATCGGCGCCCGGGTGGGGGCGGGGACCATGGTGGACACCTGGGCGACGGTGGGATCGTGCGCCCAGATCGGCCGCAACGTCCACCTGTCGGGCGGCGTCGGCATCGGCGGGGTGCTGGAACCACCGGCGGCCACCCCGGTGATCGTCGAGGACGGGGCGTTCGTAGGCAGTCGCTGCATCCTGGTCGAAGGGGTCGTGGTCGAGGAGGGGGCGGTGCTCGGCGCCAACACGGTGCTGACGTCGTCCACCAAGATCATCGACGTGACCGGCGACCGGCCGGTCGAGTTCAGGGGCAGGATCCCGGCCCGCTCGGTGGTGATCCCGGGCACCAGAGCCAGGGCGTTCCCGGCGGGGACCTATCAGATCCCGGCGGCGCTCATCATCGGGCGCCGCTCCGAGGCGACCGACGAGAAGACCTCGCTCAACGAGGCCCTCCGCACCTTCGAGGTGCCGGTGTGAGCACCCTCGTCGACGATCTCATCTGGCTGATCGGGGTCCCCTCGGTCACCGGTGAGGAGGAGGAACTCTGCACGGCATTGGCCCGGCGCCTCTCCCCCCGGTTCGGAGCCCGCGCCATCGCCAGGGTCGGCAACTCCCTGGTGGTGGGGCGTCCCACCGGCAAGCCGCAGATCACCCTCTACGGGCACCTGGACACCGTGCCCGCCCAGGGCAACCAAGCGGGCCGCCTGGATGGGAGCCGGGTGTTCGGGTTGGGCGCCTCGGACATGAAATCCGGCCTGGCGGTGATGCTCGGCCTGCTGGAGAACGAGGCGGTGCGGACGGGGCCCTACGACGTGATCGGGGTCTTCTACGACAAGGAGGAGGGTCCGGCTCACGCCAACGGCCTGGAGGACGTGCTCGACGCCCTGCCGTGGCTCGGCGACGCCGAGTTCGCGGTGGTGCTGGAGCCGACCGACCTGCAACTCGAGTTGGGGTGCCAGGGGGCCCTCAACGCCACCGTCACCTTCCTCGGCACCGCCGCCCACAGCGCCCGCCCCTGGCTGGGGGTGAACGCCATCTCGAAGGCGGTGCCGTGGCTGGCCGACATGGCCGCCCGTCAACCGGAGCGGGTCGACCTCGAAGGGCTGCAGTTCCTGGAGACCTTCAACGTCACCACGGCCGGCGGGGGGGTCGCCCGCAACGTGATCCCGGCCCGCTTCGACCTCAACCTCAACTACCGCTTCCCCCCGGATCGCACGCTGGCCCAGGCCGAGGCACGGCTCCGCGAGGTGGCGTCCGTCGCCGACCTGGTCGAGATCGTCGATCGGGCACCGCCCGCACCGATACCGAAGGACAATCCCCCCCTGGACCGCCTGGCGGCGGTGAGCCGGGCGCAGCGCAACGGCAAGCAGGCCTGGACCGATGTCGCCCGCCTCTCGG
>JAHJML010000008.1 GCA_018821365.1 Actinomycetota bacterium | reverse complement strand
CCCTTGCCCGGGCAGCCCGGTGCCGCTCGGGCAGGAGCCAGACGAGGGGGATGGCTCCCAGCATCGTGAATCCGGAGATCGCCATGGCCGTAGTGAGCCCAAAGGCATCCCCCAGGGCGCCGAATCCGACGGTCGCCACCGTGCGGATGGCGTAGTGGACGGAGAGGTAGGTCCCGTTGGCGAGCGCCCGGCTGTCGGGAAACTCCTCCTGGACCATGGCCATGAACACCGGCGTCACCGACAGCAGGGTCAGGCCGACCAGGGGGAGCACGGCGATCCGCAGCCACCCATCGGTCGCCAGGAACAGGAACAGCGCCAGGGGAGCGCCGATCTGGCTGGCGTAGACGACCGTACGGCGGCCGAGGTGGTCGCTGACCCAACCCCCGCTCAGGGCGCCCACCACGCCGGCACCCTCGAAGATCGAGAGGGCCGCCCCCGCCACCCAGGGGCTGCTCCCTTCGTCGGTCAGGTAGACGACGAGGAACAGCGATGTCGCCGTCATCATCAGGCTGCGGAGGATCATCACCCCGGCCAGGATCGTCATCAGGCGCCGCATGCCTCCCACGGCCGAGCGCCACGGGATCCGATCGCCTTCGCGATGGGTGCGGAGCGATACCCCCCGCAGCCGGAAGTGGAGCACCGCCGAGGTAGCGACCCCGGCGACCGCCAGGAAGGCCATCTGCTTGAGGGTCAGGTAGGTCAACCCGGCGGTGGCGACGAGCGGCCCAACGGTGCGGCCGAGTTCGCCTCCGACCATCCAGAGCCCCATGCCCTTGCCGAGTTGCCGGCCCGACAGGCGGCCGGCGGCCACCGGGGCGGTGGCGTGGAAGGCGGCGACGCTGATGCCGGCGAAGAACAGCATCACCGCCAGCACCGCGTAGGTGGGCGCCCATCCCAGCGACGCCATCAGGATGGAGGTCACCGCCGGGCCCATCACCACCACCCACCTCAGGGTGGTTCGGTCGGCGAGGTGGCCGATGGCCCATTGCAGCAAGCCGGGCAGGCCCAGGACCGATGACAGCGCACCGGCGGCCGTGTTGGACAGAGAGAACTTGTCGATGAACTGCGGCAGCAACCGAGGGAGGAAGGCCGTGAACGAGTCGTGCACGGCGTGGCCTCCCGCCAGGGTGACCACCCGGGAGGTCTGGAAGCCTCCCTCCTCGGGTTCCGGGGGCGGCGGCGCATCGGAGGGATGGGACCCGATGACCCGGCTCATGCCGAAAGGTCCCTCCTCGGCCACGGCGGAGCGGCCACCAGGACCAGCAGCACCACGCCGCCGACGGCGACGGCCACAACGGCGGGGCCGAACCCGTTCATGGAGAACCGGGAGAGCACCCACTCGGCGGCGCCCCACGATGCGAACCCGGCGAGGGCGGCGACGGGGAGGGCCCGCATCGCCGCCAGGGCGACGGGGGCGGCGTACTCCCATCCGGTTCGTCCGTACCAGAGGATCGCCAGCGCCACCGTGTACAGCAGGATCGACAGGGTACTGGCCAGCGCCAGGCCGTCGACGCCCATCGACCGGTAGAGCGCCCAGTAGATCGGCACCGCGGCCGCCGTGGAGAGGGTGCCCACCAGGACCGGAGCCCACATCTGCTCGCGGGCATAGAAGCCCCGCGCCAGGATCTGCTGGATGCCCCACAGCGGGATGCCGAGTGCGAAGAACACCACCGTCCCGGCGGTTGCGATCGTGTCGGTGACATCGAACGACCCCCGCTCGTACAGCATGCGGACGACCGGGATGGAGAGCGCCATCAGTCCGGCGGTGGCGGCCAGGCTGAACAGGACAACGTACTTGAGGGCGCGCACCACCGCCCGGGACATCTCGCGATGCCTGCCTTCGGCGAACAGTCGGGCCAGGAAGGGGTAGGTGGCCACCCCGGCGGCCTGGGCGATCACCCCCACCGGGACCAGCATCGTCTGCCTCCCGAACGTCAGCCACGACACCCCGCCGTTTTCGATGAGCGAGCCGAACGTCCGGCCCAGTTGCTCGTCGAAGACCACCAGCGATTGCCCGAGCATGAGGGGGATCGCCAGCGCGAAGTAGCGGCGCACCGAGGGGTGGCGGCGGATGGAGCCCTTGGGGAGGCGCAACCCGGCCCGCCAGGCACCCCAGGCCTGCAGACCGAAGATCCCGATCACGGCGCCGACCAGGACTCCCCACGCAAAGCCGTCGGCGCTGGGGTGCTCCCGTCCCAGGCCGCCGATCAGTCCCCCCACGATGATGGCGATGTTGTAGATGAGCGGTCCCAGGGTGGGGATGACGAACCGCTCCTTGGCGAACTGCACGGCGGTCAGCAACTGGCCGAGGATGAAGAAGATCTGGGCGGGCAGGACGATCCGGGTGAGGCGGGCGGCGTTGGCCACCTGGGCATCGGTGAACCCGGGTTCGACGAGGCGCAGGATCGGCTCCACGAACGGCATCGCTACCACCACCAGGACGGTGATGCCGATCGCCAGGGGGCGGGTGATCGCCCAGAACGCCCGCCAGGCATCCTCCTCGTCCCCCGCGGTGAAGCGGCGGGTCAGGATCGGGATCAGGGTGATCGCCATGTAGGCCCCGGCCAGCAGGTAGTTGAGGAGGTCCGGGAGCAGGAAGGCGACGAAGTACTCGTCGCCGGTGGCCCCGGCGCCCAGCAGCCAGGCGAACACGATCTGGCGGACCAGGCCGAGCATCCTCGAAGCCAGCACCCCGCCGGCCACGATGGCGGCGGCGATCCCCATCTTGCGGTAGAGGCCGCGCACCGGGGGAGCGGGGACGGAGTCGGTCACCCGGGCAACTTAGCGGCTTGCCGCATGCCCGGGATGCATGGGGTCCGGCGGGTTCGGGGGCCGTCGGGTTGTCGGCTTCCCCGGCCGTCAGGTCAGATCGCGGTGGCGCATCACGTAGGAGAGCGCCCCGACCGAGCACCCCGACAGCACCAGTACCTTGGCGATCGCCCCCCAGACGCCGGGTGTCAGGCTGGCGAGGACGTCCCGGATCACGCCCGGCGAGCCGTGCACCATCGCCGCGAAGGCGGTGAGCCCAATCCGGAACAGGGAGACATTGGCCAGTGAGTCGGCCGCCGAGGCGATCCCCAACTCCCAGAAGAACAGGAACCCGGCGCCGATGAGGACCGCCCAGCGGGTGGCGTACCCCAGGAGCAAGAACACGGCGGCGTAGGCAAGGGTGGACACTCCGGTGGCGACGATCACCGGCAGCACCATCTGCCAGATGCCCGCAGAGAGCCCCAGCACGATGGCAGCCAGGACCCCGCTGGCGCCTGCGATCAGCCAGGCGGACAGCCAGGCGGCGAGCAGCTTGGCGGCCACGACTATCTCACGTCGACGAGGTCGCAGCACCAGGAACGGCAGCGTGCCCTCGCGACGCTCCTCGCCGAGGGCCACGCTGCCCAGCAGGGCCGATGTGAGCGGCAGCACGATCGTGAACAGGGTCATCAGCGGCCCCTCCTGGAACGAGGCGGCCAGCCTGCCGGCGCCCTGGGTGCGGCTCATGGCGAGCATCACGATCGAGGGCAGCAGGCCGACCAGGCCCACCAGGATCACCCACCGCCGGCCCAGTAGCTGGCCGATCGAGACGCGCGTCATGGCGAAGAAGGCCCTCATCGCCGGCGCACCAGATAGCGGAACACGGACTCCAGCGACTCGTCCTCCGGCTCGAACTGGATCACCCGGGCGTCGAGCTCTCGGGCCAGGCGGGGGAGGGCGGTCCCCAGGCCGGGCAGGTCGTTGGTTTCGACCAGCAATCCGGTGTCCCTGACGGCGGCCGAGATCACCCCGTCGAGCGCCATGAGCCCGGCGGCCAGCCGCCGGCTCACATCGGTGCCGATCTTCACCCGGTAGGGGATGTCGTGCATCGCCGCCCGGATGGCGGCCACATCACCTGCCGCTGCCAGCTTGCCGTCCACGATGGCGAGCACCCGGTCGGCCATCCGCTCCACCTCGGCCAGCACGTGGGACGAGACGACCAGCGTGTGGCCCCGATCGGCCATCTCCCGGAAGGTGGCGATCAGCCCGGCCCGCTGCACGGGGTCGGTTCCGTTGAGGGGCTCGTCGAGCACCAGCACCCGGGGCCGGCCGACCAGGGCGGCGGCCACCTTGACGCGCTGGCGCATCCCCTTGCTGTAGCCGGCGATCGGCCGGTCTTGGGCGTCCTCCAGCCCCACCCGGGCGATCTCCTCGGCGGCGCGCCCGGCAGGAGCATTCGCCAGCACGGCGGCGTACTCCACGAACCGGCGGCCGGTGAGGCCGGTGTAGACGGCATCCTCCTCCGGCACCAGGGCCATCGCGTCGTACACGGCCGGCGCACGGCGGGGGTCCTCGCCCAGCACCCGGATGGTGCCGTCGGAGGGGGTCAGCAGGCCGGTGATCAAACGCAGCAGGGTGGTCTTGCCGGCGCCGTTGGGGCCCAGCAGGCCGGTGATCCCGGGACCGAAGGAGCAGGTGACGTCCGACACCGCCACCTTCTGACCGAACCACTTCGAGACACTGGTGATCTCGATGGTGGCGTCGGCGGCGAGCGACGGGTCGGTGGTCACAGTTCGCTCCGGTAGCGGCGCATCACCAGCCAGGCCGAGGCGCCGGTGATGGCGGCGATGATGAGCAGGGAGAGGGCCGGAGTGATGCCGGCCGCCTCCGCCAGCCACTCCTGGGTGTCCGATCCCATGATCCAATCCTTGACCGACCCGGCGTGGTCGGGGAGCGAGACGATGCCGACGATCCGGTATCCGGCGGCCACCACGGCGTGGGCGGTGGCGAACACCGCGTAGAACGCCACCAGATAGAGGAAGATCGCCAGCGACTGGCGGCTGCTGTACACGGCCGCCGCAAACGCTGGGGCGCTGTAGGCCGCCAGGTAGACGAGCGTGGCGACGGCCGTCTGCCAGAGCACGTCGAGGTTGCCGCCGAGGTAGGCGCCGAACCCCTCCGACGAGGTCCACGCCCGACCGACCAGCAGCACCAGGTGGGGGAGCCAAACGAAACCGAACACGACGGCCACCATGGCGGCGGCCCGCCCTCCCACGTAGTCGGCGGCCCGCAGCGGCCGGGAGGCGTAGACGGCGATGGTGCCGTACTGCCGGTCCGGGATCAGCAGTTCGCCGGCGGCGAGGGCGCAGAAGATCAAGATGAAGTTGCCCATCCAGTCGAAGTACCCGGGGTGGTCGAAGAACGGCGGCAAGTCGCCGAAGTCGGCGAGGAACACGTCGAGCGCCACGAAGAACAGCGCCGGGAGGACCGCGATCCCGATCAACACCGCGGGGAGGACCTTGCGGCGCGCCCGCCTCCGCATTCCGAGCACCCGCCGCACCCCGTCGCGATACAGCGCTCGGACCGCCCCGGCCCTGCCGAGCCGTTCTCCCTCGTGGGGGCGGTATCCGAGGTCGTAGACGACGCCCTCAGGCATCCTCGCCCCCTTGCCCGCCGCCGCCGGCCAGGTAGACGTCCTCCAGGGTGATGCGCCGCGGCCCCATCCGCCGGATGCCGACCCCGGTGTCGGCGAGGACGTCGCGAACCAGGCCGGACGGGTCGCCGTCGGCCAGGGTGACCAGCAGGCCGTTGCCGTCGGGGGTCACCACCGCCCCGGAGGCCTCCAGTGCGGCCGCCACCCGATCCCGGTCGTCGAGCACCTCCAAATGGACGCTCTCGGTCGTCGACAGGTCGGTGAGCGGGCCCGAGCGCAGCACCTTGCCGCCATCGAGCATCACCACCCACGTACAGGTCCGCTCGATGTCGGGGAGCACGTGGGAGGACACGACGGCGTTGATGCCGAAGTCGTCGAGACGGGTGATCAAGTCGAGCATCTCCTCCCGCCCCTCCGGGTCGAGTCCGGCGGTCGGCTCGTCGAGCAGCACCAGTTCCGGGTCGTGGACGATCGCCTGGGCCAGCTTGGCCCGCTGCTGCATCCCGGTGCTGAACCCGCCGAGCGGGCGGAACCGCTCCTCGTGGAGCCCGACGATGGTGAGGACGTCGCTGGCCCGCTGGCGGGCGGCCCGCAACGGGAGCCCACCGAGCTCGGCGGCATAGATGAGGAAGTCCGAGGCGGTTTGATCGGGCGGCAGGCAGGGGCCCTCCGGCATGTACCCCACCCGGGAGCGAACCTCCAGGGTGCGTTCCGGCATCGGACGGCCCAGCACCTCCACCTTCCCGGCGGCGGGCGAGAGGATTCCCAGCAGCAGCTTGAGGAGGGTGGTCTTTCCCGCCCCATTGGCCCCCACCAGGCCGATCAGCCCGGAAGGGATCTCGAGATCGAGACCGCTCAGGGCGACGATGTCCCCATAGGCGAAGCGGAGGCCGCTGGCGGCGACGGTGGGTGGCATCACGGAGACGCTAGTCGCCGTCCCGCCGAGGCGGGCCGGGGCGGATGGCATGGCCGAGGCGTCTCCACAGGCCGGGATGCTGCGGCTCGGCCGCACCAGCAGATGGACCGATCCTCAGGCCGTCCCGCTCCGCCCGGATCTCGGCCAGCCGCTCCCTGAGGAACACGACCTCGGTCTCGGCCTTGGCGGCCCGTTCCCTGGCCTCCGCCAGCATTTGGCCGGCCTCGTGGAGGTTGCCCAACTGATCGAGGAGCTTGTCCCAGGCGTCGCGGGGCACCAGCATCGTCGTCCCATCCGGGCGGGCCGCGGTT
>JAHJML010000068.1 GCA_018821365.1 Actinomycetota bacterium | reverse complement strand
TGCGGCCACGGGGGTGGCGGCGAGCGCGACGCCACATTCCTCGCAGAACCCATAGGCAGCCGGGTTGGTGTGCCCGCAGTTCGGACAGTCGACGGTGGGCACCACCCCCAGGACGGGCGCTCCGAGTGCGGCGCCGCACTCCTCGCAGAAGCTGTACTCGGCGGGATTGGCGTACCCGCAAGCCGAGCAGGCGACCTCAGCGAGCGTTTCGGGTTCCGGCTCCGGCTCCGGTTCGGGCTCGGCTTCCGGGGCTGCCACCGAGAGTTGGGCGCCGCACTCCTCGCAGAAGCCGTATTCGGGGGGGTTGGAGTGACCGCAATCGGGGCAGGCCGTTGCCGCCGCTGCTTGCGATGCGGAGGCGAGGGTGTGGCCGCATTCCTCGCAGAACGAGTAGGAATCCGGGTTCGAGTGACCACACTCGGCGCAATTCGCCATGCCAACCCTCACGCAGCGTGCCCGCCAAGGGTATCGAAGCCGGCCGATCGATGCACGGGGCGCCATATGGCGTCGAGACGGGCGTCGATGTGCGTTCGGGGTCAGGCGGGTTGACGCCCTTGGGCAAGTAGTCCCTCCAACGGATTCGCCGTGTCTAGCAACCGAACTCGAAGTAGATCTCGGTCGAATCGAGGATGGTCGAGGTCTCCGGGTCGAAAGCGAGGAACTCGGCGTAGAAGCCCCCGCAACTGTCGAATGCGGTGAAGGGGATGAACAGGGTCGGCTGCCAGGTGCCCCCGGCGGGTTCGACCGAGATGTAGTCCCAGGTCCCGAGGTACCCGGTGCTCAGCGTGTACTCGGGGTTGCGGCTGTTGGCGGGGTTGCCGGTAGTCGCGTACGAGACCGCCACGATCACGTAGAGGCCCCCCGACATCCCCGAATGGGTGATGGTGGCGCCGAACCGGACACCGCTCTCCTGCTCACCGCCCGATCGCAGCGAGTATTCGGCGTCAACGACGGTGGCCATGGCAGTGGAGGCGCGTTGGCGGCCCAGGGTGACTCCGACGGTCGTTCCCCGAGCCACCATTGTGCCGACCCACGGATCCTGATCGACCACCCTATCGATCATCGGATCGCCCGGATCGAGATCGACGTAGCCATCGACCCGATAGGCGAGGCCGAGCGCCTCGAGCCTTTGCCGGGCCTCCGAGGCATCGAGTTGCCCCAGGTCGGGGACCTCGACCAGCGTCTCCCGGTAGACGCCGAGACTCACGGTGACGGTGGTGCCGACCGGCACCCACGACTCCGAGGGTGGGTCCTGGAACCAGACCTTCCCGTCGAGATGGGCATACTCGGGTTTCGTGAGTTCGGTGGCGGTGCCCTCGGCGTACTGGAGGCCGGCCGATTCCAGTTCGCTGCGGGCCTCCGCCGGCGTCATGCCGTACAGGTAGGGCACCTCGGTGAGCGGCAACGTCCCGAGGCTCACCACGATGGTGGCGCCCACCGGGGACGTCACGTGCGCCGGGGGGTCCTGGGTGTACACCAGGCCGTCGAGGTGGGCGTTGGTGGCGTCGAGTTCGGTGGGCGGCCCCTCGGAATACTCGAAGTAGGGGGCCAGGGCGGCGCGGGCCTCCTCGGGGGTCATGCCGAAGAGGCTCGGGACGTCGGCCTCGAGGGGGCCGAAGGGCGGCACGTCAAAGAAGCCTGCGACGTGGTACTCGTGGTCCTTCTCACCGGGACCCCCGATCTCGCCGCACAGCGAGGGCGGGTCGAACAGGCACCACAGCCCGCGGGTCTCCTCGACCCAGGTCTTGACCTCCTTGGGTCCCCACCAGCCGAGACTGGTTTGGGCTGTGTAGGGACTCATCCCTTCGCTACAGAGACGGGTACGGGAGGCGGCGTTGCGTAGCGTCTCGGTTGCCTCCGTCTCGCTGCTGCCGTGCTCGACAAGCGCCTGGTAGCCGGCATCACCCCACGCCTGGATGTCGGCCTCCTGGATGCAACTGGTGTCGCTGCCCGGCCATGCCGGGGCGAAGCCGGCCTCCCAGCCATCGCGTGCCGAGAGGTCACAGGCGCGGCAGTCCTCGGCGTCGGTGGCGCAGCCGTCACCCGTCGGGCAGGTGGGGTTGAAGAAGGCCGTCATGTCGAGTTCGATCCGGTTCGAGAGGTCGTGGTACGGCCGGCCCGCCTCGCACTCCTCGGCCCCGATCGGCCCACCCCCGCTCTCGATGATCCCCAGCGTGACCGGGGCCAGCAGGCGAAGGGTCGTTCCCGCCCGGCCGTCGAGGGCCCGGCGGATGCCCTCGAAGTTGAGGATCTGCTCCTCACAGCCGTCGTTGTCGGGGATGTCCCGGCCGTCCCGGATGAAGTAGTTGGCGTGCTTGCCCTCGGCGACCATCACCCGGTATCCGCAGACGGCACCCTTCCCGTCGCCGCGGCACAGGCCGGGGTCCGGATCACCCTCGGGGGGACTCATCACGTAGGCCTCGTGGGGGACTGCGGTCCATCCGGCCCCGACCGGCGGGCATGCTCCCACGGTGGTGCGTTCGTCGGTCAGGTAGGTCTGCCCGGCGTACATCTTGCTGTCGGTGCGGTGGGTGGCGCCGATCAGTTCGGCGACGACCGCAGCGGTGCCGCCCGATTCCTCGGCGTAGAGATGGGCGCGGGCGCGGGCGCCGTAGAACTCGAAGTGCGGGTCGGTGAGCCCGCAGCGGCCGTCGGTCTCCGAGGTGCGGATCAATCCGACCACGAAGCCCTCCGAGTCGCCGAGGTGTGAGGGCCCTGCCTTGGCGGCAAGGGTCGGGCCCAGGATCTCGGAGATCAGGGCGGCGAATCGGCCGGTGTCGTACCCGTAGAACAGCGTGTAGACGATCTCGACCCGGTCGGCTTCGTGCAGCGTCCGCACCGGCGAGCCGTCCGCCGCGTAGGGGAAGACTCTGGCGGCGATGCGCTTGATCTCCCCGCAGTTCTCTTCCCGGGAGAGTTGCACGTAGGGCATCCACGCCCGCGCCAGGGTCAGGAACTCGTGCTCGACGAGATCGTCCGGCCCGAGGGGATCGGGAGCCGGCCCCAGGAAGCCGATCGACGGGTAGCGCGGCCTGAGATCACCACCGGCGCCGCCTCCGGGACCCGGACCGGGTTCGGGGCACAGGGCCTCGGGATCGAAGAGCGCCCGACCGATGTCGTAGGCCTTCTGCCCGACTGCCACGGCCGTCTCCCCTTCGTGTGACAGAGCGCAGTCGAGGAAGGCGTCGGCGTCACCGGTGATCAGGTCGTAGCACTGCTCGATGTCCCGGAGGTAGGCGCCACCCGTCTGGTCCCAGGCGAACTCGGCTCCGCTGGCGACCGCGCCCATCGTCCAGTCGACGGGGGTGGTGACCAGGTCGGCCGTGTCACTGAGTCCGGATTTGATCGAGCACCAGAAACCCGAGCATCGCTTCTGCTGTGAGACCGCCACACCCACCTGCGCATCGGCAGTGACGCCCGCCGGGAGGCAGCCGGGGCCGGCGGCGACGGCCGAGCCATCCTCATAGAAACCGACCAAGGCGGTGTCGGTTGCAGTGCAGCCGTCGGCCCCCGCCGCCTCACCGGCAAGACCGACCGCCTCCAGCCAGGGTCGGAGGTCCGGTGGCGGGGTCGTCGAGGCGGGTCCGCTTCCGTGGAGGACCTCGTCCGAGCCGGGGAGTTGGTAGCGCCCCGACCCTTGCCCGATGGCACCCAGGAAGTCCATGACGTCGTCGACGACGCCGGCGACGGAGCCGGTGAGGTCGGCAGCGGTCTCCCAGATCCAGACGTCGCCGTCACGTTTGATCGTGCCGGCCACCACCGGGGCTCCGGTGTCGTCGGCGAGGATCACCGCTCCGTGGTCCTGACCGAGGATGGCCGTGTAGGCCTCCTCCGCCTCGATCCAGACCCACTCTGCCGGAGGATCCTGTAGGACCGTCACGGTGCCCGTGGCGGGGTCGAGCACCATGCTCCCCCCGTCCGGTTGGGAGCCGGCGAGGGCGTCGGTGAACTCGCCGAGGTCACCGTTGCCGAGTTCGACCACCCACTCGTCCCCCCGGCGGCTCACGCCCGGCGTGGCGGTGATGATCCCTTCCGCCCAGGCCGCCGTTCCCGACGAGGCGGCCTGATCGGGACGGTAGACGAGTCGATCGTCGTCGGGTTCGAACCGCCCGGCGAGGGTCCCGGTCTGCCACACGGTGGCCGGCTCGTCGGGTCCGCCGGGGGTGTAGGCCGTCCAGCGATCGCCTTCGGAGAGGTAGACGGTCCCGTCCGGGTCACGAGCGATCACTCCGAGTTGGGGGGAGATCTCCGGGTCGGTGATGAGAGGATGTCCGGCTTCGTCGGTGAGCACCTGGAGAGGTGCCTTGTCGGGAGGGGTGGCATCCATGAACACCAGGCCGAGGTCTCCGCCGGAGGTCGTCGCCGTCGGCGCGGTGGTCGTCGCCGCGGTGGTGGTGCCGTAGTCCGTGTCGTCGTTCCCCTGCGCCAGCCACACCCCTCCGGCGCCGCCGACGGCGACGACCAGGGCTGCCACCGCCCACCATCGCCGGTGCACCGTGCCGGCCGGTCGGCCGGGGGTGATCGGGGGTGGGAGCGGATCATCGATGCCCACCGGATGACCGCACGTTTCACAGAAGGTGACGCCCTCGCGGTTGAGGAACCCGCAGTCATCACAGCGGGGACCCCCAGGTGCGGCGTCGGTCAATCCCCCCAGCGTGTAACCGCACTCCTCACAGAAGCGGACCCCCTGGCGATTCAGGGAACCGCATCGGGAACACCACACCGCGATCCCCCAAAATGCAGCCGCCGGCTCCATTCTGGCAGACCGCTCCCGGCCGGGTCCGCCGACGGGGCGAGGATTTCGGCAGCCTCGATTCGTCAGAAGTGACGGCTTGACGGACGACGAGCCGGAGACCTACCGGAGCTACCGCCCGATGACCTCCCCCGCCGGCGTCGGATCACCCGGGATCACCGCCACAGGCGCCGCCCTCCCAGACCTCACCTCGAGGTGGCTGCCCGAACCAGTTCGTCGATCAGCGGGCTCCCGATATCGATCGTCACGTCACCCCAGTCGAGATCGATGGCGTACTCGTCGGAGAGGGCGGTCAGGACGTTCTCCCGCCACACATCGAGAGCGGCCAGCACGCCGGATTGCATCTCTCCCCTGCCGGCACCCTCGGCGAGGACCGACTCCAGGTCGTCGGACCAGAACGAATCCGTCTCCGCCACCAGGACGACGATCTCCCGGGTCTCGTCGTCGATGCCGTCGAGCAGAAGGGGACCCCGATCACACAGCGCCCGGTAGAACCCGGCCCAGTCGTATCCCCCGGTCATCGTGCCGACCTCCGTTGCAGGCGGGGCGGTCCGGGGCGGGGAAGCGGGGTCACACCCGGGCCCATTCCCCGAGGTCCTCGTCCGGCGGCAGGGTTTTGGCGACCTCGAGGATGTCGGCCACCAGGACATCAATGATCTCGGGGGTGAGCAGGTCACCCAGGGAAGCCTCCTCGCCGTCGATGGTCCGGGCGCGGATGGGGTTGTGGAGGGTCGCCCCGATCGTGTAGGTCTCCACCGCCTGGTCGAGACGGGGCACCACCAGCCGCTCCACCACGGCCACCAGCAGATCGTGGTGGTACACCGCCAGGTGATGCTCCTCGACCAGGTCGAACAGCAGGTCCCCGTCGCTGAACCCGAACTTGTGGAGCAGACCCTCGGGATAGAAGGCGATGGTGCTCGACGGATCGAATTCTGCGGTGTCGGTCATTCGATACGAAGGATATGCGTCTGTCCCGAGATCGTGCCGACCGCCAGACGGGCGGCGTCGTCATCGAACGCACCGGCTTCGATCACGCTGTCCGCCGAGAAGGAGCCAAGCGGCTCCCCACCCTCGAGATCCCACACGGTCACGGTCGCCTCGCGACAGGCGGCCGCCCAGGGGACACCGGCAGCCAGGCTGAGAGTGGGCAGAGGGTTGCCCAGGATGTTGCACTGGAAGACCCCGCTCATCCGCACCTTGCCCTCCGGGATACCGGCCAACCGCCGGCCCTCGGCAACGTCCCAGACCGCGGCTCCACCCTGCTTCGTCACCACTGCCAGACGGACATGATCGGGACTACCCACGAGGCGGGCCCCATCGGGCACCGATCCCAGCGAGGTCACCCCGGCTGCGTCGATGAGGAAGACGGCGCCGTC
>JAHJML010000067.1 GCA_018821365.1 Actinomycetota bacterium | reverse complement strand
GTTGAGGAAGGAACCGATCACGAGGCCGAGGACGGCTCCGCCACAGGCCAGCATTCCCGTCATTCCGGTCACCAGGCCACCCCGGTGCACGCCTCCAGCGTCATCTCATCTTCCTCTCCCCGACAGGTGTGACGTCCGGCATCCGGGCCATCCTCGACGAGCCGAAGCCCGAACCAGTCCCCGGCCACCGAACGAGCGTATAACAGCACCCGGGCGCCGACCGCTGTGCCTACGCCGCCGGTCACCCGGACCCATCCCTTCCGGCAACGCGAGTGGGGCGGGCCCTGAGGCCCGCCCCACTCGTATCGGTCGTTGCGGCTCTGGCTTTACCAGCCGCCCTGCGTGTAGGCGCCGGGGGCTGCAGCCGGGCAGTCGGCGAGCGACAGATCGGTCGCGCCGTAGTACGTCCCGGCCGAGGCGCTCTCCCAGACGGAGAACGTGTTGCCGCTGTCGGCAGTGCGGGTGATACAGACCACGTCGCTCGAAGCGGCGTTCAGGTCGATGTACACCCCGTTGGCCGGAGCGGCCGCGATGCTGGCGTTGGGCTCGAGAGCCGTGATGTCCGCAGCGGTCTGGGTGTAGTCACCCTCCTCCAGCCAGTACGCCTTCTCGGACAGAAGGACGTTACGGACTTCGGACTGCGCGGCACGGTCCTGAGCCGACTTGCGGAAGCCGAGGAACGAAGGGATGGCGATGGCGATGAGGACTGCAATGATCATCACCACGACCATCAGCTCGATGAGCGTGAAGCCTTCGTCCCGGCTCAAGCTGCGCCGGATTGCCTTCAACATTGTGCGAACCTCCTCAGGTTGCGCCGTAATGGATCGTGGTTCGATCCGTGTCTTCGGTATCGGCCTGCCCCGGGCTCGGGTTGAGCCGCTTCTTGGCGAGATCCCTCGAACCCGGCAACGGCCGCCGGCATCGACCGGCGGCCGCTGGCGTGGGGCGGGTCACTCAGCCCGACTGGATCAGGTTGGCGATGTTGAACATGGGCAGGTACAGGCTGATGAGGATCCCGCCGACGACCACGCCCATGACCACGATGAGGATCGGCTCGATGAGGCTGGTCAGGGCGGCCACCGTGTCGTCGACCTCGCGATCGTAGAAGTCGGCCACCTTGCTGAGCATGGCGTCGAGGGCGCCCGTCTCCTCGCCGACGGACATCATCTGGGTGACCATCGGTGGGAACACATCGTGACGCTGCAGCGGTGCCGCCAGCGACTCGCCGCGCTTGACGCTGGCCTGCACGTCCAGCACGGCGTCGGACACGACGGCATTGCCTGCCGTCTGCGCCACGATATCGAGGGCCTGCAGCACCGGGACCCCGGTGCGGCTGAGCACCGCAAACGTCCTGGCAAACCGGCTGATCGACACCTTCTGGGTGAGCTTCCCGAAGACCGGGAACTTCAGCTTCATGGAATCCCAGCGCCGCCGGCCCTCCTCGGTCGCCTTCCAACGTTTGAAGCCGACGACCAGGCCCACGATCACCGCCCCGATCAACCACCACTTGGAGGTGATGAACCGGGAGATGTTGATCAGTACCTGGGTGGGCACCGGCAGGGTTCCCCCCAGGTCGGCATACATCTTCTCGAAGATGGGAACCACGAAGATGAGCATCGCCAGGACGATGAACACGATCAGGTTGAGGACCACCACCGGATAGGCCATCGCCGACTTGATCTGGCTCCGCAGCCGAGCCTGGGACTCCAGGGTGTCGGCGAGGCGGTTGAGGGTCTCGTCGAGGGCGCCCCCGACCTCGCCGGCCCGCACCATCGAGACGTACAGGGTGCTGAACGCCTTCGGATGGCTCTCCATGGCCACGGACAGGCTCACGCCCTGCTCGACCTTGCTGCGCACGTCGACGACGACCTGTTTGAGCATGGGGTTCTCGCTCTGGTCCTCGAGGATTCCGAGCGATCGGATCAGCGTCAGGCCCGAGTTGACCATGGTGGCCAACTGGCGGCTGAACAGCGCCATCTCCTTCTGCTTGATCTTGCCCCCGAACCCGGGGATCTTCAGTTCCCTCTGAAGCGCCGAGGCCTTCTTCTGGTTGACGCTCAGCGGCATCAAGCCACGGTCTCGCAGGGTCTTGACCACCGCGCCGCTGGAGGTAGCCTCCAGTTGGCCGTCGTGAATCTTGCCGGTGCGGTCCCGGGCCTTGAACTCGAACATCATGCTGGTTGTCATCGCGTCACCGTCTTCCGGCCAGGTTCTGTAGATCCACCACGTTGAGGGCTCGCTCCTCTGCTTCCTTCATCGACACCCGGCCCGCCGTCACGAGCATGGCGAGTGCCTGATCCATGGTCTGCATGCCGTACTTGCCGCCGGCCTGCATCAGCGAGGTGATCTGGTGCTGCTTCCCCTCCCGGATGAGATTGCGAACCGCAGAGGTGACCACGAGCACCTCGACGGCGGCGATCCGTCCGGTCCCCTCGACGGTCGGGACGAGTTGCTGGGTCACCACCCCTTGCAGGGAACCGGCGAGCTGCACTCGCACCTGCTGTTGCTGGTGCGACGGGAACACATCGATCATCCGCTCCACCGACTGGGCGGCCGTTTGGGTGTGCAGGGTGGCGAACACCAGGTGGCCGGTCTCGGCCGCAGTGAGGGCGGTCGCCATCGTCTCGAGGTCTCTGAGCTCGCCCACCAGGATCACATCGGGGTCCTGGCGCAGCGCCTGGCGAAGTGCGATCGAGAACGAGGTGGTGTCCTGACCCACTTCCCGCTGGTTGACGATGGCCCGCTTGTGGCGGTGGAGGAACTCGATGGGATCTTCCACGGTCATGATGTGCACGGCCCTGGTCTCGTTGATCAGGTCGATCAGCGAGGCGAGGGTGGTCGACTTGCCCGATCCGGTGGCGCCGGTGACCAGCACCAAGCCCCGGCTCATCGCCGCGAACTGGCGGACTGCCGTCGGCATGTTGAGATCCTCGAGACTGGGGACGGCGTCGGGAATGGCCCGCATCACGACACCGATCGAGCCCCGCTGGAAGAAGGCATTGACCCGGAACCTCCCCAAACCGGCGACCGGGTGGGAGAAGTCCAGTTCGAGGCTGTTCTCGAGCTTCTCCCGCTGGTCGCCGGTGAGCAGGGCGTACACCAGGGCCTGGAGGATCTGCGGGGTGAGCCGCGGTCCTCCGTCGAGGGGGATCATCTTGCCGTCGACCCGCACCTGGGGCACCGTTCCGGCGGTCAGGTGGAGGTCGGACCCGTGCATCTCGACCAGTCGGGTCAGCAGCCCGTTGACGTGGAGATCTGTCTCGGCGACCCCAATGCGTTGCTCGGAGACGGGCGGGACCGGGATGGCAGCCCGCTTGAGGCTCCCGTAGGCGGTGGCGATTGCTGCCGGAAGCGCCTCCCGGGAGGCGAGCATCGGAACCACCCGATATCCGCTCACCTTGTGGAGCCGGGTGAGCACCGCCTTGTCGAAGGGATCGGCCATCGCAACGTGGACTTCGGTGGCCGCCACCGCGATCGGCAGCGCCAGATGTTGTTCTGCATCGGCCCGCGTGATGACACGGAGCGCCTCCTCGGCCGGGGCCGAGCCGCCGGCCGGGTCGTAGTAGGCGATCCCCAGCCGCTCCGCCGCCACCCGGAGCACCGTCGCCCGACCGTCGGGAAGCCGCTCTGCCAGGACATGAGCGAGCGGAGACCCCGCCGCCTCGGCGGCGGCGACGTGGTGGGAGAGTTGGTCCTCGGTGAGGATGTTCCGATCTACCAGGATTCGGCCCAACTGCTCGGACGCCTCGTTCATCAGACCACCACCCGCAGGACCTCTTCGAGGGTCGTCATGCCGAGACGGACCTTCTCCATGCCGTCACGGCGAAGAGTGATCATCCCCTGCTCCACGGCGACCCTGGCGATCTCGTCGGAGGGGCGCCGTTCGACGGCCATCCGCTGGATCTCCTCGCTGACGAGCAGGATCTCGTTGATGCAGAGCCGGCCCCGGTACCCGGTGTCGGAGCAGACCTTGCACCCGACGGCGTCATAGACGGTGATCGGCCCCTCGTCGGGGTCGAAGCCCATCTGCTGGGTCATCTGGGGGGTGGCCTCCCTCGGCTGGCGGCATCGGGAACAGATCTTGCGCGCCAGGCGCTGGGCCACGATCGAATCGAGGGCGGACGAGACCAGGTACGACTCCACGCCCATGTCGACCAGCCGGCCGATGCTCGACGAGGCGTCATTGGTGTGCAGGGTGGTCAGCACCAGGTGCCCGGTCAGGGCCGCCTCGACGGCGATCCGGGCGGTCTCGGTGTCGCGAACCTCGCCGATCAGCACCACGTCGGGGTCGGAGCGGAGGATGGACTTGAGGGCGGTAGCGAACAGGAGTCCGGCCTTGCGGTTCACCTGCACCTGGATGATGCCGGGGAGCCGGTATTCGACCGGGTCCTCGACGGTGATGATGTTGCGGTCGGGCCGGTTGATGATGTTGAGCGTGCTGTACAGGGTGGTCGTCTTCCCCGAGCCGGTCGGACCGGTCACGAGGATGGCCCCGTACGGCTTGGTGTAGGACTCCTTGAACCGTGCCAGCGACTCGGGCAGGAACCCCAGGTCCTCCAGTGGCAGGATCGCATCGTCCTTGTCGAGGATCCGCATCACGACCTTCTCCCCGTAGATGGTGGGGAGGGTCGCCACCCGCAGGTCGATCTGGCGCCCGCCGACCTTGAGGGCCACCCGGCCGTCCTGGGGAACCCGGCGCTCTGCGATGTCGAGGTCGGCCATGATCTTGAGCCGGCTGACGACCGCCCCGGTGACCGACTTGGGCGTGGTCATGATCTCGTGGAGCACGCCGTCGATGCGGAAGCGGACCCGCAGGTCCTTTTCGGCCGGTTCGATGTGGATGTCGGAGGCCCGCTCGCTGACCGCCCGGCTGACCAGGGTGTTGACGAGCTTGACGATCGGCGCCTCTTCGATGGCCGCCTCGATCTTGGCGAGGTCGTCATCGATGTCGTCTTCGCCGATCAGGGCGCCGAAGTCGGTGACCGCGTCCTCCATGCGGTTGACCCGCCGGATCGCCTCGTCGATGGAACTGCGGGTGGCGACCTTGACCTTGATCGGCAGCCCGGTGATGGCCCTGATGTCGTCGATCACCAGCACGTTGCCGGGATCGGCCATGGCGACCACCAGACGCCCGTTGTCGAACCCGATCGGGATGATCGAGTGGCGCCGGGCGATCATCTCCGGGACGAGCACCGCCGCCGACGGATCGACGGCGATCTCGGCGAGATTCACGAACTCGACACCGACGTGACGGGCGAGGACCTTGACCAGATCGACCTCGGGGACGATCTCCTCGTCGACCAGCACTCGAGACAGCGTCTCGCCGGTCTCGAGTTGGCGCGCCTTGGCCCGCTCCAGGTCCGGCCTGGTGACCAGGCCTTCTTCGAGCAGCATCAATCCGAAATGATCGCCACCGGTCGGCAACCCGACTCCTTGATAGGGGTATCTCTGAGGCTGTTTCGGCAGACCCCCGGGTCCCCTTGAGCCTCCTGGTCAACCCCTCCTGGCGGCGGCGGCCATGACCCCGAGCGGTGCGTCGACACCGGTCCACCAACTGAACGACACCGCCGCCTGCCCCACCAGCACGTCCAGCCCGTCGGCCGCCGCGATACCCATCCGAACCGCCTGCCGGAACGCCGGGGTCGGATCCGCTCCGTAGGCCATGTCGATGAGGCCGCAGGCTGCCTCCACGATCCCAGCGGGGAGCGGCTCGCCCTGCATCCCGAGCGGTGTCGCATTCACCACCACCGCCCCCGGCCACGGCACGCCCCACGGGTGGGTGGCGACGGGCACTGCGGACCCCGAGCGGGTGGCGCAGCGGACCTCCCGATCACCGAATGCGGCCAGTGCCGCGGCGGCAGCCCCCCCGCCACCCAGCACCAGGACCGGAGCCCCGGAGGGGATCCCGGCGGCGGCGGCGGCACTGCGGAGGCCGGCCACGTCGGTGTTGGTGGCCTCGATCTCCCCCGCCCGGGCCGTCGAGCGCCGCAGGGTGTTGGCCGCACCGGTGGCGGCCACCAGGCCGTCGATGCAGTCGGCGGTAGCCGCCGCGAGCGCCTTGTGGGGCATGGTCACATTGGCCCCGTCGAGCCGGCCTCGGCGAAGGTCATCCGCCGCCGCCAGGAAGCCGCCCGCATCGACCCGGCGCGCCTCGTAGCTGCCGGTGAGGCCTACAGCCGCCAGGGCGGCGGTGTGGATGGCGGGTGAACGGGAGTGAGCGACCGGGTCTCCGAGGACCACCAGCCTCACGGGATCACGCCGTCCAGACGGGCCTGCTCCTGCATCCTGAGGAACTCGTCGAAGTCGTCGGTGAAGCTGTGGCTCCCGTCCTCCCCGGTGAGGACGTAGAAGATGTAATCGGTCTCCGAGGGGGCCGAGGCGGCGACCAACGATGCCAGGCGCACCCCGGCGATGGGCGTCGGCGGCAGGCCCGGGTTCTTGTAGGTGTTGTACGGCGAGTCGACCTCGAGGTCCTCGAGGGTCACTTCGGTGCCCCCGCCGATCGCATAGAGCACGGTGGCGTCGATCTGGAGCAGCATGCCGGTGTCGAGGCGGTTGACGATGACGCTGGCGATGATCGGCCGCTCCTCGTCGAGGAGCGCCTCACGCTCGATCAGCGAGGCGATGATCAGCCCGTCGTAGGGAGTGAGCCCCCGCTCCTCCAGGGCGCTCCAGTCGATCGAGCCGACCCGGGTCTCGGTGGTGGCAGCCAGGGTGCCCAGCAACTCCTCGGCAGTGGCGTCGGCGGCGAACTCGTAGGTATCGGGGAACAGCAGGCCCTCCCAATCCGCCAGGACGGTCACCGGTCCCTGCAGCAGCTCGGAATCCACGTCGTCGCCGAGCAGGACCGCCTCGAGGTGCATGACGGTGAAGTCGGTCTGCCTGGCGATCGACTGCAGGGTCTGTTGGACGGTGAGGCCCTCGATGACCGTGATGCGGTACACATCCCCAGAGTCGGGGCCCTCGGTGAGGACGGCGGCCACCTCGGCGACGCTCATCCCGGTGGTCAGCTCGTATGATCCCGCCTGCAGGCGATTGCTGACTCCCGCATCCCGCACGTAACGGTCGAACTCCCCCGCCGAGCCGATGACGCCGGCCTCGACGAGCAGGTCGCCAATCTGGCGGGCGCTCGCCCCCGGCAAGACCTCGATCTCGACGGCCACTCCGGCGACGACCGTGGTCTCCTCCGTCCCGATCAGGTCGCCGACGTACCCCGCCAGCACCTTCATGCCGAGCACCCCCAGCACCAGCGATCCGACCACCAGTCCGATCACCACCAGCCATTTGACCAGCACCAGCCAGCGGCGCTTCGGCGCCGGCTCGGGGTACTCGTCGTAGTAGCTCATCGACGGCCGTCCAGATAGGCCTGGAGGAACACCGCCGCCGCCACCCGGTCGCGGGCCACCTTGCGGCGGCTGCGGCGGACGCCGGCGGACACCAGCACCCGCTCGGCGGTGACGGTGCTGAAGCGCTCGTCGTACAGGTCGACCGGGAGGCCGGTGGCCTCCGCCACCCGAGCCGCCAGTTCCCTGGAGCGCCCGGCGGCGGCGCCCTCCCGCCCATCGAGGCCGATGGGGAGTCCGACCACGAAGCGCTCGGCCTCGGTCTCGGCAGCCAGATCCCGCAGCCGATCATCGAGATCCTCCGCATCGGCCGCCAGGTTGCCGTGGGGCTGGGCGGTCACGAACATCGGGTCGCTGACCGCCACCCCGATCCGGACGGTGCCGGGGTCAAGACCGACGATCCGGCTCACGATCGGGCCCGCAACGCCGTCGTTGCGGCCTCCACCGCCGATGCCAGCGCCTCGGCCAGCCGGTCGCCGTGAGGCCCCCCGGCCTGGGCCAGTTCCGGGTCGCGGCTGCCGCCACCGCCCATGATCCCGGCCGGGCCTGCCAGCAGCCTCCCGGCGGAGATGCCCTCGGCGATCAGATCGGGGGTGACCACGCCGATCAGCCCGCCCTTGCCGTCCCGCTCGGCCCCCAGCACCGCGATCCCGCTGCCGAGGCGATCGCGCACCTGGAGCGCCAGGGCCCGCAGCCCATCGGGAGCCAGGCCGGGCACCGCGGCGACCAGCAACCGGGCGCCGCCGATCTCCTCCGCTCCGCCCAGCAGTTCCCCGGCGACGCCCGAACGAGCCTGTGCCTCGAAGGCCTCGATCAGCTCCTCCTGGTCGGCGACCCGCTGCATCAGCGAGCGAGCCGCCTCGACGACCTGATCGGGCTGGGCCCGCAGCACTCCGGCAGTGTCCTGGAGGCGGCGGCGCATCTCGCCCACGTGCTCGTAGGCGGTGCTGCCGGTGAACGCCTCGATCCGGCGGAGGTTGGATCCGATCGACGACTCCCCCACCACCACCAGGGGGCCGACCTGCCCGGTCGCCCCCACGTGGGTGCCGCCGCACAACTCGCGGCTGAAGTCGCCGGCCTGGACCACCCGGACCCGATCGCCGTACTTGTCGCCGAAGAAGGCGAGCGCCCCGAGGTCCTCCGCCTCCTGACGGCTGACCTCGAACGAGTTGACCACCGCGTTCTCGATCACCCGTTCGTTGGCCATCCTCTCCACCTCGGCCAGCGCATCGTGCTCGACACCGGCGTAGTGGCTGAAATCGAATCTGAGCCGCCCATCCGTCACCAGCGACCCCGCCTGCTGGACGTGGGAGCCCAACACCTTGCGGAGCGCCCAGTGCAGCAGGTGGGTGCCGGTGTGCGACTTGCGAATCCGCTCCCGACGGGCGGGGTCCACCTCGGCGGTGGCGTGCTGGCCGACCCTGACGGTCCCCGACGCCACCCGGGCCCGGTGCCCGTTGAGGCCCTGGACCGCAAACCGGGTGTCGGTCACCCGCAATTCCCCGGTCTCGGTGACGATCCTGCCGGTGTCGCCCACCTGGCCCCCGGCTTCGGCGTAGAAGGGGGTCCGGTCGAGGAACACCTCGACGTCCTCGCCGGCCGCCGCCGCCTCGACCGGTTCGCCCTCCCGCAGGATGCTCAAGATCCGACCGGTGGCGGTGGTTCCCTCGTAACCGAGGAACTCGGTGGGGCCGGTTCGGTCGTAGACCGATCGATAGGCAGGCTCGGCCTCGGCGTCGATGCCCGCCTTGCGCGCCGCCCGGGCCCGCACCCGCTGGGCGGCCATCTCTTCGTCGAATCCGGCCCGATCCACCGTCATTCCGCGTTCGGCGGCGATCTCCTCGGTCAACTCGATCGGGAACCCGTAGGTGTCGTGGAGCCTGAAGGCCGCCTCGCCGTCCAGTGCCTCCCCCCGGCCCATCTCCGAGAAGTGGCCGTCGATCAACTGATAGCCGGCATCGAGGGTCCGCCGGAAGCGGTCCTCCTCGCGCTCGGCCATCTCGACGATGCCGCCCCGCCCGCTCACGATGGCGGGGTAGCCGTCGCCCATCACCTCGATGGTGCTATCGATGAGATCGGGGGTGACGAGATCGCGGGCTCCCAGGCTCCAGGCGTGGCGCACCAGGCGTCGGATCAGCCTCCGGAGCACGTAACCACGCCCCTCGTTCGAGGGAACCACCCCATCGCTGATGAGGAAAGTGATCGCCCGCCCGTGGTCGGCCAGGATGCGGAGGGCCACATCCGACCGGTCGTCGTCCCCGTAGCGGGTCCCGGTCAGGCGCTCGCCGGTGGCCAGCACCGTCCTCACCAAGTCGCAGTCGAACAGCGACCCGACCCCCTGCAGCAGCATCGCCGCCCGCTCGAGGCCCATTCCGGTGTCGATGTTCCTGGCGGGAAGGTCCGCTATGACGTGGTACGGCTCGTCCTGGATGTTCTGCATGAACACCAGGTTCCACAACTCGATGAAGCGGTGCTCGCCCGGTTCGCCTGCCCCGATCGGGCCTCCGCCGGGGCCGAAGGAGGGCCCCCGGTCGACGAAGATCTCCGAGGAGGGCCCGCACGGCCCCGGGATCCCCATCTGCCAGAAGGTCCCGTCCTCCACACCGCCCCGCTGCACCCGGTCGGGGGGGACCCCCACCCCGTCGATCCAGATCTCGGCCGCTTCCTCGTCGTCCTCGAAGATGGTGTACCAGAGCACGTCGGGGTCGAAGCCCAGATGCTCGGTGACGAACTCGTAGGCAAGCGGGATTGCCAGTTCCTTGAAGTAGTCGCCGAAGGAGAAGTTGCCCAGCATCTCGAAGAATGTGGCGTGGCGCGAGGTGGTTCCGACGATGTCGATGTCCACGGTGCGCACCACCTTCTGGGAGGAGGCCGCCCGCTTGTAGGGCGCCGGGTCCTCGCCCAGGAAGAAGCGCTTGAAGGGCACCATCCCGGCATTGACCAGCAGCAGCGTCGGATCGACGGGGATCAACGACGCCGACGGGATGATGGCGTGGTCGCGGTCCTTGAAGTACTGGAGGAAGGCGCGCCGAATCTCGGCGCCGGAGAGAGGGGTCATCGGCCCTCCCCGGACGCGCTTCCACCATGGCAACACCGCAGGTGCCCGAGCATGGGCGCCAGCGTAATCACTCCCGGCGTTCCCGCCGGCCCATCCGACGATCGACCTCGGCGAGGTGCTCGGCGAGGCGCTCCTCGGCCCCCGCCCTCCCCGGACGGAAGATCACCCGCCCGGCCGCCTCGTCGGGCAGGTACTGCTGGGGGACGATCCCCTCGGGATGATCGTGGGGATAGCGGTAGCCGACCCCGTGCCCCAGCGCCTCGGCCCCCCGGTACCCCGCCGACCGCAGGTGGGGCGGGACCGTGGCGCCCGGGGTCTCCTCGACCGCCCGGCGGGCCTCCCCCATCGCCCGCTTCACCGAGTCGGACTTGGGGGCGACCGCCAGGTAGAGGGCGGCATGGTGCAGGGCGTAGGAGGCCTCGGGGAGGCCGACGTAGGCGAGCGCCCGGGCGGCGTCGACCGCCACCCCGAGGGCGGAGGGATGGGCCAACCCGATGTCCTCGGAGGCGAGCACGATCAGGCGGCGGGCGATGAACTCGGGGTCCTCCCCCGCCTCGAGCATCGTCGTCAGCCAGTAGGCGGCCGCGTCGGGGTCGGAGCCTCGCACGCTCTTGATGAACGCAGAGATCACGTCGTAGTGCTGGTCGCCCTTCTTGTCGTAGCGGACGATCCGCCGCTGCAGCGCCTCCTCGATCGTGGCGAGGTCGATGACGGCGCCTCCCCGCCCCTCGACGAGCAACGCCGCCATCTCCAGAGTGTTGTAGGCGAGGCGGGCATCGCCGCCGCTCCGCTCGGCAAGAGCCGCCGAGGCATCGGGTTCGATGGCCAGGCCCCGCCCCCCGAGCCCGCGCTCGACATCCGTCAGCGCCCTCGCCACCAGCAGTTCGATGGAGTCGGGCCCGAGTGGCTCCAGTCGGAACAGCGATGCCCGGCTGATCAGCGGCGAGTTGACCTCGAAGAACGGGTTCTCGGTGGTGGCGCCCACCAGGATCACCACCCCGGTCTCCACACCGGGGAGGAGGGCGTCCTGCTGGGCTTTGTTGAACCGGTGGATCTCGTCGAGGAACAGCACCGTCCGGCCGCCCGACTCCTCGAGGCGCCGGGTGGCCGCCGCCAGCACCTCGCGGACGTCCTTGACCCCGGCGGCGGTGACCGACAGCACCGAGAAGGCGGCCTCGGTCTCCTCGGCCACCAGGTGAGCCAGGGTGGTCTTGCCGGTGCCGGGAGGGCCCCACAGGATCATCGACACCGGGCGGCCCGCCCGCACCATCGAGGCAAAGGCGGCGCCCTCATCCAGCAGGTGCGGCTGGCCGACCACCTCGTCGAGGGTCCGGGGGCGCATCCGGGCCGCCAGCGGCTCGGCGGTCCGGCGCCGGGCTGCCCGTTCCTCGGCGAACAGGTCGTCCATCATCCGGCCGGATCGGCCCCCCCGGCCTCCTCGCCGGCCGCCTCGCCCACGACGGCGAGCCCGAGCTCCGCCAGTTGCTCGGCCGACGCCCCGGTCGGCGCCTGGGTGAGCGGATCCGCCCCGGTCTGGGTCTTGGGGAACGGGATGATCTCCCTGATGTTCGGCTCCCCCTGCAAGATCGACACCAGCCGATCGATGCCGACGGCGAAGCCGGCATGGGGCGGCGTGCCGTAGCGGAGCGCCTCGAGGAACCAGCCGAAGCGACTCTCGGCCTCCTCGTCGGCGATCCCGAGAATCTCGAAGACCCTGCGCTGCACGGCGGGATCATGGATCCTGACGCTCCCCGACCCCAGTTCGCTCCCGTTGAGCACCAGGTCGTAGGCATGCGACAGCGCATGCTCGGGATCGGACCCCATCTCGTCCACGTCGTGCGGCGAGGTGAACGGATGGTGGGCGGGCGCCAGCGACCCGTCCGCCGCCTTCTCGAACACCGGGAAGTCGATCACCCACAGGAAGCGCAGGGCATCGGGGTCGGGATGACCGACGTGACGGCGCAGCCGGTCGAGTGCCGGCGCAACCACTCCGGCATCATCGGCCACCACCAGCAGCGTGTCGCCCGGGACGGCAGCGAAGGTCTCGACCAATCCGGCGACCTCCGCCTCGCCGAGGAACTTGGCGACCGGCGAGCGGAGGGTGCCGCCCTCCTCGACCACGAACCAGGCGAGAGCCTTGGCGCCGGCGCCCTTGGCGATCTCGCCGAGGGCATCGAGGCCGGAGCGGCTCAGGCCGCGCGGCCCGGCGTTGATCCCCCGCACCACGCCGCCGGAGTCCAGGATGCCGGCGAAGGCCCGGAACCCGGTGCCGGCGAACACGGCGCCGAGGTCGCGGATCTCCATGCCGAAGCGGGTGTCGGGTTTGTCGGTGCCGTAGCGATCCATGGACTCGCGGTAGGTGAGCCGGGGGAACGGCGTCTCCAGATGGATGCCGCGCAGGTCGCCCAACACCTCGACGATCACCTGTTCCAGCGCCTCCAGGACGTCGTCGCGCCCCCAGAAAGAGCCCTCGATGTCCAGCTGGGTGAACTCCAGTTGGCGGTCGCTCCGGAAGTCCTCGTCCCGATAGCAGCGGGCGATCTGGTAGTAGCGCTCGACGCCGCCGATCATCAGCAGTTGCTTGAACAGTTGTGGCGATTGGGGAAGGGCGTAGAACGATCCCGGCCGCAGCCGGCTCGGCACCAGGACGTCGCGGGCTCCCTCGGGCGTCGACCGAATCAGGGTGGGCGTCTCCACCTCCATGAACCCCTGCCGCTCCAGTGAGCGCCGCATCGCCGCCACCCCCCGGGAGCGAGCCACCAGGTTGGCCGCCATCCGGGGACGGCGCAGGTCCAGGTAGCGCCACTTGAGGCGGCGGGTCTCATCCACCTCGGACCGATCGTCGATCTGAAACGGCAGCGGGTCCGCCGGGCTCAGCACGGTCACCTGCGAGGCGGCCACCTCGATCTCCCCCGTCGGCATGTCGGGGTTAGCGGTGCCCTCGGGGCGGCGCCGCACCCCGCCGGTCACGGCCACGCAGTACTCGTCGCGAAGATCCTTGGCGATCTCTCCCGCCGCCGGGTCGGCTTGCGGGTCGATGACCACCTGAACCCGGCCCGATGCGTCGCGGATCACCAGGAAGTAGACGCCCCCCAGGTCGCGCCGGGAGGCCACCCAACCGGCCAGGCGGACCTGGCGTCCTTCGTCGGCGACCCGCAACTCCCCGGCCTTGTCGCTCCTCAGCGGTTGGTCGCCCACGAGGCCACCTCCTCGATCGCCACGGGTCGCTCCTCACCATCGGACATCCGCCGCACCGTCACCAGTCCCTCCGACCACTCGTCTCCGACGACGGCCACCAACCGGGACCCCCGCCTCCCGGCCACCTTGAACTGAGCCTTGAGCGAGCGGTCGCCCAGATCCATCTCGGACCACAGGCCGGCATCCCGGAGGGCGGCCACCAGTCCGATGGCGTCCTCCCGGCGGGCCGGATCAGCGACCGCCACGAACACATCGGGGCCGCCCGGTGGGAACTTCGGCATCGCCAGCACGATGCGGTCGACGCCCATCGCCAGGCCCACCGCCGCCACCGGGGGGCCGCCGAGCATCTCGGCGAGGGGGTCGTAACGCCCGCCGCCGCCGAGCGCCTCCTGGGCGGCCGTGTAGGCCGCCGACACGTATTCGAAGACGGTCCGGTTGTAGTAGTCGAGGCCGCGCACCAGACGAGGGCTGATCTCATAGGGGATGCCCCGGCGCTGCAGGCCGGCCACGACTCCGGCGAAGTGAGCGGCGGCCGCTTCACAGATGGCATCGAGCGGAGCGGGGGCATCGGCCACGACCGAGGCGTCGGCCTTGCTGTCGAGAACCCGCAGCGGGTTGCTCGACATCCGGCTGCGCGCCTCGTCGGAGAGGAGATCGGCCCGGTCCTTCAGGAAGGCGACCAGCGCCTCCCGATAGGCGGCCCGGTCGGCGGGATCGCCGATCGAGTTGAGGCGAACCGTCACCTCGGTGATCCCGGCCTGCTGGAGCAGGCGATAGCCGACCTCGATCACCTCGACATCGGCATCCGGGGATGGCTCGGCCAGGTACTCCACCCCCACCTGGTAGAACTGGCGGCGGCGGCCCGACTGGGGCTGCTCGTAGCGGAACATGGGCCCGGCGTAGTAGCCCTTGAAGACGCCCTGGGTGCCGGAGCCGAGGTACGCCCTCACCACCGAGGCGGTCGCCTCGGGCCGCAGCGTGATCGAGCGGCCCCCCTTGTCCTCGAAGGTGTACATCTGCTTCTCGACAACCTCGGTCTCCACCCCCACCCCCCGTGAGAACAACTCGGTGGCCTCGAAGAGGGGAGTCATCGTGAACCCGTATCCGTAGCGGACCGCCAGGTCCTCGAAGCCGCGCAGCAGCCTCCGCCAGCCCTCGGAGGCCGGGGGAAGGATGTCGTCGGTGCCCTTGGGCGCTTGGGGTATCACGTGCGGAATGGACTCAAGAAGGGGTTGGCGGCCAGTTCTCGGGCGATGGTAGTGGCGGGCCCGTGCCCCGGGAGCACGTCGGTGCCGGCAGGCAGCGGGGCGATCTTGGTGCGCATCGACTCCATGAGCGTGTCGTAGTCCCCGCCGGGCAGGTCGGTCCTGCCGATCGAGCCTGCGAACAGGTGATCGCCGGACAGCAGCAGGCCCTCGTCGGCCACCCGGAAGCACACATGGCCCGGAGTGTGGCCGGGGGTGTGCAGCACCTCGAAGGAGAGACCGGCCAACCCGAGGACCTGACCGTCGGCCAGGTCGTGGTACCGATCCGGCGGCGCGTAGTCGCCGTCGGGTTGCATCCCGAACATCGCCCGCAACTGGGCGGCGGGGTCCCGGGCCAGCCAATCGTCATCTGGGTGGAGGTAGCCGACCATCGAGTAGCGGCGGATCACCGCCCCGGCGGCCCCGATGTGGTCGATGTGCCCGTGGGTGGCCAGCAGGGCGACCGGCACGATGCCGGCCGCGGCCACGATCCTCTCGATGGCCGCCAGGTCGGGCGGGGCATCCACGATCACCCCGGTCTCGCCGTCACCGGAGACGACGTAGCAGTTGGTGGCGGCGAGCCACAGCGGCGCGGTGTGGATCTGCATCCGGCCAGATTAGGGCGGGCCCGGGGCCGTCCCGGCGGGTTCACCGTTGCCTATGGGCAGTTGGAGGAATCCGGCCTAGCCCAGCAGGGAGGCCGGATCTCCTTCCAGTTGCCGTAGGACCAGGAGTCACCCAGCAACGGGAAGAGGGGCGGCCGCAGCCGCTCCAGACGGGTGTCGAAGGTGTAGTTCCTCACCGCGAACTGGGCAGACATGTTGCCGGTCTGACGGCGGGCCTGGCTCCCGAAGGTGTTGAGGGTGGGATAGCCCGATCCCTGGGAGACCACATCGTTGCCGTCGTACCCGCACGACCGGGCGACCCACATGGTCCCACCCTGCTCGAGCATGGCCCCGGAGAGGTTGAGGACCCGATCCGAGCCGATGGCGTAGGGGTTGATGATCACCCAGTCACTGGAGATCAGGCCCAGCACGTCGCTGCCGGTGGTGCCACCGGCGTAGACGATGTCGGAGGCCAGGATGATGTTCTTCGGCGATCCGTTGCGCCCGGCATAGAGTGTCATGGCTCCCCGGATGGTGCTGGTCTGGCCGGGCTTGCCGATGACCGCGTGGCCGTCCACCCACACGATGCCGTTGGCCGGCAGCGGGTAGGTCCCCAGGTAGGTCCAGGAGGCCGTCCCCGAGTTGACCCACCACCACTCCTCAGAGGTCAGGCAACTCGTCGAGGAATTGCTGTAGGAGATCGACACCCGCAGGTTCATCGACGAACCCGACAACTGCGGTTCGATCAGCCATGCCGGCGGCGTCGAGGACAGACCCAGGCCGGGGTTGCCCGATCGGCTCAGGCACAGGCCCCCGCGTTCACAGGCGACGGTGTGGATCAGGCCGAGATCGTCCCAGAAGTTGTCGAAGTTGATCGGCTCCGGGAACACGGCGCGGATGTCCGGGTAGCCGCCGGGGCGGCCGTCGTAGGCCTTGGCCCCGTCGACGAGGGTCGGCGGGCCGTAACCCGAGTCGACCCCGATGCCGTCCTCGGCGTAGATGTTGCGGTGGGCGTAGCCGCCGCTTTGGTAGTTGATGTCGTCCCCGCTGTACACCTTGCCGTAGGTGTGGGCTCCCGAACCGAAGTTCTGGTCCTCCATCGTCATGAAGGCGAACTCCGAGATGGCCTCCGGGCGGATGTCGGCCTCGATGGCCCGGCTGTGGTTGAACACCTCGTTGCGGGCCACGATGGTCACCCGAAGATCACTGCTGGAGGTGGGTGGCGCCACCGTGAGGAGTGCCACGGTGTCGTCGGCGGTGTTGGCCTCGTCGCCCACCAGCATCGGGTGGGCGAAGTAGGCGGCGGGGTCCTGGTAGTCCCAGGTGGCACAGTCCGAGAACCACTCGGTGCCCGGGTCGGCGACCGTGTAGTAGTGCAGGGACGATCCGTCGGTGCAGCGGCGCGGCAGTTCGGCCTCGTCGACCCAGTGCTGGTAGTAGACCGGGTCGATGGTGAGTTTGGAGGCGTAGCGCTCCAGCATCGCCTCGGCGCCCGCCACCAGGCTGTCCTCGCGGCGCTGGTGCTGGGCGCTGTCGTACTCGCTGGCGGCCTGCTGGAACAGCAGGGCCACGATGAAGACCATGGCACCGATCCCGAGGATCACCGCCACCAGGGCGAAGCCTCCTTCGCGGCGTTCATCCATTGCGAAGCCTCACCTCCTCTTCGATCTCGTAGGCACGGTCGGCCCCGGCGCTGGTGTTGGTGGGGCTGGCCCGGAAGGTGATCACCACGAGAGGAAAGTCGCAGGCGGTGCCCGACGGAGAACACGAGGCAATGTAGGTCCTGACCGGAGGATCCCCCACCCAGTCGGACCCGGCAAAGAGTGGATGGACGCTGGAGACCCGTTCGAGCGCCATCATGTTCTCGACCGGGGTGGTGGAGAAGGTCCACCACGGGCCGGTGCCGGGTACCGCCGGGTAGCGGGTCACCCACAACTCGCACATGTCATCGATGCACGACTTGCGCTCGTAGACCACCCGTTCGGGGCCCTCCGATTCGAGCCGATCCGTGTAGGCCACCAGTTTGCCGGCGGTGAGTTCCTCGATCGGGTACCCGTTGGCGGTCACCTTCTCCGCCTGACGCAACTCCACCACCAGGTCGGCCACCAACTCCCGACTGGTCTGCTGCAGCATGGCGGCCTGCCCCGAGTCGCCGGCTTGCTGGCTGAAGCTGTAGATCACCGAGACCAGCGAGGCGAAGATGATCGACGACAGCGCCATGGCCAGCGACAACTCCATGAGCGTGTAGCCGTCCTGGCGGTGAAGGGCGCGCCGCCACCGGCCCAGCATCACGGGCACCACCCGCCCACCGAATCCGTGTAGTTCTTGCCATCCTTGACCCACACCCACATGTCACCCACGATCGACCCGTTGGCGGTGCACCGCTTGGCCACCCGGTACCAGCCCTTGGATTCGACGAAGGACGCCTCGTTCTGGTAGTTGGGCGACAGGATCACCCAGTTGCCGTCCACCTGGTACAGGAACTCGGCCCGGACGCCGTTGGTGAGCACGAAGGTGCCCTTCTTGCTGGGTCGCTTCAGGCCCAACCGGACCGTGGTCGTCCACCTCGGGTCGAAGCTCTCCGAGTCCGGCCCGTGGCCCCAGGTCGTGGAGGCGGTGGCCGTGAAGGTGGTGCCCGGTTCGAGGTCCATGTAGGCCCGGCCGTACTGATCGGTCACCGCCACCAGTAGGCCCCGGGTCGGGTGGGGCACCTCCACCCTGGCACCGTTGACCACCCGGCCGGTGTTGTCCTTCACCTCGAACATCACCTGGACCGTCCCGGCCGGCACGGTGGTCGTGGTCGTCGTCGCCGGCACGGTGGTGGTCGTCGTGGTCGTCGAGGGCACCGTCGTGGTCGTCGTCGCACCCGGAATCGTGGTGGTGGTCGTCGAGGTGGTGGTCGTCGTGGTGGTGGTGCTGGTGGTGGTCGTCGTCGTCGCCGGTATCAGTTCCAGGGCGATCGGGAGCAGGTGATCCGGATCCGGGTAGCCGGCGGGAATGTTCACCGAGGTGGCGTGGTACGAGACGTACCCGGTGGCGGCGACCGTGATGTCGTAGGCATCCGGCATCAGATCGGTGATCGTCGTCACGCCCGGCCCGTAGTCGGTCTGCAGGCCGGAGGGCACGTGGATCAGAGAGATGCGGGCGGTCGGCAGCAGGGCCCCGGTCGACGCATCGGTGATGGTGGCCAGCAGGCGGGCCGGCCGGAAGACCCGCAGGGTGGTCTCCTTGAGCAGTCCGGCCTCGGCGGTGACCTCCTGGAGGCCGGCAATCGTATCGGCGGGGTCGATCACCCACCCTCCGGGAATGTCCAACGAGACGGTGTAGTCGCCCTCGGGGATGGCGGCGAACACCTGCTGCTCGGTGGCGGCGCCCGACCGGATCGGCAGCGCCGGTGGAGACTGGATCGCCAGCGATGGATAAGGGAGGCTGCTCGACTCGAATGGCTCGTGCTTGGCCAGGGTCACCCGGATGTTGGCGATCCCCTCATGAGCACCGATGTTGCCTGGTGAGACCAGCGTCTCCATCGCCACTGGAGGCGAGGAGCTGTCGGCGGCGGTGACCGTCACCTTCACGAACTTGTAGTCGACGCCGGGGTCCCAGGTCCCTTCGACGCCGTCGCCGCCCTGGGCCACCACCGAGAGGCCCGACAGCGATCCCTCGTAGGTGACCACGACGTCGATCTGGTAGTCCTTGCCTTCGACGGTCTCGATGCGGGTGCGCTCCAACACGCCCGACGGGGTGTAGCCGGCGCTGCCGACATCGGCGTAGTCGAGGGCGCGGATCGATTCGATCTCTGCTTGCGCCAGGTTCTCGGCAACCGTCAGGGTTCGGGCGTCGGCGATCCGGATCATGGCGGACATCAACGGCTGCATGCTCATCACGATGGCGATCACCAGGATGGTGACGGCCACCATCGCCTCGATCATCGAGAACGCCTCGTCGGCCGAACGGACCCGGGCGAGGAAGCAGCGGATTCGGTTGTCGCGCGTCATACACGCCTCCGGGCGGCCGCGGCGGTGCGGACGCTCTCCGCATCTGTTTCGACCACTGCGCGCCCCGACTTGATCGGTTCGGCGGGTGGTTCGCCGGGCGCCGGCGGACTAGTCAGCGGCGAACCGCTACAACTCGCCCCATCCGGCGACCACCTCGATGGTCTCCGACCCCGGGAAGGGCGTCGACACCGGCCCGGTGTTGGTGATCGTGAGGTTCCCGGCGATGTCGTTGTCGTCGATGAAATCGTCGACCGAATCGCACAACATCTCGGCCAGCAGGGCCGCTTCGAGGCCGTTGGCGCTGCCCGAGTTGTCGATCTGCTCGTGGGCGGCGATCAACCCGCTGAAGTCGGGACTCCCGGAGATGTCGATGTCGCGCCCCGCCGCCATCAACAGGTTCTTGGTGTCTCCGTAGGGAACCATCACCGGGCTGCCGCTGATGTCGATGTCGCCACCCGTGATCCCGGGGCAAGATCCCACTCCCTCCACCAGCAGCGTCACCTCCCACGGATCGGTGATCGTTCCCGGACTGGCCGCCATCTCGGCCGATCCCCGGTACACGTAGTAGACGCCGTCGAAGAGGCCGAGGCTCCCGTGACGCCAGATCGCCTCCAGGCTGACGCTGCTCCCCGTGTAGCTCCATCCCCGGAAGGGGACGACGTCGGCATGGGCGATCAGGGTGGCCCCGGTGCACGGGGCATTGGCGGCCGTGTTGCCCTGGGTCGGATGGGCGGGCCCGGCCTTGACCGCTCCACCCGGGCACAGGTCGTACTCGCTGAACTCCCAGAAGGAGCGGACGTCGACGGCGGGGATCTCGACGGGGGCCTGCTCTCCCGGAGTCCCGCACCCGGCATCCTGGTTCATGGAGCCAATGACGCGCGATCCGTTCGACGCGCTGAGGCACCCGTCGACGAACACGCTGCCCCGGATGTCGAGGAAGTCGTTGCTGTGGATGCCGACCGCCGCCCCGCTGATGATCGTCGGATTGCCGCTCATCCCCAGTACTCCGCCGGTCAGCACGGCGTAGCGGGCGAACCAGCCGCCGCTGACGACGGCGTCATCCATCATGGCGTGAACGATCCGCACCCGCCGGCCCGGGTCGCTGCGGGAGGGCACGTAGCCGATCGAGAAGACGGCGGCCGTGTTGACCGGGCGCACCACCACGTACTCGCCGTCGGAGGTCGCGACGAGTTCGGCCTCGGGACGGGCGTCGGCCGCCGCCAGCACCCAGGCCCTGGCATCCTCCTGCGACTCGAACCCTTCCGGCATGGACTCGCCCGTCGTATAGCCCGGCTGGTCGTGCATGCGCACCAGTCCGTCGTCGAGGCCCGACTCGGCGACGTTGAGGGTCGCCTCCCAGGTGGCGTCCATCGCGGTGTTGCCGCTCTGGCGGAAGGCCCGCACCGCGATCACGGAAGTCAGCATCATCACTGCCAGACCGAGGAACATGACGGCGGCCAGTGCCATCCCGCGCTCCTCGTCCCGTAGCCGTCTCATCCAATTCATGGCACGTTCCTCAGGCTGATGTCAGTGTCGAGCGACCGGGTCCCGGTCGTCGACCCGTCGACGGGGTCGACCAGGACTGCTACCAGATGGATCTGCATCGACGTGATGCTGGAAGGCGTCGGGGCATCGAAGGCGAAGTAGGAATCGGACACGGAGATGCCTCTTGCCTCGATGCGGGACTCGTCGCCCAACGAGCGCCACAGGTTCCCGGCGACGTCGATGCTCCAGGTGACGAGCTCCCCCGAACCCACCACGCCGTCCCAGCCATCGTCGATCCACACGGTGAACCCCTGCTGCCAGGCGACGGTGAACCTGCGAGCCTCCCTGATGTCGCGGCTCATCCGCTGCCGGGCGTCACGCAGTTGCTCGAGCGCCGTGTCGTCGGAGGTGTGGACGTCGTCGACACGAACCGCCCCCAAGAAGAACGACATCATCACGGCGGAGACCAGCAGCAGGCCGGACATGGCGATCGACAACTCGATGAGGGAGAACCCCCCCGAGCCATCCCCGGCACGCCCCCGCTCGGTCCGGTACGGCACGCAGGCTCCCTTCGCAGGCGACGGTCTCCCAGTTGTATCGGCTCCGACCCCGGTCGAACTTGACCTCATCCGCACACCGAGGCCACCGGCGGGGGCCGCAGCGGGTTCACGATGGCGCTCGTCGGCAGCAGGTTGGCCGGGTACCCGACGGTGGCTCCCCCACCCACCGAGACCTCCCCCAGCCCGGCCGACCCGTGGGCAACCAGGGCACCTTGCCACGGACTGGTGCCCGACAGGGCGATGCCCCCATACGGCGCATAGGCAAGCCCCTGGATGGTCCCGGCGTTTCCACCCCGCAGCGACAGCGCCTGCAAGCTGGCCGCAAAGGCGACCACCCCGGCTGCCGATGCCTCACTCACCTGGAACTGGGCGTCGGAGTCGAAGACGATGGTGGCATCGGACGCCAGGTGGGCACCGTCGGCCGTCACCAGTGCCCCGGCCTCAAGCCGGATCGTCCCCGTCGCATACACCGGGCCGCTCCCGCTGATGTGCACGGCTCCCCCGAGAGTCAGTGTCCCGTCCACGTAGAAGGGCGCGCTGATCGTCGTGTTGGACAGAACGAGATTGCCGCTCTGGCTCGTCCCGCTCATCGCTTCGGCACGCATGCCCGCCCGCCACACCTCGATGTCGGTGACCGAAGGTACGTTGACCGGCGACCCGGCGTTCTGCTCGATGGTGCCGTACACGTTGGCGGGGGTCGCATTGACCACCCCCCCGGCCACGATGTCGCCGTCGACGACCGCATCGAGGTTCGCGAAGCTCTGGTTGAGCCAGATGCCGGCGGTGTGGGCGTTCGAGGGGATGCTGACGGTCGAACCCGGCGACAAAGCGACATTGCCGGTGGCGACGATGGCCGCCTCGGGGAAGATCGGCTGATCGAGGGCGGTGATCCCACCCGCAGAGACGATGGAGATCTCGCTCTCCGAGGTGTAGGTGGACGGCCGGCCCTCGATCTCCCAGTCGATCTCCACCATCACCCTCCGGAGCGACGGGTTGACGGTGGTGACGTAGACCCACGCCGTGTAGGTGATGTCCTCGACGACGATCGTCGTCTTGGGGGGCAGCGCCCCGGTGGCACAGACCAGCAACTCCTCGTTCGATGTGAGGCCCGTCTCCGAGGCGATCAGCACGCCGGCTACGGGATCGATCATCGGGGCCTGCGGATCGATCGATGCCATGGCGAGGTTGTCCCACCCCAGCCGGCGGGAGTACTCGAAGGCCTCCATCGCGATGGAGGTTGCCTCCTGCCGGAATCGATTCGAGCGCGAGTTCGCCAGCGCTCCCCGGAGCGTGCCGGCGATGGCGATCATCATGATGACTGCCAGCATCAGCGCCACCGTGAGTTCGGTCAGCGTGAATCCCTCGTCGCGCCGCAAGCCAGAATGCAGCCGCGATCGCATGGTCCGTCTTTCGTTGAAGGTGCCGCGTTGTTATCGACCAAAGGGCCGTCCGCCTTGAACCAGCCTGCACCGAATCCGACCGGCGATTCCGGCGCCCGCCCGGCCACCCCGGCGTCAGTCCTCGCGGCCGCCGCCCGGCACCAGCCGGTAGGCGTCGAAGACCCCGCCGATCGAGCGCAGCGCCGTCAGCGCCACCTCCAGTTGGTCCCGGTCGGAGAGCTCCACCTCGAACTGGAGCACCGCCACCCGGTCACGGCCGCGCACCGACGAGGAGGCGACGATGTCGAGCCCGTGGTCGCCCAATTCGCTGGTGACGTCCCGCAGCAGTCTGGGGCGGTCGAGCGCCTCCACCTGGATCCGGGCGCGGAAGGCGGCCCCCCGGTCCTGGCTCCACTGGACCTCGACCATGCGCTCGGGCCGATCGCCCAGCGCCCCGATGTTGGTGCAGTCGCTCCGGTGCACCGACACCCCCCTGCCGACCGTGACGAACCCCACGATGGGGTCGCCCGGCACCGGCGAGCAGCAGCGAGCGACCCTGGTCCACATGTCGTCGAGGCCCTCCACGATGATGCCGCCGCTGGGAGCCGCCAATGTGGAGGAGGTCTGCAACCCCGGCATCGGGGCGTCGTCGTCTCCCGGCTCGTCGGGAGGCCGCACCGCCTTGACCAGACGGGCGACCAACGTGGCCGCCTGGACGTTGTTCTCCCCCACCGCCACGTAGAGGGCCCCGGTGTCCAGGTAGCCGAGGTCCTTGGCCACCTCGCCGAGGAGTTCGTCCCTGGCGTTGGCGGTGAGCCCCAATCCCTCCCTGCGCAGCAGTTTGAACACCTGCTCCCGTCCGTCCGACTCGGCCGCCCCGCGCCGCTCCCGGGAGAACCAGTGGCGGATCTTGGCCTGGGCCCGCGAGGTCCTGGCGAACGTGAGCCAATCCCGGCTCGGGCCCGCCGACTCGGACCTGGAGGTGAGCACCTCGATGATGTCGCCCGACTCCAGCGGACGGTCCAGCGGCACCAACCGGCCGTTGACCTTGGCCCCGGTGCAGCGATGCCCGACCTCGGTGTGGACCGAGTAGGCGAAGTCGATGGCGGTCGCCCCCCGCGGCAGCGACCTGACGTCGCCGGCGGGGGTCAGCACGAACACCTCGTCCTGGTAGAGGTCGATCTTCAATCCGGCCAGGAACTCCTCGGGAGTGTCGTACTCCTCTGCGAGGAACGTGATCGCCCGTAGCGCCTCCACCTCGGGGCCCGCCCCCTCCTTGTAACGCCAGTGGGCGGCGATGCCCCGCTCGGCGCGCTCGTGCATCTCGATGGTGCGGATCTGAACCTCGAGGGGCTTGCCGTCCTCTCCGACCACCGTGGTGTGGAGGCTCTGGTAGAGGTTGAATTTGGGCATCGCGATGTAGTCCTTGAAGCGGCCGTGAACCGGGGGCCACCGGGTGTGCACCATCCCCAGCGCCGCATAGCAGTCGGCCACTTCGGCGGTCACGATCCGGATGCCGATCAGATCGTGGATCTCCTCGAAGGAGCGGCCCCCCTCCACCATCTTGCGGTATATGGAGTAGATGTGCTTCGGCCGCCCGGTGACGGCGGCCGCCACTCCCTGGTCGGCCAGCATCTTCTCGATCTCGCCGATGATGCCTTGCAGGTAGGCGTCCCGCTCGGCGGCCCGAACGCTGAGGAGGTCATGGATCTCGGCATACCGGAGCGGGTGGAGGATCTCGAAACAGCGGTCCTCCATCTCGTGCTTGACCTCCTGGACACCGAGGCGGTGAGCCAGCGGGGCGTAGACCTCGATGGTCTCCCGGGCGATCCGCTCCTGCTTCTCGGGGCTGAGCGGCGAGATGGTGCGAATGTTGTGGAGCCGGTCGACCAGTTTGATCAGCAGCACCCGCACGTCGCGGGCCATCGCCACCACCATCTTGCGGATGGTGGCGGCCTGGGCCTGCTCCCGATTGGAGAACTTGACCCGGTCGAGTTTGGTGACGCCGTCGATGAGGGTCGCCGTCGTCTTGCCGAAGGTGGCCTCCAACTGCTCGAGGGTGGCCCCGGTGTCCTCGACCGTGTCGTGGAGGAGGGCGGCGGCGATGGTCTCGGCGTCGAGCCCGTACTCGGCGAGGATGCGGGCCACCTCGACGGGGTGGGAGATGTAGGGATCCCCGCTCTTGCGGAGTTGCCCCTCGTGGAGACGCCGGGCCTCGAGATAGGCCGACACCAGCATGTCGGACGAGATCGACGGGTGGTGGTGATGGAAGGCCCCGAGGATCGGCCCCAGGTCGGCCAACGCGGCGTCGTCCAGCGACCGGTCGCTTCCGGTGGTCGTCATCGCATCGCCGTCCGGCCGTCGGGCAGAGCCCGGGCGCGCCCCGATACCGCTTCCATCGGTGGATTGTACGACGCGGCTCAGCGGGTCCGTCGTCGCTTGCGGGGCGCCCTGGCCACCACACCGCTCATGGCGGCGGCCACCTTGGCGGAATCCTCTTGGGGGCCGATGATGCCCTTGGCGGCGTACTCGCCCGCTCCGCCCTTGCGCTCCACCCGGCGGCGCACCCGTTGCCAGCGCTCCTCGTGCTCCTTCCACTGGGCGAGCAGCGGTGCTGCCAGGAAGATCGAGGAGTAGGTGCCGACCGCAATGCCGATGAACAGCGCCAGGGCGAACTCCCGCAACGTGGTGGCGCCCAGCAGCAGCGACCCGACGAACAGCAGGCTGCCCACCGGGAGGAGGCTGGTCAACGAGGTGTTGATCGAACGCATCATGACCTGGTTCATCGACATGTTGACCAGGGCCGAGTACGTGAGGCGCTCACCGCGCTCGCTGACGTTCTCCGACACCTTGTCGAACACGACGACGGTGTCGTACAGCGAGTACCCCAGGATGGTGAGGATGGCGATGATCGT
>JAHJML010000066.1 GCA_018821365.1 Actinomycetota bacterium | reverse complement strand
GGCACCAACCCCTACTTCGGGCCGATGCTCGGCATCACCGACGCCGCCTTCGACAAGACGTTCGAGGTCAACGTCAAGGGCTACCTGTATGCGGCCCGGGCGTTTGCCGACCGGTCCGCCGGGGGCAGCATCGTCAACATCGCCAGTGTGGCCGGATTGGGTGCCGCCCCCCTGCAGGGGGTCTACGGCATGACCAAGGCGGCCGTCATCTCGATGACCAAGACACTCGCCGTCGAACTGGGCCCGGCCTTCCGGGTGAATGCGATCGCTCCCGGCCTGGTGGAGACCCGGTTCGCCTCGGCTCTCATCCACAACGAGGAGATCCACGACCGGGTGGTGGCGGGGACCGCGTTGGGACGCCACGCCCAACCCGACGAGATGGCCGGCACCGCCGTCTACCTGCTGTCGGATGCCTCGTCGTACACGACGGGCCAGACCATCGTGGCCGACGGGGGCATGACGATCACCTGAGGCGGGCGGCGTCAGAGCCACGCGCCACCAGGGCGTCTGCTCTCCCCCGCCACGCGCCACTAGAGAGCCAACCCTCCCCCTCTGTCGCCTTCGGCGACATCTCCCCCACAAGTGGGGGAGAACACGACCTCCCCCTCCGAGGGTCAGATCTCTTTGGGGATCCTCCCGAAGAGGCTGAGGCCCCATCGCATCGTGCGGTGGAGGCCGTCGGAGGTGGGGCCATACATGAGGGGGCACCCGCCGGGGATGACGGTGATGCCCCACTTCTGGCCCAACTCGACGGCCTTGTCGTTGGCGGAACCTGCGACCGGACCCTGGTGGATCCACACCCGCCGCACCCCGATGGCGGCACACTCGGCCATGACGTCCTCGGCCACCTCGGGTGCCGTGGCGATCACCACGGCATCGACGCCGCCGGGGATGGCGGCCACGCTCGGGTAGCAGGGGTCGCCCTCGACCTCGGTAGCGTTGGGATTGACCGCAAACACCTGATAGCCCCGCTCCCGGAGCCGCTGGTACACGATGTTGCCGCCGTGCTCGCCACTCTTGCGGGCCACCCCCGCAACCGCGATGCGCTTCTGTGCCAGAAAATCGGCGGTCGCCTCGTTCATGGTCGCCATGCATTCCTCCTCTCCACGCTGATTGTGCACCAACGGCGCCGGCGGCGGTAGGACCAACCTCCCCTTTGGCAACCTCACCCAAGGGATACCGACTCGGCGTCGGGCGTCGGGCGGCTTAGCGTCTCTGCAACAACCCATAGGGAGGGATTCCTCATGAAGAAGTTCACTGCTGTGGTCCTGGCCTTTGCGCTCTTGGCGGCCGCCTGCGGCGACGACGACGCCGCCGATCCGGCTTCTATCACCACTTGCGAAGGGGCGGCCGACGCCACCATCACGCTGCTGCAGGATGTCATCGACATCATCGGCGGCCTCGACCCAGAGGCCCTCGGCGCCCTCATGGCCGGCGAGATGCCAGACAGTTTCACCGCTCTCGAGGCCGACGCGGCCGTGATCGGCCAGAAGGCCGAGGAACTGGCCTGCGACAACCTGCCCGCCCTGCTCACCGAACGGGCCGATCAGTTGACGGCGGCCGACGACAACGCCATTGGCCAACTCATCATCCAGGGCGTGGTCGACGGCGACGAGGACGTGATCGGGCGTCTCTTCCGCTAGCCCACAGGAAGCGATCGACCGAGAGGGGCCGGGGTCATGCCCGGCCCCTCTCTCATGGGGCACGCACTCGAATCGGGTGATCTCCCGGCGGCTAGCTTGACGGCACTGTGATGTGCATCCCGCGCCCATGACCGAACGAACCCCCCACCAGGAGAGGATCCCCACCTGGGTTCGGGCCCTCCTGGTCCTCCTGCTGCTCTACCTGTTCCTGGTGGGCGTGAAGGCACTCGAGTCGGGCATCCAGGGGTTCGGTGAGGACTTCACCGACTCGCTGTTCCACCGGGTGTCCAACCCTCTCGCAGGCCTCTTCGTCGGCATCCTCGCCACGGTGTTGGTGCAGTCGTCGTCGGTGACCACCGCCACCATCGTCGGCCTGGTCGGATCAGGCTCGCTGTCGATCGAATTGGCCGTCCCGATGGTCATGGGCGCCAACATCGGCACCACCGTCACCAACACCCTCGCCTCACTCGGGTTCCTGCGGAGGAGCAAAGAGTTTCGACTGGCGTTCGCCGGAGCGACCATGCACGACTTCTTCAACCTGTGCAACGTCGCCCTCCTGATGCCCATCGAACTCGCCACCGGGTTCCTGACCAAGAGCGCCGAGTGGCTGGCCGGCCTCTTCGGCGGGATGACGTCGCCGGGCGTCGAGCAGGGCGGATTCATCAAGGACGTCGTCAAGGCGCCGGTGAAACTGGTCGAGCGACTGCTGGACGGCCTGGGCGCCGGCGGCACCACCCGGGGGATGGTGCTCCTGGTGGTCGGGATCGCCGCCATCTTCGTCGCCCTGGCGTTCGTGACCCGCCACATGCGCCTGATGATGGCGGGGCGGGTGGAGCGGTCGGTGAATGCGGTGCTCTCCAAGGGAGGG
>JAHJML010000065.1 GCA_018821365.1 Actinomycetota bacterium | reverse complement strand
GGCAGCAGGTGATCGAGTTCCAGGGTGGCCGTTCCGATCATCAGCACGACGAACCCGTAGTAGATCAGGCTGTGCATGATCCCGGCGGCCCGTTCCTCCAGCACCGAGGCCATGCTCAAGCCCCGCCACAACTCCCTGGCTCGGGCCGCCCAGCGCCCGGTGCGGCGGTCGGCACCCCCCCGTTCCCAGTTGCGGGCCCGGAGGGCGAACAGGTAGGCGGTCAGGCCCAGGAATACGCCGGCCCCGATGTAGAACAGCGCCACGACCAGGTCGGGCACGTTGCCGAACACCGGGCGCCCCACTTCGGGGTCATAGTGGTCGGGCAGCGACCCGAGCCACCAGAAACCCAGCGTCCCGATCGGGGCGATGATCGCCACCGCCATCAGGGCCTTCGAGACCGAGAATCGGCGCCGGGGTTCCATGGCTCTCCTTCGGGTGGGCTCCCGCCAGGCTACCCCCGGGTCACCCGGCCCGTCCCGGGGCGATCGGCCCCTTTCCGGATAGGACGGCCCCGCCTCTCGGGCGCCTCCAGAAATGGAGAGACGCCGCACCGCCACGGTGTAGCGTCTCTCACGAGTCGTGGAGGGCTGCTCGCCCTAGATTCCCAACTCCGCCTTGAGCTCTTCGAGTTTGGCATCGGCCTGCGCCAGCGAGACTGCCTCGCGCAGTTCGATCTCGGCGCCCTCGGGGGTCGACTCCCGCAGCTCGGCCCGGGCCATCGCCTCGGCCTTGCGAGCCTCGATCTTGTCCTCGACCTTTTCGAGGCTGACCCCGTCGTCGCTCACGGTGGCCGACACCGCCTCGACGGCCTTGTTGACGGACTCCTGCATCTTGGCGGCCTGCAGCGAGCCCAGCAGTTCCATCTTCTTGGCCATCAGTTCCTGGAGCCGCAAGGCGTTCTGCTGGACCGCCTGCTTGGCGGCTTCGGCCTGACCGACGGCGGTCTCGTACTGGCTCTTCATCTCGGCCAGGTTGTTCTCCGAGGCCTGCAGCTTCATCGCCAGCCCCTGGGCGGCGCGCGTCCACTTGTCGGCTGCGGCGGTGTCGCCCGCCGTGGTCGAGTCCTGGGCCCTCATCAGCGCCTGCTTCGCCAATTCGCGGGCCTCGCCGACGTCCTCGGCCGACCGCTCGATCTTGCTCTCGAGTTGGGTGCGGTGGGCAACCACCTTGGCGGCCTGGTTCCGTAGCTCCTGGTCGCGCGCGGCGGCCTCGTCGATTGCCTGCTTGATCTCGATCTCGGGGTCCATCATGCCTTCCGCCTTGCTGCGGAAGAGCGCCTTGATGTAGCCCCACAAACGCTTCAGAAAGCCCATGCTTCGATCCTTTGGGTCGCGTGGATGGTTCCGGTTGGTCGATCAATCATAAGCGGCACCGGGCACCCCTGCGGATCAGCGGCGTCGGCGCCGGCTGCGGCCGGCCCTGGCACGTGGTGCAGACGAGGTGCGGGTCGGCCGCGGCGACGAAGTCGAGGTGCCGCTGCTCCCCGACCACCCGCCCCCGGACCCGAACAGCCCGCCGCTGCTCCGCCGCGACCGGCTCCAGTCGTACGAGCGCTGCTGGGCCATCCCCCCGAGCACCACCGAGAACACGCTCAACCAGTCCATGCCCCCACCGCCGTGAGAGCGGGGTGCCATCGGCGCCGGCACGCTCCGCCCCCCGACCCGGATCATCCGCGGGGTCGGTTGCTGGCCGGCTCGCAACTTGTCGGCATCGGCCTTGCAGACCTGGACCTTCTGGGTTCCGGCGGAGGTGGTGATCTCGGCGACCTCGGTGGCCTCGGGGTGGTTGGGGTCGAAGAAGCACTGGTGCCGCACTTCCTTGACCGGCTTCGGCGGAACCTCCCTGCCGACGGCGAGCGCCGCCGCGGCATCCAGTTGCCAGCGAGCCTCGTCGAGGCGGTCGGACATGTCTTCGAGCGCATCCAGGTCGGTGGCGTGCTCGAACTCCTCCAGTGCCGTCCCGTAGGTGGCCCCCGCCTGCTCCAGGTACTGGTTGTCCTCCTTGGAATCGGAGACGGAGACCTGGTCGCTGATGTCGAGGATCGTGTTGGCCATGGCGTCCAACTGGCTCTTGATCTCCTTGCGGGCCTCCTCGACCATCTTCTGCTCGGACTGGAGCGACGAGGTGCGCTGGCGCCGGATCGCCCACCACACCAGCAGCACCAGCAGGGCGACGAAGCCCAGGAGGATGAACAGGCCGGTCTTGGAACCGCCGCCCGACGAGGTAGCGGGGGTGGAGGGGGTGACCGGCGGGGCGGCCCCGGTGAGGGTGGCCACGACTGCGTCCACGTAGGCGGCATCGCCACCGCCGGCCGACGCTTCGAATCCGGCGTCGAGCGCCCCGTCGAGTTCCGACTGCGAGAAGTCGGTGCTGTCCATGCCCTCCTGCGAGGCCGACAACACCAGCACGGTGCCCTCGCCGATGCGATCCATCACCGCGGCGGCAAACGTGACCGCTCCGCCCGGCGGGTCGTCGTCGAGCAGGATCACGAAGAACCGGTAGCCCTCGTTCCCGGCGCGGGCCACCGCATCGGAGATGCGGGCCTCGTCGGCGCCGACTCCGGCTTCGATGTAGTAGCCCCGGTCGCCGGCCGCGGCGGCCGCCTCGTCGGGTGAGGCCTGGGCCAGAGCGGGGGATGCCGAGACGATGAGCATGGCCGCGATGGCGGCGAACACGAGGATGGTGTGGCGCTTCATGAGAATCGAACTCTAGGACAGACCGGCCACCGGGGCCGACCCGGCTCAAGATTTGGGCCACCAATTGCCGATCAAACACCTATGAACCGTCCAGAGCCCACTCGCATCTACCAATCGGGCCCCATCCTGCGCATCGGAATGCCCTTGCTGGCAGTGCTGGTCGCCGCCGCGACCACCGCCGGCATCCAGGTGGTGCTCCCCCTGCGAGGACCGTGGGTTCCGGTGGTGGCGGCCGCCGGGGGCGTCGCCGTCGCCTCCACGCTCCTGCTGTGGCAGCACGTCACCCGCCGCCAACTCGAGGTGTTCGACGGGTGGTTCCGCTACGTCGTGCCCGGCCGCACCCTCATCGCTCACTGGGACGATGTCATCGAGGCGTTCAGCCCCACCAGTCGGCGGCGGCATCTCTTGGGGCGGCACGAGTACATCGTCGTGCTCGGCGGGGGCATCACGTTGCGGCTCGGATCGGAGATCGGGGCGGACGCCGATCTCGGTGACGAGATCGAAGCGAGGACCCGCGGGGTGGTCGCCGCCCGAACGGCTGCGCACATCGCCAGCGGTCGCCGGGTCGCATTCGGCCCGATCGGTGTCACCAAGGATGGGATCACCGTCAAGGGGATCCGCACCCGCTCGATCCCCTTCGATCGGATTCGGGACCAGCGGCTCCAGGGGCGCCACTACCTGCTCCGCTCCCTCGACAACCACCACACCTCGGCCATCCGGGTCAGCCGTATCCCGAGCCCGGGGGCCCTCTTCGACGTGGTGGAACAGGGCCGCGAGAAGGCCAGTGCAAAGCCCATCCCTGCTTGGAAGGCCGCCTGACGCCGGGCGAGCAGATCCGGCTCGGCCTCTGCCGAACGGCTACCGCCCCAGCAGGGCTCTCGCGAAGAACCAGACGTTCGAGGGTCGCTCGGCGATCCTCCGCGTCAGGTACGGGTACCAGGAGTCGCCGTAGGGGACGTAGACCCGCAGCGGATGACCGGCGGCCACCAACTCCGCCTGGAACTTGCCCCTCACCCCGTACAGCATCTGGAATTCGAAGGGGCCGCGCCGCGCCGACGCCGTCCCGGCGACCCGGTCGATCCGTTCCTCGTCGTGTGAGGCGATCGCCGGCTTGACATCCTGATTCGCCATCAGCACCGCCGCCAGACGATCAAACGCCTCGTTCACCTCGGCCTTGCTCTCCAACGCCACATCGCCGGGCTCGTCGTAGGCGCCCTTGCACAGCCGGATGTGGCCGCCGAGGGCCATGACCCGCTCCAGGTCGGCCGGGGTCCTCCGCAGGTACGCCTGCAGCGCCAGGCCCAGGTTCCGGTAACGGCGCTGGACCCGCTCGTAGAGATCGATCGTCAGGCCGGTGACGGCGCTCTCCTCCATGTCGACCGTCACCGTCGTACCGGCCCCGGCGGCCGCCACTGCCAGCGCCTCCAGCGAGGCGGCCGCCAGGTCGTCGTCGAGGCCCATCCCCAGTTGGCTCAGCTTGACCGAGACGTTGGCGTCGAGATGCTCCGCCCTGATCGCTTCGATGCAGGCGAGGTAGTCGTCGCGGGCCCCGATGGCCTCATCGGTGGTGGTGACGTGCTCACCGAGATGATCCAGGGACACGGTGAAACCCTGCGCATTGAGCGCCCGGGTGGCGGCGACCGCATCGTCGAGCGTCTCCCCTGCCACGAACCGCATGGCCACCCGTCTGCCGAAACGCCTCGTGAAGATGCTGCGAACCCATCCCCAGCCGGTGACCCTGAGGATCAGGCGGGAGAGCAGGCTCATCCCCGGCCCATCTCCCTGGAGCGGGCGGCGGCGGCCCGTACCGCGTCCTCGACCAGCGCCCGGAATCCCCGCTCTTCGAGCACATGGACGGCGGCGGCCGTGGTGCCCCCCGGCGAGGTCACCTGAGCGCGCAGGTGCTCGGGACCCTCGTCGACCGCCGTGAGCAGCATCCCCGCCCCCCGGATCGTGTGCCGAACCAGTCGCTCGGCGGCGTGGCGGGGCAATCCCTCCCTGATGGCGGCCTCGGTGAGCGCCTCTGCCATCAGGAACACATAGGCGGGCCCGGTGCCCGACACGGCGGTGACCGCATCGAGCAGGTACTCATCGAGGCGGATGGTCCCTCCGACGGCGGACAACACCTTCTCGGCCGCAGCCAGCGACGCCTCGTCGGCGTGAACACCCCCGCACAGGGCGGTGATCGCCTGATCGATCTGCGCCGGCGTGTTGGGCATCGCCCGGACGACCGGAACCCCCGCCAGGGACTCCTCGAACCGGGAGGTCGGGATCCCGGCGGCCAGGCTCAGCACGATCTGATCCTGGCGCACCGCCCCCTCGATCTGGGAGATCAGGACCGGGACGTCGGCCGGTTTGACCGCCACCACCAGCACGGCCCTGCCCCGCACCGCCTCGACGGGATCGAGCGTGGCGGCGATGCCGGTGGCCTCGGCGACCTGGTGGCGCCGCTCCTCGCGGCGGGCGAGCAGGACCAGGTCCGCCGCCTGCCAACCGGCCCGCAGTAGACCGCCGGCGAGGACCTCGCCCATCGCCCCGGCGCCCAGGATTGCTACAGATGGATGCTCCATCCTAAGGAGTATATGGCCGGGTCGGCGGGCGGCCGGCAGTACGCTCGCCTCCCCGACCGGAGAAGACCATGACCAGCGGTGCGGCGCCGATACCTTCGATCGGGGAGCTGATCACCTTCCTCTACGTGGAGGATCTCGAGCGCAGCGGCAGGTTCTACGCCGGGACGCTCGGCCTGCCACTCGTCATCGACCAGGGCTTCTGCCGGATCTTCCGGGTCGCCACCGGCGCCTTCCTCGGCGTATGCGAGCGTCCGGGCCGCTCCTCGCCGGCCGGCCTGATCGTGACCCTGGTCTCCGAGGACGTCGATGGATGGCACGACCGACTCACCGCCCTGGGGGTGCCGGTCGAGCAGGCTCCCCGGCAGAACGACATGTACGGGGTGTACCACGCCTTCTACCGTGACCCCGACGGGTATCTGGTCGAGATCCAACGGTTCCACGATCCCGGATGGGCGGGCCGTTAGCCGGTCCCGGCCTTGGTGCCGGTTCGCAGCTTGTTGGCAGTCTCGCGGAGGGCGATGGCAGGGAGGACGGCCTGGTGGGCGTCCATGAACTGCTCGACCAGGCCGGGGGCGTGCCCGGTGTGGGCCCGCAGCACCCAGGAGATCGCCTTGGGGATGGCGGCCTCCTTGTCGGAGGCGAGACGCAAGACCATTCCCGCCACCCGCGGCCACCACTCGGCGGCGGCCGGAGTGCGGCCGGTCCCGATGCAGGCCACCAGGCCGGCCCGGCGCGCCCAGGGATTGCGCCGTCCCGCCAGCGTCTCCAGCATCGGGTACCGGCGGTGCGGATCGTCGGCCACCGCCGGTGCCATCAACCAGGCCGCCATGGCATCCGACGTCTCCCAATTGTCGACGGTCCGCAGCCATCGATCAGCCCTCCGCAGGCCCAGGGTGGACCGGGTGTCGGGATCGTGCCCGTGCAGCAGGGCCGCCACCACCATCTCCTCACGCACCCCGGTCGCCCAGAGGGCGTCTGCGAGGGCGGCGACCTCAAGCGGGGCGGCCCCGGGGTGGTGGCGGTGCCAGCCGTTGGCGATCTTGCGGAGTTCGCCGACGCTCACCCCGTAGAAGGGGAGACCGGTGCGGATGATCGGCGCCGGATCGACCGGAGTCGACGAGATCTGCCGGAGCGCTTCCGACATCCGCCCTGCCTCCTGGGTGGCATCGAGCATGTCTCCATTGTGGCGTGGCAGAACCGTTCAGGAGTGCCCGGCTGCGACCGATACAACCTTCATGATCACTCTCGTGTGCCGGTCTTGCGGAGGTGTCCTCCTGTTCGGAGAACACGGCTGGGAGCACCGCGACTCGATCCGCCCCTGTGAGCGGATCGTCGTGGCCTGGCCGCCCCCCGACGACCGCCGCGACGACGAACCCGCCGCCGCCACCGGCTGAGGGGTCACCTGTCCGACACCGTCGGCGCCTGCGGGTCGGCCGAAGGCCAGCCTCCCCGCGACATCGGTACATCGCATCGGTGAAGGGTCTGCGCCTCGGGACGCTTCCTCGAACCGGGCGTTGCTCAACCCTTGACCCTGATGGGCCGATGACCCCTCATGACATCTTTCGGCGAGGGCGCCGGACCTGCCCCGCCGACTCACAGGCTGCCGCGTGCGGCCGAGCGAACGGTCTATGCCCTCGTCGGACTGGCCGGCCTCGGGGTGATGGTGGCCCCGAACCACGCCGATTCGATTGGACCGCTTGCCGTGCTGATAGGTCTCACCGCAGCCGCATTCGCGGTTCTGCACAAGGCGGGCCGGCTCTCGGGGAAGGAGAGGCTGGCGTGGCGGATCATCGGATCCGGGTTTGCCACCAGTGCCCTCGGCGTCCTGACGATGGGTGTGCTCAACGCAGCAGGAGTGACACAGCCCGCCTTCGGCCCCATTGATCTGTTCTTTCTGGGAGCGTACGGCCTGGTTCTGAGCGGTTTCGCGTTCCTTCCCCACCAGGAAGCCAGTCGGGTGCAGCGGGCGAGGGTCTACCTCGACGCTGCGATCGGGGCGATCTCGATTGCAGCGGTGGCCTGGGTCCTGGTCCTCGATGGTCTCCTGCACTCCCTGGCGGAAGCAAGCGGATGGGAACGTTGGGCCGGTTCGGCATATCCCATTCTCGATGTCTTCGCCGCGATCATCCTGATGCTGGTGCTCTCCCGACGGAGTGCCCTCAGGTTCGATCCCCGCCTGCTGCTCTTCGGAGCCGGGATCTTCGCCCAGACGACCGGAGATCTCATCTACCTCCAGCGCGGGATTGGACAGTCGTTCAGCGAGGCCAGGCCGGTCTATCTGATATTCATGGTCGCCGCACTGCTGTTTTTCAGGGGGGCGACGATCGTCGATCGGCAGCCGAGGCGAAAGGAGTACGCCGATCGACCGGTGGCCACCTGGTCGATGATCGCTCCGACCGGGGCTGCGCTCGCCTTCCTGGGGGTGGCGCTGCTCCAGGTCGGACGGGCAGCAATCCCGACGGGCACCCGCACCCTTCTGGCCGTTGCATTCGTCGTAGGCGCCCTGGTGGCGGTGCGGCAGGCTCTCGCCATCCGCGAGAACGGCCGGGTGGTCGCCCGGCGACGGGCGGAGTTGGTGGCGTCGGTCTCCCACGAGTTTCGGACACCGCTGACGTCGATCGTCGGGTTCCTCGACCTTCTGGCCGATGACTCGACCCACCTCGATGCCGTCGAGCGACGCGACCTGACGGCGATCGCCAGCCAGCAGGCGCACTACCTGGCTTCGCTCATCCGCGATCTCGTCGAATTGAACCCGGAGGGCCAACCCACCATCACCCTCGAGGATCAGGTCGAGGACATCGCCGCCCTGGTGACGCGGTCGATCCGCACCGTAGACACCGATGGGGTGAGAATGACCGTCGACGTCGAGGCGGGTCTCGAGGCCGACGTGGACGCACGACGGGTGCAACAGGTGCTGGTCAACCTGGTGTCGAACGCCGTGCGCTACGGCGGGAATGCGGTGCTCGTCAGGGCGCACAGTGAGCGATCGGCGCTCGTCTTCGAGGTGCACGACGACGGCGAAGGCGTCCCCAAGAAGTGGGAGTTGGCCATCTGGAATCGCTTCGAGCGCGGACCGCAGCGATTCCTGGCGTCCCAGCCGGGGACGGGGATCGGCCTCGCCGTGGTGGCCGACGTCGTCGGGGCCTATCACGGCATCGCCGAGTGCGCCCGGTCGAACCGGCTTGGCGGAGCGGTCTTTCGTATCGTTCTGCCCAATCGGGTGCCGATGCGGCTGACGGATGTGCTGGTCCG
>JAHJML010000064.1 GCA_018821365.1 Actinomycetota bacterium | reverse complement strand
CGTCGCCAAGTTGCTCGCAGTGGCCGCCCACGCCTATGGGTGGCCACTCGCAAGGGGTGGATCGCAACGTCTGGCCGAGGCGCTCGCAGAGAAGGTGACCGATGGTGGAGGATCGATCGAGACCGGGCACGACATCCGCTCTCTCGACGACCTCCCTGGGGCCCGTTCTGTGCTTCTCGATGTCATGCCCGATGCCGCTCTTCGCATCGCGGGATCACGGATAGGCCGGCAGGCCCGCCGACGGATGGAGCGCTGGAAGAGCGGGCCGGGGGTGTTCAAAGTCGATTGGGCTCTCGACGCACCCATCCCCTGGACCGACCCCGCCAGCGGCCGCGCCGGAACCGTCCATGTGGGCGGCACATACGAAGAGGTGGCCGCTGCAGAATCCTTGACCCACTCGGGGGAGCATCCCGAGCGCCCCTTCGTCATCGTGGCGCAGCAGTCCCTGTTCGACCCTACCCGGGCTCCCGCCGGGAAGCAGGTTGCCTGGTCCTACTGCCACGTGCCGGCCGGCTCGGGTCATGACATGACCGATGTGATCGAGGCGCAGATCGAACGATTCGCCCCCGGCTTCCGCGACCTGATCCTGGATCGCCATGTGATGGGTCCGGCGGCTCTCGCGGAGCACAACCCGAATTACGTGGGCGGTGACATCGGGGGAGGAGCGTTCAGCGTCGGCCGATTCCTGAGGGTCGGCGGGTCCAGAAACTACCGTCTTGGTGAGGGGCTCTACATCTGTTCCTCTGCCGCCCCTCCTGGGGCTGGTGTGCACGGCATGGCCGGATACCACGCGGCGCGCGCTGCGATTGCAGCACGCCGCTGAGACTCCCCACTCCGATGCCAGCTTGATCCGGCCCGGATTTCTCTGATCGATGAATCGCCGCCAGAAGCCGCTGATCAGACACGTCGAGGTGTGAGGGCCGTCCTGTCAGGCCCACCAGCAGATGGGGACTGCGAACCGGCATGACAGTGCCAATAGTATACCGGAAGTAGTATACTATTGGCTGCCCGCCTGGTTGTCGGGCTTTGGTGAAGCCAAAACTATACCAGAAGCGGTATACTTCTGGCACGCAGCATCGAGGTAGTTATGGCAGGTCACATTCAGGACCGACTCTGGGAGGTCGCGCTCGACCAGTATGGGTATGTCACTTCACGGGACGCGCGTGCCCTTGGAATCGCGCCCATCGAACTGGTGAAGCTCGCTGCCCGTGATCAGCTCGAACGGGTCGGCCACGGCATCTACCGGTTTCCCCAGTTGCCGGTCGAGCCACTCGGAACGTACATGCTGGCAGCGTTGTGGGCCGGTGAGGACGGTGTTCTGAGCCACGACACCGCCCTTGATATCTACGAACTCTGCGACGTCAACCCGGCCAAGGTGTATCTGACCACACCCCACCGGAAGCCACGGAAACGCGGCGGTGAGACCTACCTGGTGCATCGCGAGAACCTTGAGCCTGAGGACGTGACCCGCTACGAGGGTCTCCCGATCGTCACGCCTGCAACCGCGGTTCGGCAGGCGATCGAGAACGGGCTTCCCTCGCGCCTTGCGACGGACGCCATTCGCAACGCTCGGAGCAGAGGGCTCATCGACGCGGAGTCTGCTGCCCTCCTTTCCGATACGCTTGAGCGCCGGTGAGCGGGCACCCCTTCTCCGAGCTTCCGGATCGGGGGAAGGCGCCGGCTTCGGCTCGTGCGTTGAACCACTGGGTCGCACAGGCGGTGGAGAGAACCGGCCTGCCTGAAAGACGTGTCGGCTGGATCGTTGCGTCGAGCGTTGTTGTCGCTGCCATCCAGCGTGTGGTTGGCGACGACCAGCGGCCGCTCATCCTCCTCAAGGGGGGCACCCTCATCGAGATGCAGCTTGGTCTCCGAGCTCGGGCAACCGCCGACGTGGACACCCTCTATCGCGGCGACTTCGACTTCATCCTTGACACCCTCGATGCCGTGCTCAAGGAGCCATGGGGGCCGATCACGTTCCAGCGAACCAGCCCCGAGACGATCACCAATGCGCGACGCCGGGTCAAGCCCCTTCGTTTCGACGTGAAACTCCTCGTCGGATCGCGCACCTGGCGCAGAGTCACGGTCGAAGTCTCACCGGATGAGGGACGGGCAGGTGCCTCCCACACCCTGGTCGAAGCACCGCCG
>JAHJML010000063.1 GCA_018821365.1 Actinomycetota bacterium | reverse complement strand
TTCAATCCGCAGAATGGCGGGGCCCTTGCCCCCTCCGGTGGATTCCCCGATCACACCCCGGAACTCACAACCCCCCACACTTCAACGCGAAGAGCCAGATAACCAGCCCCCGAGCGCCGATCCGACCCTGCCGAGCCCTCGGCGTGTCGATCGCGCCACATCAACCACTTGCACCCGGGGGACCCTCACAGATAAGGGGTGCGAGGGGCCTCAGACCCGGGATGTGGTTGGCCGGTCAGGACTGGCGAAAGGCGCTCACCTGTGCATCACTCCGGTCTCCACACTCGAACCGTGCCGTCATCGCCAGCGGTGGCGAGGAGGCGCCCATCTGGTCCGAACGAACAGGCAGTTACGGGACCGAGGTGACCGCTGAAGACGCGGCGTTCGGAGCCGGTCACAGCGTCCCATACTCGAGCCGTGCCGTCACCGCTGGTTGAGGCAATGAGGCGACCATCGGCCGAGAACGAACACGCCCCTATCGGAGCAGTATGGCCTTCCAGGACTCGGCGTTCAGAGCCGCTAGCCGCGTCCCAGAGGCGGAGTGTCTTGTCGTCGCTGCATGAGGCGATGAGGCGACCATCGGGCGAGAAAGAACAAGCCCTCACCCGAGCGGAGTGGCCTTCGAGCACATGGAGCGGGTCGCCCGTTGTGGCATCCCACACTCGAACGGTCTTGTCTTCGCTGGCTGAAGCGATCAGCCGACCATCGGGCGAGAACTGGCATGTCCAGACCTGTTTCTTGTGACCCTTGAGCCGATGGACCTCGCTGCCTGTACCGACATCCCATATGCCCAGTTTCTTCCCGCCATCCCCACCTGCCCAGGCAAGAAGACGGCTATCGGGGGAGAAATCACAGGCATAGCCGGACAGTCCGGCAAGGCTCTTGATCTTCAAGTTGTGCACCAACCGGCCGGTGTCTGCAGCCCAAAGGTTCACGGCGCTGTTGCCGCGAAGAGCGGCGAAAAGACGGCCATCTGGTGAGAACACACAGCGGTTCACGGAGCCGTCGAGCCTCTTCTCTCTCAGGACGTGCACCAGTTCTCCGGTTGCTGCCTCGTAGACACGAACCACGCCAGTGAAGTCGCCTGCGGCAATGTGGCCGCTATCCGGTGAGAACTGGGTCGTGACCTCGCGGGTCCAGATGTTTCCGACACTGTGATCGTGTGCGAGTTGGCCCGTGGCAGCGTTCCAGACCTTCATTTCTCCAAATCCGCCAGAGGCGATGAACCGCCCGTCCGGGGAGAACTCACACGACCGCACCTTGCTCGCATGGCCCTCCAGCAGGTGGACTTGGTGGGGCAGCGCCGGGCTCATGACGACCTCGTGGTTAGCTGTGTGTCGAGGCTACTCCTTCGATCCTGGCCACGATCACTTGCTGAGGCCAGGCAGTACAGCCTGAAGGAAATGGCTGGTGCAGCGAGGTGTCTACAGGGACGCTCAGGGGCTCCCACCAGTGCTCCAGGGGTAGCGTGGAGTTTGCGATGACGCCCGGAGAAGTCACCACCCGCCTGCGACGACACCATGCCCTGCTGGTAGACAGCGCCGAGTCGAAGCGCGTGGCTGGGGAGTTCGACGTCGATACGGAGCGAATGGTCCTGGTATTGGGGAGGGACGTCGTGACCGGCCTCACCCGGAGCGTAGAGGTTCGGAAACGGGATCTACCACCTCCGGATGAGCCGACGCTGGCGGTCGACCGCGGATAAGCGTGCCCGCCACGGGCCATCACTTCTGCGATGGCTAATCGGACTCCTCGGCCAGCGTTACTTCACCAGATCGGCGCAAGACTGAAGGGAATCACAGCGAAGTCTTGACAGATGACATGTGAGGGACCCCCTCCGGCTCGAGCACACTCGTGTGCTGAGTAGGCCCTCGAGGGGGCGGAGCTTCGAAGGAGGTCCCTGATGTCGATCGTAGGCGGCTTGGATGTGCATCGGGCTCAGATCACCTTTGACCATCTCGACACCGAGACTGGTGAGGTGGAGGTGGGTCGGGTTGCGCCGGCCACGCGGAGCGAGTTGAGGGATTGGTTGTCGCGTTTCGAGGGCCAGGACGCTGTGTTCGCGACGGAAGGCTGCACCGGGTGGCGGTTCGTGGTCGAGGAGTTGCAGCGGGCTGGGGTGGAGGCGCGTCTGGCGGAGCCGGCGGATACTGCCACGTTGCGGGGTCGCAAGAAGCGAGCCAAGACCGATCGGGCCGACGCTCGGCACCTGCGCACTTTGCTGGTGGAGGATCGCCTACCGGAGTCGTGGATCCCGCCGGCGCATGTGCTCAAGGTGCGGACGACGGGTCGAGTGTATGTGGCGGTGATGAACCAGCGTCGGGCATGGCAGCAGCGCATTCAGGCCCAGCTGTTCCACCAAGGAGTCGCCAAGCGGACCGGTCTACTGACCGCAGCGGGACGCGCTCACCTCCAGGGCGCCGAGCTGTCTGCGGCGGGTCGTCAGATGGTGGAGGTGGCGCTGCGGATCATCGACGCTTTGGGTGCCGAAGCCGATCTCCTGCGCGGTGAGCTCAAGGATTTCGCTCGGCGTCAACCGGGATGCCGAGCGCTGGTCGACAACCTGTATGGGGTGGGTGAGCTGACCGCATCGGTCATCTGGGCCGAGATGGGCGACACCCGCCGGTTCTCATCCTCGGATCAGGCGGTACGTCACACCGGGTTGGACATCACCGTCTACGAGTCCGACGGGAAACGTTCCCCGGGGCGTCTCTCCCGTCAAGGACCCCCAGCGTTGCGGTGGGCGCTCTTCGAAGCGGCGCTGCCCGCCGCCCGCTCTGGTTCGCCTGATCACGGTTACTTCCTCGACACCGCTGAGCGTGTCGGTGCCAAACGGGCCTACCTGTCGGTGGCCCGCAAACTGGCCCGCCGGGCCCACCACATCCTGCGTGGATTGGGCGACACCGCCTGGCAAGAAGTCACCTGACCGATGCGACGGCGCGCCCAGACCCACATTCATCGTGATGTCGTGCAGCCAGCTCCCGCAACCCCACGTCACCCCGGACCTTGGGCCGGTGGCCCTGGACAGATCGAGCGGCTGCACCCCCGTTGCGGGGCATACCCCATCCATCATCACGTCGCCGAACCCGACCGGTTCGAGCACCCAGATAAGGCAGGGCACCCGCGCGCCACACCCATCGGAACCCAACCAAGGAGCATCCCCATGACATGACCCGCACCGGGGCCGATCACAACATGCCGACCCGTCGGCGTGCCGATCGCGCCCACCAACCATCACTTGCACCCGGGGGACCCTCACAGATAAGGGGTCCCGAGGGACCGTTGTTCGTGTCTTCCCAAGGCTCTGGCCGGGGTCGAGGGCGATCGAACCGCTGATCAGGTACCCGTCCTCGGCATCGTGGGTACGGGGCAGCAACACCCGGATTCACCCAGGTTGGGGACGGTGTGGGCGAGCATCGGCACCCGCTGACATCGCCCCGGCCGGCAGAGCGACCTGACGCCTTTCGGACACCGCATGGGGTCGTTGCGCTGCTCGGGCCGAGAGGGTCTAGCGTTCAATGAGCGCACCTGCAGCGGGGGAGGGTTGGGAATGAGAGGCCGCATCAGCATCCTGGTTCTGGTGGTGCTGCTCGCCGCCTGTGGCGACGGCACCGGTGGCCCGACCGTGACGACCACGACCCAGGCCGCAATCACCACCACGACCGCCATAGCGACCACGACCACGACCACGACGACGACCACGACTCAGCCTCCGGCGACGACAACTACAACGTCGACCGTGCCCTCGGCCGCCTACGTATGGTCGAGGGCCGGCGATGAGGCTGTCTTCGGCGGCAGCGGGACACAGATGTTGGTCGGGGTGGCCGTTGCGAGTCTGGGTCTGGTGGCCATCGGCCTTGACGATTCCGGCGGCGATTATGACGCTGCTGTGTGGACTTCGGTTGATGGTCTCACCTGGGTCCGGGTTCCCGACGATGAGGCTGCCCTCGGCGGCCCCGACGATCAAGGCATGTTCAGCGTGGTCGGCGGGGGCCCGGGCCTGGTCGCCGTTGGCTATGTCTGGAGTGGTGACGATGGTGATGGCGCGGTGTGGACTTCGGTTGATGGGTCCGCCTGGACCCGGGTGCCCCACGATGAGGCCGTATTCGGGGGCCCCTTCAGTCAACTCGTGTTCGATGTGGTGGTTGGAGGCCCGGGTTTCGTCGCTGTCGGCGCCGACGGGATGAACGGTGGCGATTGGAATGCAGCAGTATGGACTTCGGCCGATGGACTCATTTGGACTCGGGTTCCTCATGACGAGCAGGCATTCGGTGGTCCCAGGGATCAGACTGCACAAGGGGTAGCTGCAGTCTCCGATGGTTTGGTGGCCGTCGGCTCTGCATACGATCCGGGGACGGCGCGCACGATCGCGGCGGTGTGGGTGTCGGATGACGGGCTCACCTGGGAACGGATTCCTGGCGGAGGCCAATCCGAGGGCCCTTCCCCCTTCAACGAGGACCTGACCGGTGTGGTGGCCGCCGGTCCGGGTCTGGTCGCGTTCGGCTATGAGGAGAGCAACTCCGATCTGAATGCGACGGTGTGGGTATCTGTGGATGGGCACGACTGGACCCGCATCGATGATCCGGAGGTCCTGGGGGGACCTGGAGACCAGCGGATCAACTCGGTCGCGGCGGTGGGTTCCGTGCTGGTTGCGGTCGGCTCTGATGGACCAAACTCGGCCGATTCGGATGCGGCGGTGTGGGTGTCGGAGGATGGGCTCACCTGGACTCGAGTTCCGGACGACGAGTCCGTTCTCGGCGTCCCTGGAGCCCAGGCGCGTGGGGTGGCCGCCTGGCACTCGGGCGTGGTCGTCGTAGGTTCTGACCATCCGACCTTGGACGACGAGAATGCGGCGGTGTGGATCGGCACGATCCCCGGTTGACCAGACCAGTCGCCGAGTTTCATTACGAACCGGATGGCAGCGAGCTCTCGACAGGCGCCCCGAGGGACCGGATCGGTGACCGGGCGCGTTTGAGCTACGCCTCGGGGAGTCGGGATGCCAGATGGTGGCCCAAGGCCACGCGCTCGGAGGCGTTGAGCTCCCCCGGCCGAGCGGTGTGTTTGACGAGGCCCCGCGGGCCGGTCACGTAGACGTCACCGATCCGGAACGGCCCCGAGAACAGCTCCCACTCACCGTCAACGAAGCAGAGCACCGGCATCACCGCAACCGGCAGGTCGGCACCGAGGTCCCCGACTGCGGCACGCACCGTCGAGACCTGCCGTGTCATCGCCTCGACCAGTTTGGTCTGGTCCCGTCCGCCTACGAACAGGCGGGGTGGTTTGGTGTTGAATAGCATGCCGTCCGACCGTGCCTCGATCTTCTTGTTCAGATACCGCTTGGTGTCGACCACGTACACGCCGGCAGGTCCGACCACGATGTGGTCGATGTTGGCTGTCGACCCGGGGATACGACGGTCGTGGAGCACGACGATGCCCCCTGATGAGGCTGGTTGGGCCAGGCGGTCTGCGACCTTGCGTTCCCCGACCGCTCCTTGGGCCCAAACCCGTGTTGTCTGAGGGGGTTCGGTCAGCGCGAGGATCAGCCCACCGATGTGGGGGAAGCGCCGCCGGATTCGGCTCTCGCGTGCGGCCTGGCGACGGTCGCCCTCCGCCTGAGCGGACCTGCCTGCCACCCCCGATCGCACCGGTGGCGGAGAAGCCGGAAACGGGTCGGGAGGACCCAGACACCGGACGCAGACAGTGCTTCGGATCCCCGGATCCCACAGCGCTTCGGATCCGGCGGGCAAGCCCAAGCCACAGTCACGACACGTCGACGAGTACCGCAAGCGGATGACCCGCCCTGTATAGGCCTCCATCCGAAGGGCATCGACCCAAGAGACCCCACTCTTGAACGGATGCGTGGGGGCTGTCCTGGTGTCGGCGCTCAGCCGAGTTCCACCATGGGTTCGAAGACCACGACGGCGGTCTCCGTGGATCGCAGCGCCGCGTAGGCATCGAGGTTCTTGTCGATCTCCTGCCATCGGGTCCACAGCCGCGACCGCTCTTCGCCGTGGGCGGCCCGCCCTCGCACGGGATACCCACCGCCGGCAACGTCCACCCGAGCTTCCGGATGAGCCTGGAGATTGAGCCACCAAGCCGGTTCGCCCTCCGACCAACCGTTCATCGCCATCGTCACCAAGGTCGGACCGTCTTCGAAGTAGCCCAGGATGACGTTCCGCTCCTTGCCGGTGCGGCGCCCGATGGTGGTGAGCCGCAGGGCACCCCAGCGGCCCGGCTTGGGGCGCCAGAGGCCGATCCTGCCGCAGGTGATCCGATACAGCCCACGATGCGTGTACCAGAAGATCCGTTCAAACCATCGCGGAGGCACCCGTACGCGGTCCGAGGACATCGCTCAGCCTGTCGCCAACGAGGCGGAACCGATGCTAACCCGCCTGGTGCTCCGCATGCAATGAAGCATACGAGAGTGCATGCACCACTTCGAGGTCCCGGTCGACTTCCCCGATCAAGACGCACATCGAGTGGGCGGTCGGCGGAAGGGAACGGGCGCCGAGGTACGGCCGAGGTGTGACGTTCGCCGCTACGCGCGAGGCGTGTCGGATCGAAGGTCGAATCTCTGGAGACGACCCTCTGCGGCGGAGGCCATCGCCTTGTCAAGGAGCCTGACAGCATCTGGGCTCTGATAATGGGCGGCTTCCGCCGGAGTCATCGCCACGGCTGGATGGAGTATCAAACCGCCGTCGCTCGTGCGATCGGCAACGACTTGCATCGATCGAAAGCCGAGTTTGGCCAACGAGACCCGTCCTCGATCGTCGATTTCCAGAATGGCGCGACGGTGTTCAGCGTTCCGTGTCATTCAGGATCATCCCTTTCCTTCGGCTGTGATTGTACCCATCCTGGGTGAAATGGTCAATACCCACTTCACCCAAGCGGGGCAGAGTCGTAGAATGGCATCCATGGAATTCACGGCAACTCCAGAGTTCCTAGAGGTCTACATGGTCCTCGATGCCCCAACTGCCGAGTGCGTCGATGCAGCCATCCGCCGGGTGCTTGCCGAACCGGATGGTGCATGGGCGCGCCAGAACCGGGTCGTCGGAGACCGTGGGTCTTCTTGGTTGATCGCTCTCCACTGCCTTGGAGTTGATCTAGGCCTGTACTGGTGGCAGGCGGAAGCCGACTCGATCGAGCTGTTACTCCTACTTCGGCGATGAAGGTCGAAGAGCTGTGTCTCACGGCCCGACCGGACGGCCAGAAGGTTCCGGCAGGACCCCCGAGCAGATCGGCCGCACCCTCAGTCGAACGGGGGCCCCTCCGGGCCTCGCCGGGCGACGGCATTCCAGACCGTCTCGTAGTGGTCGAAGTCGAAGGGATCGATGTGGCTCAGGACCAGTGACTCCCACGACTTCCGCAGCGGATCCTTGGTGTGGGCGTACATCCACAAGCCGGCCGGCAGGCGGTCGAGGACGCTGCGGAGGCTCATCGGGGTCCCCACCCTCGTCCTGGCGTCGGAAGCCGTGAACGACTCGTTCACCTCGGTGGTGAGGCGGGCGATCGTCGTGACGAAGGCGTCCTTCATGTTCGGGTACCGCATCCGCAGCATCTGCTCGACCTGCTCGATCTGGGGGAACCGCTTCTCCCAGATCACCCAGCGGTCGGCGAACGCCTTGTTGAGGGTCTGGGTGCCTGCGTAGTCCCGCAGGTCGGTGGGGTTCATGGTGCCGAACACCCTGGTGTCGGGGCGCAGCCGTACCGTCTCGCCGGTGGGGAGGTCGAGGGCCCCGTACCGGTCGAGGAGGGCATGGAGCGCAAAGAGGGTCTCGGCGCCGGCCGCATTCAACTCGGACATGTTGATCAGGGCCGGACCTCGCAACGCCCTGGTGATGTCGCCGTCCTCCCAGCGGCTCTCGGTGCCGCCCTTGCCGTCACCGTGCAGCTTGGTGGACCCGATCAGGGTGATGTCCCGCACCTCGCCCGTCAACGGGATCCGGTAGTAGGGCAGGCGCAGCGAGGCCGCAAACTGCTCGAGGTCGTGGTCCTTGCCGGTGCCCATATGGCCACGCAGGGCCACATGGATCGGGGCGTGGATCACATCGCGGCGGCGGACCTCCTCCACCAGAGCCAGCCGATACAGCATGCCGAGGTCCACGTAGTAGGGGTCGGGCTCGGGGATCTTGCGGACCCGCTGCTCGTAGTCGGCGGCGTCCTTGGAGACGGCGAACACCTCGAGTTCGATCGGCGTGCCCTCCCCGGTGGGGTCTTCGAATCGAACGATGTCAGGCATGGCTTCTCCTCAGGATCGGATCATCGTAGAGCTGGCTCTCGTTGGCCCACCAGGTGTCGCCGCCGACCAGGGCGATGCTGCGGCGCAGCGCCGAACGTACCCCGTCGATCATCGCCTTGGTGAGCTCGTCGGGCCGCTCGACGATCTGTGAACGCGAGTAGGCGGCCTCGACGGTGTCGTCGCCGATCCCGATGCCGAGGACGGTGGTCCCTCCCACCTCGGCCCCGTCGACCGCAGCTGCCAGCGTCTCGACCGAGCCGCGGGTCATGCCGTCGGCGAGCACCACCAACAGCCGCACCTGGGTGTTGCGCCGCGCCAGGCGCTCGACGGCATGCATCACGTTGATCTCGTCGACATTGGCGGCCTTCTCGAACATGGAGACCGGCGGGGATTGGCCGGCGGTGCGCCGGTCGTCGGTGGCCGCCTCGGCCGGGTTGGCGGCCGTCCAGAACAGCCCGCTCAGGGCACGCTCGGCGGTCTGCCAGCGCTGATCGAAGGTCTTGATGACGTAGTGGTTGACGGTGCGGGTGAGGCGATCGGCCGCCCCGCCCTGAGTGCGGCGCAGTGCCCCCTGGGTGGCATGGAGCCGGTCGACGTAGGCCTGCTCGGTGTCGTCGACCCGGGCGGCGAAGGCGCGGTTGAAGATGGCCACCTCGAACTCGACCTGGAGGTCGTCACAGAGGCGGGCCAGGGTCCAGGCCCCCAGCGTGGCGGCCTTGAGCGCCCAGGGCTCGCGCCGCCCCCCCGGCAGCGGCCGCGGCTGCAGCATCGACGCCGACCCGTCGACGAGGAGGCTGACCGCATACGCCCGCCTGGTGGGGAGCGAGCGGCGCTCGTACATGCGCTCGTAGAGCCCGGCACCCAGGAAGAGCGCCGCATACGGCGAGAGGTCGCCGGCGTCGTACCCGGAGCGGAGGCCACGCCGCTGGTTGGCGGTGAACAGGGGGAACAGTTCACCGGTGATGTGGTGGCGGCCCACCGACCACTTGCGGCCCGCCTCCTCGATGGCGGCCATGCCCCGATCCGAGAAGAGGTCGAATCGGGTGGGGAAGGACTCCACGACGAGCTTGCCGCTCTGGCCGTCGGGCAGGTAGACGGTGGGGGCTTCGCTGACCCTGAGGATCTGCTCGGTGGCCGGGTCTCCGCCCGTCTGGGCGTCTCCGGGACGCCCCCGCATCGACTCGGCCTGCTGGGCGGCCTTGCGGGTCTGATCGTGGCTCTCGGCATCGGCGAGGATCGGGCTGATCATCCGCACCGCATCGACACCGGTGGTGATGTCCTCCTGGTCGACCTCCTGGCGGCTCCGCTCCATGTGGCGGGTCTCGTCTGGGGTGGCTTCTCTCAGCAGTCCGTGGAGCCTGGCGACGGCGAGCAGGGCCAGGGCGATGCTCGCCGTCGCCCACGGCCCGTCGGCCGACGAGACGTCGGCCAGCAGTTGCCGGGCGTCTTCGAGGGCGGCAGCGACATGCGGGCCGGTGCGGCGCTGCAGGTCATCGACGGTCCGGTAGCCGCCGCCCGCCAGGAAGCACGCCAGCGAGAACTGGCCGAGCGGCCTTGCCTGTTCGATCGCCCGGGGGATGGCGGCCAGATACAGGTCCTGCAGCACCGAGCGGGCTCCCGGGTAGACCCCGAGGTTCTGGGCCTCTTGTCTGGCGTCCTCGAGGGTGAAGAACATCGCTTCGCCGGCCGGTCCGCCGGCTCGCTCCAGGGCGTCCAGCAGGGCAACCGGCTCGTCCGACGGGGGTTCGTCGTGGTCGGGGACCCACTCGCGGGGGAGCGGCCGGGGCTCGTCGAGATGGGTGGCGACCATGTGCACCACCTCGTGCAGCGCCGAAGCCAGCGCCACCTCGGCAGGGGTGACCGGTGCCTGGCGGGCATAGGCCGCCTGGAAGATGCCGGGGTCCATCACGATCTCCTCGGGTCCGGCGGCGGCGTGAGAGCCGAGGCGAATCCTCAGGTCTTCGTTGCCGGCCAGCGACCTGGCAAACCTGGTGACGGCGGGGGCCACTCGCTGATAGCGCGCCACGACCGCCTCGATGACCCGTTCCTCGGGGGGAAGGATCTCGGTGAGGATGGCTTCGTCGCGTGGGCGCATAGCCGACCATTCTCTCATGCCTCTTGGCGGGGGGCGAGCGGCAGTCGACTGGCGATTTCCTCTCGAACGACTAGGGTTTATCGATTCGACGCGGGGTTTACCGGCGTCGGGCCGAAAGTGGGACACGAAGGGACATTCGAGGAATGACCATCAAGCGCTGGGTTCGCCCGGCTGCGGTGGTGTTGGCAGTGGCGTTGATCGCCGCCGCCTGTGGTGACGACGAGGCTGCCACCACGACCGCACCCGAGGCGACTACTACCGAAGCACCGACTACGACCGAAGCAGCGACTACGACCGAAGCAGTGACTACGACCGAAGCACCGATGACACTGGAGTTGACGGTCGGCTACGTGCTGCCGCAGACCGGTGCGTTGGCTCCGATCTTCGATGCGCTCACCAAGCCACTCGAGATGGCGGTTGCCGAGATCGATGCCGTGGGGGACACGCACGTGACCCTCATCCCCGGCGACAGCGGGACCGATCCTCAGGTGGCGACCGTGACGGTCGACCAGATGCTCAACGACGAGGTCGATGCCATCATCGGCCCGGCTGCGACCGGTGTGTCGCTGTCGGTGATCGACCGCATCACACAGAGTGAGACGCCGATGTGCTCTCCCTCCAACACGGGTGCGATCTTCACCACGTACGACGACGGCGGCTACTACTTCCGCACCGCACCTCCCGACAACCTCCAGGGACAGGTCCATGCCGACTTGATCGTGGAGAATGGCGCCACCAACGTGGCGATCGCCTACCGCGCCGACGAGTACGGCCGCGGTCTGGCGGAAGCCATCCGTGACGCTCTCGGAGCCAGCGGTGTGAATGTGGCCGAGTTCATCGAGTACGACAAGGATGCGACGTCCTTCGACGCCGAGGCTGCCCAGATCGCCGCCGCCGGTGTCGATGCGATATCGATCATCACGTTCCAGGAGGGCGCCGCCTTTGTGCAGGCACTGATCGAGGCGGGGGCCGGCCCGGCCGACGTCAACCTGTACGTGGCGGATGGCTTCAAGGACACGGTGACTGCCGTCGACATCGACCCGAACAACCCGGCAGCCCTCGAGGGTGTCAAGGGGACCTATCCCTCGCTGGCTCCTCCGAGCGGCGAGGCGACCTTCCCGGATCGCTTCGAGGCATTCGCCCCGGGGACGCCGACGATCTTCTCGTCGCACTCCTACGACTGCTTCATGGCCACCGTGCTGGCAGCGGAGACGGCGGGGACGAATGACTCGGTGGCGATCGGGGCAGCGTTCAACGACGTGACCCGCGGCGGCGAGAAGTGCTCGTCGTATGCGACCTGCCACGCCCTGATCATGGCCGGCACCGACATCGACTACGACGGCGCCAGTGGCCCGCTCGACTTCGTCGACGCAGGCGAACCGGGCGCCGGCACGTACGACAAGTTCGAGTACGACGCCGAGGGAACCGCCGTCACATTCGAGACCGTCGACATCCCCTAACCGGGGATCGGACAGAGACGCGGAAGGGGCCCGGGTCAACCGGGCCCCTTTCACGCGTTCGGGCTACTCGGTGCGGCCCAGCGTCCCCAGGTACAGGTCGATGACCTTGGGATCGTGGAGGAGGTCGGCTCCGCTGCCGCTGTAGGCGTTGCGCCCCTGGTCGAGCACGTAGCCGCGATCACAGATCAGCAGACAGCGCCGGGCGTTCTGCTCCACCATGACGGTCGACACCCCGTAGTCGGCGACCCGGCGCACCGTCTCGAAGACCATGTCCTGGTTGGCGGGGGAGAGCCCCGCCGACGGTTCGTCCAGCAGCAAGACGCTCGGGTCCATCATCAGGGCCCGGCCCATTGCGAGCATCTGCCGCTCGCCTCCCGACAGCAGTCCTGCCCGCTGGCCGGAACGCTCGGCCAGCAGGGGGAACAGGTCGGTGATCTCGGCGTAGCGGGCCTCCCACGCCCCGGGGCGCAGGTAGAGGCCCATGCGGAGGTTGTCCTCCACGGTCAGGGTCTGGAACACGTTGGCCAATTGGGGGACGTAGCCCACCCCCATCGCCACCAGTTCGTGGGCTGCCCTGGAGGTGATGTCCTCCCCTTCCAGGGTCACCCGGCCCGCTCGCACCTCCACCAGGCCGAACATGGCCTTGACCAGCGTCGACTTCCCGGCGCCGTTGGGCCCGATGATCCCCACCAGTTCGCCCCGATCCAGTTCCAGGTCGACACCCTGGAGGATGTCCACGCCCGGCAGGTAGCCGGCCACGACGCCCTCGGCGATCAAGATCGGAGTGCGCACGTCGTCTCCCATCAGCCGATCGTCCCGTGGTGCTCGCCCAGGTAGGCGTCGATGACCGCCTTGTCGCGGGCCACCGTGAGCGGCGGGCCTTCGGCGATCACGCGGCCCTGGCTCATGCAGACGACCCAGTCGCTGATCTCCTGCACCACATCCATGTCGTGCTCGATGAACACCACGCTCATCCCCATGTCCCGCAGGCCGGTGATGTGGCCCAGCAGCGATTGGGTGAGCGCCGGATTCACCCCGGCCGTCGGTTCGTCGAGCATCACCAGTTCCGGTTCGACCATCAGTGCCCTGGCCATCTCGAGCAGTTTCCGCTGACCGCCCGAGAGGCTGCCCGCGTATTCGCCGGCCATGTGGCCGAGGCCGAAACGCTCCAGCGATGCCCGGGCCTTCTGCTCGTTGGCGCTCTCGATGCCGCGCCATCGGCCGGCCAGGGCGCCCCAGAACGACTCGCCGACCTGGTCCTTGGCGGCCACCAGCATGTTCTCGAGGACGGTGAGGCGGGCCAGCGACTTGGTCAACTGGAAGGTGCGGACCATCCCCTTCCTGGCCACCCGGTAAGAGGGGATTCCGACCAGTGGACCGCCGTTGAGGCGCCAGTCGCCCTCCTGCGGACGGTCGAAGCCGGTCAGGAGGTTGAACAGGGTGGTCTTGCCGGCGCCGTTGGGGCCGATCAACGAGGTGATCGTGCCGCGCTGGATGTCGAGATGGTCGATCTGGACCGCCGTCAGCCCGCCGAAGGTGCGGCGCAGGCCGTCGATCCTCAGGATGGGGTCGGGCTTGACGACACCCGGTTCTGCGGCGATGCCCGTGGGGCGCTCAGCGGCCATCGATCAGCATCTCCTCGCGCGTGCCGAAGATCCCCTGGGGCCGGAAGGCCATCAACCACATCAGGCCGATTCCGAAGAGGGCAAAGCGCAGCGGGCCGATGTCGCTCGCTCCGAGGAGGCTCCCGAACCAGCCTTCCACGACGGCTGCGGTCATGATCCCGTCCAGCAACTCGAAGAGGAACCAGAACACCACCGAGCCGATGACCGGTCCCCACAGGGTTCCCGGCCCCCCGAGGATGACGATGGTGAAGGCGTAGAAGGTCAGCAGCGGGATGTAGTTGTCCGGCGTCACGTTCTGCTGGTCGATGGCCAGCACCATCCCGGCCAGAGCGCCGATCGCTCCGCCGATCATCAGGCTCTGCAGTTTGTAGCCGAAGACGTTCTTGCCGAGGCTCCTGGCGGCATCCTCGTCCTCCCGGATCGCTCGAATCACCCTGCCCCAGGGGCTGGCGGTGAGCCGGTGGATGAAGGCGATGGCCAGCAGCACCACGGCCCACCCGACCAGCATCATCCAGACCCCCCGAGCGTCGAAGCGGAGCCTCCCGATGCCGTAGTAGCCGTTCGGAATGGGGTTGAGGGCGAAGAACTCGTCGGCAAATGCCTGGATCCCGAAGATTCCCTTGGTGAGCGGTGCCGCCAGCGAGGAGCGCACCACCAGTCGCAACATCTCAGCGGCGGCGATGGTGACGATCGCCAGGTAGTCGGCCCGCAACCGGAGGGTGGGGGCGCCCACGAGCAGGCCGAGCATCACCGCGCACAGCACGCCGATCGGGATGCCGAGCCACAGTGAGCCGCCCATCTCGACGGTGATTGCCATCCCGTAGGCGCCCACGAGCATCGAGGCGACGTGGCCGAAATTGAGGAGCCCGGTGTACCCAAACTGCAGGTTCAGCCCGATCGAGGAGAGGGCGAATGCGGCCGCCGGGATGCCCACCGCCGCTCTGGTGGCATCGATGAGGACCTTGACGACGTCCATCAGCCGATCCTCTCTCGGTCGCCGAGCAGGCCCTGAGGCCGCACCAGGAGCATCACGACGAGGACCCCGAGGGCGATGACGGTCTTGAACTCGGTCGGCACCACCAGGGTGCTCATCTCGACGGCGACCCCGATCACGAACCCGCCCACCATCGCGCCGAAGGCGGTTCCCAGTCCGCCCAGCACCACGGCGGCAAAGATCAGCAGGAGCAGTTTGAAGCCCATGTCCCACTGCACCTGCTCGGAGATCCCGAACATCACCCCCCCGAGGCCGGCCAGGCCCGAGCCGACCACCCAGGTGACCAGCACCACCCGGTTGACGTCGATGCCGGACGATTCGGAGAGATCGGGGTTGTCGGCGACGGCACGCATGGCGGTCCCCAGCTTGGTGCGCTGCAGGAACAGTCCCACCGCCGCCAGCACGATGACTGTGAAGGCGATGATCACCAGGTTCTTGGGGACCAGCGACACGCCCAGGACGCTGATGTTGTCCTGGATGACATAGTTGGTGTAGGGCCGGGGCAGGCCCTTGAAGAACACCAGGATCAGGTACCGCATCGTGAAGGCGAGTCCGATCGAGATGACCAGCATCGAGATCAGGCTCGATTGCCGTTTGCGCAGCGGCCGCCACAGGAGCAACTCCTGGGCGCCCCCAAATGCGGCGGTCAGGGCGATGGCGGGTATCGCCGCCAGCAGGATGTGCCAGTGCAGCCCGGGCCAGGCGTTGGAGGCGTTGAAGTAGAAGGCCGCCACGGCGCCGAGGGTGACGGCGTCGCCGTGGGCGAAGTTGACCAGACCGGTGACGCTGAAGACCAGCGACAGCCCGATCGAGGCGAGGGCGACGATCGCCCCGAACTTGAGGCCGATGACGAACAACCCGGCGGCACGGTCCCAGGTCCCCACGTCGGACGTCAAACCCGGACCGAGGGCGAACCGCACGCTCTTGGCCTGGCCGTCGCGAACCACCACCTCGGGGAGCACCTGCCGCCCGGGGTCGGTGAGGCCGACTCCCTCGGGCAGGCTCTCGAGGACGATCTCGACCCGATAGGTGCCCGGAGGCACCGGGATCTCCCAGTCTCCGGCGGCGTCGCTCACGCCGCTGGCCACCAGGGTGCCGTCGTGGAGGACCAGGATCTCGACACCCTCGACCGGTTGGCGAACGTCGCCGTCGATGAACTCCATCTTGCCCTTGATGGATTGGCCGCCGTCCTGGGCGAGCGCCGGGGTGGCGAGGGCCAGCACGAACAGCGCCGCGGCGGTTCCCGCCAGCACCCTGGCCATCGATGGCGCCTTCATGGTCGGAGGATTGTAGGACCCCACAACCCCGGCCGGGGCCGGCGCCCGGCCCCGCCCGGTTCACCCGGGCCGGCCGGCCGACTCGGCGACGCTCCCTGCGAGGGAACGGGCCGGCCCTATGATCAGCGGCTCATGGATCACGACCTGACGACCCTCCCGAATGGGCTGCGGGTGATCACCGAGACCATGCCCTCCGTGAGATCGATCTCGGTGGGCTGCTGGGTGGACACCGGAAGCCGCGACGAGACGCCCACCGAGGCGGGCTGCTCCCATTTCCTCGAGCACCTCTTGTTCAAGGGATCGGAGACCCTGAGCGCTCGGGAGATCGCCGAGGCGTTCGACGCCGTCGGCGCCCGCTCCAATGCTTTCACCAGCAAGGAGTACACCTGTTTCTGGGCGCAACTCCGCGACGAGGACCTCCCGATGGGAGTCGGTCTGCTCGGCGAGATGCTGCAACGGCCCGCCTTCCGTCCCGACGAGATCGTCTCCGAGGCCAACGTGGTTCTCGAGGAGATCAACATGAACGAGGACGATCCCAGCGACGTCGCCCACGACCAGTTCGCCAGGACGCTGTGGGGAGGCCACGCCTTGGCCCGCCCGGTGCTGGGCACCCGCGAGTCGATCACCACGATGTCGCGGGAGACCATCGAGGGCTTCTGGCAGCGCCGCTACCACGCCCCGTCGGTGGTGGTGGCGGCGGCCGGCCACCTCGATCACGACGAAGTGGTCGCCATGGTGGAGGAGCACTTCGGCAACTGGGATGGCGAGGTGGTGGACCACGACTTCCACGACGCCGAGATCGCCCCGGCAGTGGGCATCGTCACCAGGGACACCGAGCAGGCTCACCTCGTCATCGGCGGCGAGGGCATCAAACGGGGCGACGAGCGGCGGTTCGCCTCCGGCATCCTCAACCACGTCCTCGGCAGCGGCATGTCGTCGCGCCTGTTCCGGGAGATTCGGGAGGTGCGGGGATTGGCCTACGCCGTCTACTCCTTCCGGATGCCGTACGCCGACTCGGGTGCCTACGGCATCTACGCCGGCACCACTCCCCGGCAGGCACCCGACGTGCTGTCGCTGGTGCGCGATGAACTGGCCGTCGTCATCGAGGGCGGGATCACCGCCGAGGAACTCGATCGCGCCAAGGGCAACATGCAGGGATCGCTGGCCCTCTCGATGGAGGACACCAGCAGCAGGATGGTCGGCCTCGGCCGCCACGAACTGACCGGGGTGCAGCATCTCTCGCTCGACGAGACCGTCGCCCGGATCGATGCCGTTACGCTGGACGACGTCCACGAGGTGGCGCGCACCGTCCTGACCGGCCCCCGGGTCCTCGGGGCGGTCGGGCCCTTCGCCGCCGCAGACCTGGAGCCCTATCTGACATGATCTCGGTAGCCGTCTCGGGCGCAGCAGGGCGGATGGGGAGCCTGGTGGCCGCCACGGTCTCCGCCGCCGCCGACCTGGAGTTGGCGGCCTGCTTCGACCCGCGTGGATTGGGGACGGCCGGGGGACGAGCCGTCACCGCCGACCCCGCCGATCTCTCCGGGGCCGACGTCGTGGTCGAGTTCACCACTCCCGACGTCGTGATGCAGAACCTGGCGGTGTGGCGGGAGATGAACCTCAATGCGGTGGTCGGCACCTCGGGGTTCGACGAGGCCAGACTGGCGGCGCTGACCATCCAGTGGGGGAGTGGGCCTCCCAACTGCCTGGTGGTCCCCAACTTCTCGATCGGCGCCGTGTTGATGATGAGATTCGCCGAGATGGCCGCCCCCCACTTTGCGGCATCCGAGGTGATCGAGTTGCACCACGACCGCAAGGCGGATGCTCCGTCGGGCACCGCCCTTGCCACCGCCGCCGCCATGCGGGCGGCCGGCGGGCGCCAGGAGCGGGCCGTCGAATCGGCCGAGTTGGTCGAGGGGGCCAGAGGCGCCGACGCCGGGGGAGTTCGGGTCCATGCGGTGCGGCTTCCCGGCCTGCTCGCCCATCAGGAGGTCCTGCTCGGGTCGGAGGGCGAGGTGCTGACGATCCGCCACGACACCACCGATCGGGCGGCGTTCATGCCGGGGGTGCTGCTGGGGATACGAGCGGTGGCGGGACTCACCCGTCCGGTGACCGTGGGAATCCAGGGCCTGCTCGGTCTCTGACCCGTCCTAGAACAGGGCGCTGGCCAGCGCCCGGCGGTAGGTGGTGGTGAGCGGGTGGTCCTGGCCGAGCAATCCGAACACATCGACCATCGCCTGCCTGGCATTGTCCCGGCGGGACCCCCCCGCCTTGACCACCTCGAGCAGGTAGTCGAGTGCCGGTTCGTACTCGCCCTCGGCGGCGAGCACCTGGCCGAGTTCGAAGCGAGCGTCCTCGTCGTCGGGATCGGCGGACAGCCTGATCTCGAGTTCGGAGACATCGGCGTTGCGGGCGCCGCTGAGGCGGGCGGTGGCCTCGAGTCGTTCGACCTCGGCACTGCGGGGGAGTTTGCCGAGCATGATGAGCGCCTCGGGGATCTCGCCCCTGGCGATGAGCAGCGCCGCCAATCCGGTCCCGGCGTCGGGATGATCGGGTATCTGCTCCAGCACGGCCCGGAACATCTCCTCGGCCCTTGGCTCGTCGCCCTCGATCACCAGCGAACGGGCCTGGTCGACCATCTTGTCGGCTTCGCTGGGGAGGATGTCCTCGATGAACTGGCGGATCTGCGGTTCACCGATGGCGCCCATGAACTGGCCGACCGGTTCACCGTCGCGGAAGGCGATGACGGTGGGGATGCTCTGGACCCGGAACTGCTGCGCCAACTGCTGGTTGGCGTCGACGTCCACCTTGACCAGTTCGAAGGCGCCGCCGTAGGCCACCGCGGCCGCCTCGAGCGCCGGCCCAAGGGTGCGGCAGGGGCCGCACCACTCTGCCCAGAAGTCGACGACGACCGGCACCTCGTGGCTGCGCTGCAGCACCTCGACGCCGAAGGCTTCCTGAGTCACGTCCTTGACGAATGCAGACATCTCGACCATTCCCGCGGTTGTCGGTGGGGGGCGTTTCAAGGAGGTTAGCGGTGGTACCGTCACACCAGAACCCGCCCGGAGGAACCATGAACGCACCGTTCGGCCACGTTCTCACCGCCATGATCACCCCTTTCGACGGTGAGGGAAACGTCGATCACGGCCGAGTGTGGGAATTGGCCGGGTACCTGGTGGACAACGGATCCGACGGCATCGTCGTCGGCGGGACCACCGGGGAGGCGCCGACCCTGAGCACCGACGAGAAGGTGGCGCTGTTCCGGGCGGTGGTCGAAGCGGTCGGCGACCGGGCGGTCGTGGTCGCCGGGACCGGCACCTACGACACCAGGGAGTCCGTCGAATTGACCGAGCAGGCGGCCGCCGCCGGCTGCCACGGGGCGATGGCGGTCACTCCGTACTACTCACGGCCCTCCCAGGAGGGCCTGATCGCCCACTTCTCGGCGATCGCCGATGCCACCGACCTGCCGGTGCTGCTGTACAACATCCCGTCGCGGACCGGGCGTCTCATCGAGGTCGAGACGCTGGCCCGACTGTCCGAGCACCCCCGGATCGTGGCGGTCAAGGATGCGGTGGGCGACCTGGCCTTCACCACCCGCACCAAGGTGGCGGCCGGCGAGGCGCTGGCCGTCTACTCGGGTGACGACATCCTGACCCTGCCGATGATGGCGGTGGGCGGGGTCGGAGTGGTCTCGGTGGCCACCCACCTGGCAGGGCGTCAGGTGGCCGAGATGGTGGCGGCGGCCCTGGCCGGAGACTGGGACCGGGCCCGCGCCCTCCATCTGGCGCTCGCCCCGCTCTTCCAGGCGCTGTTCGTCGAGCCCAATCCGCAGCCGGTGAAGGGGGGGCTCAACGCCTTCTGGGAGCCGGTCGGCGAGCCGCGGCTCCCGCTGGTCCCGGCGGCCCCCGACACCGTGGCTGCAATCGGGGTGGCACTGGAGGCCGCCCGCCGCGCATGACCGTCGAGATCACCTTCCTCGGCGGGTTGGGGGACGTCGGGCGCAACTGCGCCACCCTCGACA
>JAHJML010000062.1 GCA_018821365.1 Actinomycetota bacterium | reverse complement strand
GACGTGACCGACCGGGTGACCGCCGAGGTGGAAATGGTCAGGATGGTTCGGATGCGCGACCAGTTGATCGCGGCGGTCTCCCACGAGTTGAGGACCCCGTTGACCAGCGTGATCGGGTTGCTGGAGGTGTTGCGGGAGACGACGACCGCGGACCAGGGCAGCGAGGAGCGAACCTTGCTCGACCTCGCCGCCGCGGAAGCCGCCAGCCTCGGGTTCCTGGTGGAGGATCTCCTGGTCGCCGCCCGGCGAGGCTTCGGGAAGGTCCCGGTCAAGGCGGTTCCCATCCCGATCGGGGAGATCGTGCGTGACACCATCGAACACCTCTCCTGGTCGAGTGCCGGCGAGGTGCGGTTCGACATCGACGTGCCCGGCGATCTGGAGGCGGTGGGGGATCCGGTCCGGGTCGGCCAGATCCTCCGCAACCTCCTGGTCAACTCGATCAGATACGGCGGGGAGCGCCGCCGGGTCAGCGGCGCCGTCGACGGTCCCGAACTGGTGGTGCGGGTCATCGACGATGGGCCCGGGGTGGGCCCCGGGATGATCGGATCGCTGTTCGAGCCGTACCGGAACGCCCAGTTGCACCCCACCATGCCCGGATCACTCGGCCTCGGGCTCACCATCTCATGGACCCTGGCCGTGGCCATGGGCGGAGATCTCTCCTACTACCGTCGGGAGGGGGAGACGGTGTTCGAACTCCGCCTGCCCGTCGCCCTGTGTCCGGTCCTCCACCTCGTCGATGGGGGATCGGGCATGCAGGGAGCATCGGTTCCCGCCGCGTATCCGTGGGCCGGACCGGCGGTGGCGGCGTCTGGTGGTTGGGGGGGTTTCTGTGAGACCTTCCGGGATGAAGGGGGGCGCGGCCCGGTCATCGACCCGTTCCCGGTGCTCGACCCGTTCCCGGCGATCGACCAGGTCGTGGTGCTAGACCCGATACTGGACCAGGAGTTTGCGTCGGGATCCTGAGAGGAACGGCGGCGCCCTCGGAGGTCGGAACGTCGCGGCCGGCGACCGAGTCGGACCGTGATCCGACGGACGGCACGGTTTCGGTCGAGGCGGGACGGATCGACCGGGGGATCGGCCGGTATCTCACACGATCATCTGACCTGCCGGTGCGCGGTCGGCCGGGAGACCCGATTACACGTTTCGGAGCCAAGGATTACACCCGGACAATCGGGCGACACCTACGCTGAGTCGATTCGCGTGATGAACTGGTTGACCCTGGCGACGGCCTCGTCGATGTGGCTGACATGGAACTGATGGTCTTCGACGAGTTGCGCCCATATCGCCGGCCATGTTGGTTGGGCTGCGACAACTGGGGGCCACGCATGTCGGTCGCGGTCGTTGAACACCGCGATACAGGCCAGCCTCACATCGGGCAGTGCGAAACGGTCAGGGAAGGAGAAGTCCTCGATGAGGATGAGATCCATGACGTCGGTGGCCCGATCGTTGACCACCTCCCCATCGAGTTGGTCGGTGCAGGCGTGGATCTTCTCCGCAATCTGATACGGCAGGCTCAGGCATGGGATGGCTTCTGGCGGATCGAGGCCCACCGGACTGAGTGAGATGGTGTCGACAAGCTCGGTGCCTGCGACTGGGGTCGTCACGATCTCGAGACTCATGGTCATGAATGGGCGCTGCGCGTAGGAGAGCTTCACGTCGACGCGATATCCAGAGACGTTGGCCCAGGGAATGTTGAGTTCCTGGGGCTCCCGTACGGCGGCCTGGAAGGGCGGCCAGCCGGTAACGGCCGCAGCCTTGAGCTGGCCGACGATCTCTTCCAGGTTGCCCTGGTAGGCGAGGTCCACGTCACGGGAAACCCGTGCTTTCGCTCCGTAGCGGAGCTCCAGAGCAGATCCGCCCTTCAGCAAGAAGAGGGGTTCACCGTCCTTACCCCGGCGGCCGTGAAGCATGGTCGCGACCGCGATGACGCCCACGCGATGACGGAGTCTCCCAGACAGCTCGCCGGTGTCGTCCGCCCAGTTCTGCAGCCACCGATTGATCCCTTGGATGTTCTTCGCCGGCCGTCCTCGGTCCCTGGTCATCCGATGATGCCAAGCTTGTCGCGAATGGCGGCTTCGGTCTCTCGACCAAACAGCTCGCGCTTCCGAGCAGTCCTGATTGCCTGCTCGATGAACCGGCGCGGGGCGCCCGCCTCGGCGGCCTGCACGATCGCGATCTCTGGGATGACCACCGGGATGTTGTCGACATAGTCGACATCAGCCGGGTCGATCCTCAGAACACGGACTCGGTACTTCTCTCCGCCGCGCCGCCGTGGCTTGTGCGGGCCCCGGACCGCGATGTCGATCTTGGTCGGGCTCACGTCCGCGAGTTCCCAGAGCAACAGCGCGGTCTGGTGGGTGATGACGGCTCGCTCTCTCCCGGGCCACAGGACAGCCCTCATGAGCTCGTCGTTCTTGGTGTAGGGCATGGCGTTGACCCGGTACACACCGTGCATGACATTCGTGAGGCGTCCACGGTGGGCGAGCTTGCGAAGCTCTACTGGGGGCACGTCGACTTCCACGGCATCGCGTGTAGTGACGTACCCGTGTTGGAAGGTGGCGGGCTCCAAGAGCCTTTCGAAGGTTCGCATGAATAGAACAGTACCAGAATGGTACGCTTTTGTAACCCAGAGAAGTACACATAGCCAACACCGTACCAATTCGGTACTGTTCCGTACTCTCCGAAGCAGGCGCGCAAGGGGTCACGCGGTGCTTCATCGAGTCCCTGGCAGAGGTACGAAACCCGCCCGACAGAGGCCTACGCAGCCCATCGGGAGGGCTTCTGAGCACACGCCAGTCCCCTTTCGGTGAACTGGTGTCGGCAGAGAGGCCGGGGGGATCGATCCCCGGTCCCTTCGCCGCGGTCCTGGTCAGGCCGGGTCGCCGTCGGGGGTGGGGTCGCACTTGTTGCCGATCCCGTCCCTGTCCTTGTCGGCCTGGCTGGGGTTGTGGGTTGCCGGGCAGTTGTCGAGGGGGTTGTCGACCAGGTCGCCGTCCCGGTCGGGGTCGCAGCGGTTGCCGATGCCGTCCTTGTCCTGGTCGGCCTGGGAGGCGTTCCTGGCGTTGGGGCAGTTGTCGGTGGTGTTGGGGACCAGGTCGCCGTCCCGGTCGGGGTCGCAGCGGTTGCCGATCCCGTCCCCGTCCTTGTCGGCCTGGGAGGCGTTCCTGGCGTCGGGGCAGTTGTCGGTGGTGTTGGGAACCAGGTCGCCGTCGCGGTCGGGGTCGCAGGGGTTCCCGGTCCCGTCCTTGTCCCGGTCCCGTTGGGTGGCGTTGTAGTGATCGGGGCAGTTGTCGGTGTCGTTGTCGACCAGGTCGCCGTCGCGGTCGGGGTCGCAGACGTCGCCGATGCCGTCGCCGTCCTGGTCGGCCTGGTCGGCGTTGGCGGCGAGGGGGCAGTTGTCGCTGTTGTCGCCGACGGTGTCGCTGTCGGTGTCGTCCCATTCGGTGGCGTCGAAGGGGAAGGCGTCGTCGCCGTCGAGGACGGTGTCGTTGTCGTCGTCGGGGTCGCAGGCGTCACCGATCCCGTCGGGTTCGTTGTCGGCCTGGTCGGTGTTGGCGGCGTCGGGGCAGTTGTCGGTGGCATCGCCGACCCCGTCGTTGTCCCGGTCGGGAGGGAGGTGGGAGACGAAGGCGTCGTCGCCGCCGGCACTGGTCGCCTCGAGGGTCCCCGGACCGGGGTCGAGGTCGGCCGTCCCCGCAAACCGGCCGGTGACGGTGCTGAAGCCGGAGGCGGCGGCGTCGATCCCGTAGCCGATGTCGGAGGCGGTGCCGCCCCAGCCGCGGGCCCAGATCAGGTTGCCCGAGGCGTCGAAGTGGGCGGCGAACACGTCGGCGGTCCCGTGGCTGGTGAGGTTGGCAGTGCCGGCGCCGGGGTCGAAGTCGGCGGTGCCGTAGAACAGGCCAGTGACATACGACGTTCCGGTGGCGTCGACCGCCAGGCCGATGCCGTAGTCGGTGCTGTTGCCTCCGAGGGTGCGGGCCCACACCAGGTTGCCGGTGGCGCCGATCTTGACGAGGAAGGCGTCGTCGCCCCCGTTGCTGGTCAGGTTGGTGGTGGCGGCGCCGGGGTCGGCGTCGATGGTGCCCGAGTAGTGCCCGGTGGCGTGGGTGATCCCTGCCGTGTCGACCGCCACCCCGGCCGCCTCGTCCCGCCCGGCGGCGCTGCCGAACCGCCCGGCCCAGGCCAGGTCGCCGCTCGCCGACAACCGGACGATGAACCCGTCACTGATGCCGGCACTGGTGAGGTTGGCGGTGCCGGCACCGGGGTCGAAGTCGGCGGTCCCCCAGAAGAGCCCGGTGATGGCGATGGCGCCGGAGGCGTTGACCGCCACCTGTTCGGAGTAGTCCCAGTCGGTGCCGCCGAACTGCTTGACCCAGGAGAACCCACCCGTGTTGTCGAGTTTGACCAGGAACACGTCGGTCTGGCCGAAGCTGGTCAGGTTGGCGGTGCCCGCCCCGGGGTCGAAGTCGGCCGTCACCTGGAACGACCCGGTGACATGGGTGTTGCCGGAGGAATCCACCGCCACCCCGGTGGCGAAGTCGTTGCCCGATCCGCCCAACTGGCGAGCCCAGGAGAGAGCACCGGCGGTGGTGTACTTGGCGACGAAGCCTTCCCACAGGCTGCCGCTCAGGTTGACGACTCCCGCTCCCGGGTCGAAGTCGACCGTCCCCCCGAAGGTTCCTGCGACGACCGGGTTGCCGGAGCCGTCCAGGGTGATCGACGGGGGCTGTTCGTTGCTGGTCCCGCCGACCTTGAAGGCCCAGGCCAGGTCGCCGGCGGGGGTGAACTTGGCGACGAAGACGTCGTCGCCGGTGGCGGTCAGGTTGGTGGTGCCGGCGCCCGGGTCGAAATCGACCGTTCCCGAGAAGACCCCGGCGACGTAGGAGTTGCCGGAGGAGTCGATCGCCACGTCGTGGGCGGTGTCACCGCCGGCGGCGCCGAACGGGTGGAACCAGGGCGCATCGGCAGGAAGGGCGGCTTCGGCTGCCGATGGCAGCAGCAGGAGGGCGGCGACCAGCAGGGAGGCTGCGGCGGTGGATGCGCGGCGGAGTCGAGTCACCAAAGTCTGCACGAATTCCCCCCTCTGGAGAACCGGCCGTCCGCCAAGGAAGGCGGAACTGCGATGCCGGTTGAGCGGGTTTATACCACGGTGCCAGTAGTTATGCGGGCGAACCGCTACTTGGCGGAGTCCGTCTGCTCCTGGTCGTAGCGGCTCAGGGCGGTCACGAACATGGCGAAGAGGATCAGCGACCCCAGCATCAGCGCTCCCGGCAGGATCCGCAACTGGAAGGCGTTGAGGCCCTCGATGGAGGCGGGCCGCAGCCCGCGAGGGGCGTAGAGGGAGTAGAAGAGGCCGACCATCGCCATGAACCCGAAGAAGGCGGCCCCGGTCACCAGGAACGCCAGGCGCTTGCCGAGGTTGGTGAAGTTGATGAAGAAGATGCTGCCGACGAACACCACCAGCGAGGTGACGCCGACGATGATGCCCCGCACCAGCACCCCGGGGGCGGGTTGGCCGTCGGGGCCCAGGTTGTTCTTGCCCACCAGGTGCTCGTAGGCCACGTCGAGCAGGGCCCGGAACTGGGGGATCAGCGACAGCAGCACCAGCACGGTGGCGGCGATGCCGAGCCACTGGAAGGTGCTGATGCCTCGCCCGTCGGTGCGGAGTCGCTGGGTCATGGCAATGCCCTCACGAGTGTGACGATGAGACGCAGGTCCGCTTCGGAGAGCACCGGGCCGAAACCGGGCATCCAGCCGCGGCCGACCCCGTTGACCCCGTACTGCTTGCCGTTCTCGGACCCCTCGATGATGAAGTCCAACTGGTCCTCGAATTCGGGGAACTGGGTGATCGACCGGCCGCCCCGCAGTGAGGGGCCGAACGCCCCCGAACCCGCCTCCTTGGTGAAGGCGACCCCCGCCGAGTATCCGGCCGTGTGGCACCGGGCGCAGTAGCCGTTGAAGAGTCCGGCGGCACGCTGTGCGGCAGCGGCGTCACCGTCGAAGGCATCCGCCAGCGACTCGAAATCGAATGCCCACCGCCGGGCGGCGGCCGCCTCTTCGAGGAAGGCCAGGCCCTTGGCGGCCCCGGCGGCCAGCAGATCGGCGTTGGCCACCGCCAGGTTCAGGTTCCTGACGATGTTGTCGACCTCGGTGATGGCGACCTTGGCCCCCTCGAGGTCGGCGATCGGGGTGCCGCCGCTCCCGGTGGTGTAGGGGTTGGCGGGATCGAAGGACAACGGCTGCAGGACCAGCACCGGGTCGCCGGCGGGGGCGGTGGCGATCACCTCGGCGAGCAGGCCGGTCAACCCGATCTCGGCGGCGTCGGTGAGGCCGTCGCCGTCGCCGTCGGCCCCCGGATCGTCACAGGGGAGGGAGTAGAGCGCCGCCGAGGCGGCGGTGCAGGTGGCGGGGTTGGTGAGCAGGGCCTCGAGGCGGTCGGTGGCGTCGCCGATCAGGTCCAACTGGCCGGGGGCGGCCGCCAGGGCGTCGATCTCGGCCTGCTGGCGCTCGATGAGGGCCGCCACCGAGTCATCGGCCCCGACCAGGCGAGCGAGCGCCAGGTCGACCTTGGAGTCGGCCTGGCCGACCATCTCGGGCTGCGAGATGGTGATGTGGTCCAGGTAGGCGAGCAGTTCGTCGATCTGCTGCTCGTTGAGCGGGCCGCCTCCCTCGGCGCCCCAGGCCGGCATCGGGGTGCCCGCCCTGCCGTAGACCAGCCAGAAGCGGGCCTCGTCGGGGGTGTAGCGGTACAGCACGTCGTCGATCGACGGAGCCGCCCACGAGGTGGTCAGCCCACTGCGGGCCTCCACGAAGTCGGCGCCGCCGCCGCCTCCCGACGGCCCGTGGCAGTCGCCGCACTGGAACTCCAGGTACCACTCGTGGCCGCGCTCGACGGCGATCTCGTCGAAGCGAGCGGCGGCGGCCTCCTGGCGGCCGGACTCGCTGAGGTAGTAGACCGGCATGATGATCGCCAGCACCACCGTGGCCACCAGGGCCGACGACAGGATCCCGTTGAGCCGCCTGGTCTCCATGGTGTCGTCGTCCATGAAGAAGGACTGATTGAGCGGGTCGGCCTCATGGCGGCGCCGCACCCGGCTGCGCTGGGCGAGGAAGCCCACCCACGCCAGCACCGAGATGACGGCCAGGCCGAGGACGACGGCGCCGGTGCCCATGGTCAGCCTGCCTCGTTCAGCGGCATGACGGCCCCTGGGGATACTCGGCGGTCTTGACGGAGGACCGGGCGGTCTGGATGACCTGGCCGGTGTCGATGATCAACTCGCCGGCGTCGTTGACGGCGACGACGAACCGATCGAGGTTGCGGGGGGCGGGCCCGTCCTCGTACTCGCCGTGGTAGTTGTACTTGGAGCCGTGGCACGGGCACTCGAAGCCCTGTGACGAAGCGCACTCGGGCACCCGGCAGCCCAGGTGGACGCACCGCTGCCAGATGGCCATCAGGCCTTCGGCGACCACCGGCAACCCGGCGAAGGAAGACTCCTCCTGGTTGCCGTTGAAGGGGAGGACATAGGACTGGGCGGCGGGCACGAAGAACGGCTTCACCCTGCCGTCCTCGGTGTAGACGGCGGCGAGGATGTCGGCGACCGGCCCGGCGCTGATCTTGCTGCCGAAACCGCCGGCGGTCAGCCTCGGCCACATGAAGGCGAGTCCGGCGATGCCGAACTGGGCCAGGAACAGGCCGAAGATCCCGTAGATGCCCCGGTTGAAGAACTGGCGCCGGGTGACGTCGTACTCGCCCTTGGTCACCTGGGCGCGGGCCTGCAATGGGTCGACCGGCACCGGTTCCTCTCCGGTGGCTGCTGCGGCGGCGGGTGTCTCCTCGAGGACGTCCCTATCGATGCCGGGCCGTTGGGGACGGGCAGCGGTCTTGGTGGCGACGGGGGCGCCGCGTCGGAAGGCGACGGCGAACACCGCGGCGGCCAGCAGGGCGGCGACCGAGATGAAGACGATCACGAGTACTGAGGTCATAGGTCGAAGAAGATCCCGTCTCTCCAGGGGAACGTGAAGTTGAAGCCCTTGCCCCGGTAGAAGGAGCCGATGATCGTCAGGATCGCCGCCGCCACCACGAAGAAGGTGAAGACCATGATGGCGAACTTGCGGTTGGACGGCCGGGTGCTCGGGTTTCGATCGATGAAGGGGATGATCGCCAACCCGGCGAGGCCGAGGCCGGGGATCAGCACGCCGGCGATCTGCGGGTCGAAGTACGACAACAGTTCCTGGAGGCCGAGGAAGTACCAGGGAGCCTTGGACGGGTTGGGCTGGGCGTTGGGGTTGGCCAACTCCAGCAGCGGGGCGTCCTGGAACACCGAGAAGACGATCAGCAGCGCCAGCACCACCAGCAGTGCCACGAACTCGATGGCGAGCAGGTGCGGCCACACGTTGACCTTGTCGACCGGTTGGCTCTTGGCGCCCTGGATCGCCCGAGCCTGCACCACCGTCAGCAGGCGCTGGGTGTCGACCCCGGCCGGGATCGGCGGCAGTTGGGAGGGCGCCGGGGCGGGTGCGGCCGGCGCCGCTGCCGCGGCGGGAACGG
>JAHJML010000061.1 GCA_018821365.1 Actinomycetota bacterium | reverse complement strand
CTCCCGAGGGCATGGGCGACGGCGAGATCGGAGCCTGGCGGGAACGGATGGCCGAGCAGGGGCGCCGGGAGGTCCGCCCCGGCGTGGGCCGCTACCGGGCGGCACTGGCCGACGAAGTCCTCGGTGAGTCCCGGCCGCAGGAGAAGTCCGGCGTCTGCTGGCTCCCCGACGGCGAGGAGATCTACCAACGGGCGATCTACCGGTACACGTCGCTGAACCTTGGGGCCCCCGAGATCCACCAGATCGGACTCGACGGGATCGCCGCACTGGAGGACGAGTACCGCACCCTGGGGAGCACGGTGCTGGGTGTCGACGACCTCCAGGAGATCTACGGACGCCTCCGCAACGACCCGGCGCTCCGCTTCGAGACGTCGGAGCAGGTAAAGGCGGCCGCCAAGAGCGCCCTGGATCGGGCGACCGCCGCGCTCGACGACTGGTTCGGCACCCAGCCGAAGGCGCCGTGCGTGATGGCGGAGGTCCCCGAGGTGGGGGCCAAGGACGCTCCGCTCGCCTTCTACCTGCCCCCGGCCGGCGACGGGTCACGCCCGGGGACGTTCTTCATCAACACCGTCGAACCCACCACCCGGACCCGCTACGAGTCCGAGGCGCTCGCCTTCCACGAGAGCGTCCCCGGCCACCACCTGCAGTTGGCGATCGCCCAGGAGGTCGAGGGCCTCCCGGCGTTCCGCAAGAACGGCATGGTGACCGTGTACGTGGAGGGGTGGGGCCTCTACACCGAGCGCCTCGCAGACGAGATGGGCCTCTACTCGGGCGACCTGGAGCGGATGGGGATCCTGTCGTTCGACTCGTGGCGGGCGGGCCGCCTGGTGGTCGACACCGGGATGCACGCCCTCGGGTGGAGCCGCCAGCAGGCGATCGACTACCTGAGCGACAACTCCCCGCAGGCTCCCAACAACATCGTCAACGAGGTGGACCGCTACATCGGGTACACCGGGCAGGCGCTCGCCTACAAGATCGGACAGCGGGAGATCTTCCGGGTGCGCGACGAAGCCAAGCGCCTGATGGGCGCTCGCTTCGACATCAAAGGATTCCACGACGTCGTGCTGGAGGCGGGTCCGGTTCCACTCGACCTGCTCGGCGAACTGGTCGCCGACTGGGCGTCGTAGGCCGACGGGCGGCCGGGGCCGCCCGTCGATCCGGCGGAGAGGGAGGGATTTGAACCCTCGAGGGAGCTCTAAACCCCCTACTCGCTTAGCAGGCGAGCGCCTTCGACCGCTCGGCCACCTCTCCTAGGTTCGGCGTCCAGGTGGGCGCCGGGCGGAGGCCGCAGATGTGGCTGCGGATTCGAACCCGACGGTCCGATCCCAACCCGTCACCCGACCGCCGCACACTCTCCCGGCTCCCAGGTGGGCGCCGGGCGGAGGCCGCAGATGTGGCTGCGGATGCGAACCCGAGGGTCCGACCCCAACCGTCACCCGACCGCCGCACACTCTTCCGGCTCCCAGAGGGGCGCCGGGCGGAGGGAGTGGGATTCGAACCCACGGGACCCCTGCGGGGCCCAGCAGTTTTCAAGACTGCCGCCTTCGTCCGCTCGGCCATCCCTCCCGGGAGCTGTCGGGCCACCCCTCTCGGGGGTTGCCTGCGGAGGGGGTGGGATTCGAACCCACGGAACCAGGAAATCCGGTTCAACAGTTTTCGAGACTGCCGCCTTCGTCCGCTCGGCCACCCCTCCACGGGGTCGATCGCCCGGGGCGATCGATCGGCGGTCGATTGTACCGTCGGCCGCCGGGGGGCCGGACTCAAGTGCGTCGTGAGCCGAAGAAGTCCTCGAGCAGGGCCGCACAGGCCCCTTCCTCGACCCCGGCCACCAACTCGCAGTAGTGGTTGAGGCGCTCGTCCTGGGGGATGTTGAACAGACTCCACGCCGCCCCCGCCTTGGAGTCGGCAGCACCGTAGACGATCCGATCCACCCGGGCCCACACCGCCGCCATCGCACACATCGCACACGGCTCCAGGGTGACGACCAGCGTCAACCCGGTCAGCCGCCAATCGCGGCGTTCCCGGGCGGCCGCCTGCAACACCAGCATCTCGGCATGGGCGGTCGGATCGGACCGCTCCTCCCGCCGGTTGTGGTCGGCGGCGACGATTGCACCGGCGGCATCCACCAGGACGGCTCCCACCGGCACGTCGCCGTGGGCGACGGCGGCCCGCGCCTCCTCGAGGGCGTGCCCCATGGCGGTGGTCCAGTCGAGTCGGCTCATGCTGCCCCTACAATCGTCGATCCAGGAGGGATCGCATAGTCTGGCCTAGTGCGCACGCCTGGAAAGCGTGTAAGTAGGGAAACCTGCTTCGAGGGTTCAAATCCCTCTCCCTCCGCCGCTGGACCTCTCCCGGCCTTCGGTTGGTTTCGGCGCCCATCATCTTGGCACCCGGTACGCTTCTCCCGATCGTGCTGGGCGGGGTGCTAGGGGTGCCCTGAACCCGAAACCCTCTAGATGCGGGGCCGACCCCCCGCCTGAGGGCTCCCGATGGTCGGGCCAGCACCGGGCACGTGGTGTCGAAGGCCGGGTCCTGCGCGGCGGGACGCCGTGAAACGGGTCAGGTCCGGAAGGAAGCAGCCCTAAGCGGTCGTTCCCGGGTGCCGCAGGGATGCCTGGCTGGAGCCAACGACCCGGCACGCGCCGGTTGTCGGAGTTCGAAGGCGGGGTGCACGATCATGAGGTCCCCGACGCGCCACCAGGGCATCCGACCTCCCCCTCTGTCGCCTGCGGCGACTGTGAGGATGGTGTCCGCCGGTCGGTGATGCTGATCGGCAGACTGTGGGCTGGTGGCAGCGGGCGTGACTCTTGCGGCGACCGGCTCCTTCGGGGATGCCTTGGAGATGATTTGTCCG
>JAHJML010000311.1 GCA_018821365.1 Actinomycetota bacterium | reverse complement strand
CATCGAAGCGAACGAGCGCGCAGGGATCATGAATCGCGAGCTTCTTCATGCTCTCGACCGTGGCAAGCGTCACGTTGAAAAAGGTGCGCTTGGCCGAAGGGACCTCCTGCGTGCCCGCGACCACCTCCACGCGCGATGTGCTTTCCGGGTCGTGAAAATAGAACCTGTGGTACCCGTCCTTCTCCTCGATGATCACGCCGAAGCTCCCCGGGGCCGCGGTGACCGGAAACTGCTCGAAGGTCGCGTCGATCCCGCTCACAATAACGCCCACGTGCTGCCTTCCGGGCGGAGCATTCCCGCACACGCCGCGCATGCCCGGCTCCCCCGGCTCCGGCATTTTCGCGCCGCACGCGGCAGCGGCGGCGCCGAGGTGGCATGCGAGGACGACAAGCGCTGCTTTCTTCAGCTGATTCATTGCAGCTGCCATATCACCATTTCTGACGGCTTTGGTCAACCGGAATTCAGCAGCCGAAAAAAAAGATGAAAGAAACCTTTACCCGCCGCAGGCCCGGATTTATAATAACCGGAGTGAACGGGGAAAAGGAAAAAAAGCCCTCCGACCTGGTCTTTCTTCACGGCCCGACCGATGACGGCGAGGGCGTGCGCGCCATCCGCTCGTGCGGCGGAGGGCTCGGACTGGCCGAGATCCGCCCTGTCGAGGAGGGCAGGGACATTGGAAGCTCGGAGCTGGCGCGCCTTCACGCCACACCCCTGCCCCTTGTCTACGACGTGGAAGTGCTCTTTAGCGGGAGGGAAAAGCCCGCTCAAAAAAACAGCAGCCACGGCGGGCCGCCGCGCGTTTCATCGGATGCCTTTCGTAAAAACTGGGAAAGCATTTTCGGCAATGGGCCGTTTCACGCCTCCTGACCCGGCACATCTTACAGATTTCTGAAACCTTTTTCGGCTTTTCGGCTTGACATTTGATCGTATACGGATTATACGTATACATAGTTTACGGAACAGTAATATACGGAGGAAAACAACATGACTATCTGCGAGGACATCGGGCTTGTCTACCCAACAGACTGCCCTTACTACCTCATGTCCAGGGCAACGCTCGTAATGACCTCGGCATTCAAGAAGGCTTTTTCCGCGGCCGGCGTCAGAAACGTCAGGCCTTCCTACCTTGGCGTGCTGTGGTGCCTGTGGCGCGAAGAAGGGGTGAAAACCGTTGACCTGGGACGCTGCGCAGGGCTCGAGCCGTCCACCATGACGGGCCTTCTCGACAGGATGGAACGCGACGGTTTCGTGGCGCGTTCTCCCGATCCCGATGACCGCCGGGTCCAGATCATCCAGCTGACCGACACCGGCCGCACCATTCGCAAAACCGTGATGCGCATGGTGAATGAAACTCTGGGTATTTTATTTGAAGGTATTTCAAAAGAGGATATCGAACGCACCAATGACGTGCTGCGCAAGGTCCTTGCAAACGCGCATGGAGGCAACGGCTGATGACTGACGACAAAAAACAATTCATAGGTTTCACCTGCGCCTACACGCCCCTGCCCCTCATCCACGCGGCGGGATTCACGCCCTTTCGCATCCTTCCCGTAACAGAGTCGCAGGACCAGGCAGGCTCGATCCTGCACGACAACATGTGCCCGCACGTCAAGAGGGTGCTCGATCGCGCCATGGCAGAGGACCTGCCCGACCTTGCGGGCGTGGTTTTCATGAACAGCTGCGAGTCCATGCGGCGGCTGATCGACGGCTGGCGGCAGGTGCGTCCCGCGGACAGGACGATCCTGGTGGACATCCCGTCCCTGTCGGACGAAAGGGCCGTCGGTTTTTTTGCCCTCGGGCTCGATCAGCTGTGGCGCGCGCTGCTCGAATGGTCGGGGCGGGACGCGCCGCTCGAAACCATCGGCCGCAGCGTAAAAGCCTGCAACGAGCTGGCGCTCAAGCTGGCCGCGCTGGACAGGGCTATCGGCCGCATCGGGCCGGCCGGCGGCCGCAGGCTGCTGCAGCACGCGCATAATCTCTCCGTGACGCGGCCCATGGAGGAAACGCTTGCCGCCCTCCAGGCCCTCGAGGAAGAGCTGGCCGGGAAAGAGCAGAAGCCGGGCAGCGTGCCTGTCTATCTTTTCGGCAACGTGCTTCCCGACGAGGAAGCGTTCGAGCTTCTCGAAAAATCAGGGTGCCGGATCGCGGCCGACAGCCTCTGCACCGGGTCGAGGCAGATCACGGCCGTTGAATTCGACCATGGGTCCGAGCCTTTCGCGCAGCTTGCGCGGGCGCTGCTGGAGCGGCCGCCCTGCGCGCGCACGATCGCGCCGTCCGATCCCGGCCGGCTCGCCGGGCTGGTGCTCGACGATGCGCAGCGCTGCGGCGCCAAAGGCGTTATCGCTCACGTGATGAAGTTCTGCGACCCCTATCTTGCCAGGCTGCCGGCCGTGCGCGAAGCGCTCAAGGAAAAGGGCATGCCCATGCTCGTTCTCGAAGGCGACTGCACGCTGCGCTCACTTGGCCAGCACCGCACGCGCAT
>JAHJML010000060.1 GCA_018821365.1 Actinomycetota bacterium | reverse complement strand
CCGGTTCCCGTCGGCGTCGTAGACCATGTCGAGACCGGTGCCGCCGGTGAAGTCGATGTTGGTGAGTTGGTTGCGCTCGTCGTAGGTGTAGGTGGCAACGGTGACGGTGCCGTCTTTGGCTTTGTTCATGTTGCCGAGGTTGTCGTAGGTGTAGGTGATGCCGGGGCGCCCCGGGGAAGCGCTGGGTGGTCAGGGTGATGGCTCGCTTCACCCGGGAGAGGGTACCGGAGCACCGGTGAGGGGCCGTTCACGGTGCTGAGAGCAATCCTCTCGGCCCGCCAGGACGAGCGACCGTCCCCATGGGGAGGGGAACGAGGGGCACGCTACCCCCGCCGTGCCGTCCCTTGGGGGACGGCGCGAATATCGCATATGACGGGCCGCCATGTGCGACCGCGTCCTCGCTTGAGGGACGGCGCGAAGATCGCATATGAGCGGGCCGCTATGTGCGACCGCGTCCTCGCTTGAGGGACGGCGCGAAGATCGCATATGAGCGGGCCGCTATGTGCGACCGCGCCCCCGCCTGAGGGACGGCGCGAAAACCGTGTATGAGAGGGATCCCATGTACGGCCGCGCCCCAGCCTCCGGGGGAGGGCGTGAGGATCGCATATCGGCGGGGGACACGTGGTCGGGCGCGCCTCTACCAACGCAGGCCCGCTGGAGCGCGGTTCACTGGGAGAGAAGCTGGGCCTGGAGGTCTCGGAATAGGCGATCGCGATTTGGCCCCCACCTTGGTGCCACACGGACCGCAGTCTCCCGGCCCGCTTTCGTCACGATGATGAGCGGGCCCCGCGGCGGGCACCTGATTTCAGTCATCTCCTCAATCAGGATTGACTTCGACGAGAAGAGCCCGTCGAGATGTAGCACGGTCTTCCCGGAGACACTCACGCCGATTCTCCGAGAACGCCAGAGCCAGAGGTACGAGGCAAGACCAAGAAGGATCCATCCCAGCCAGGTGGAAACACCGCGCGGGTAGGAAGGGTCAACGATCCATCTCACCCCGTAGATGAGACACATCAACCAGATCAGGACATACGGGGTACGCGACTCTTGGTAGAGCACCCTCCGCGGACCACCATAGGCCGACCCCGACCGTCGCGTTACCCCCCCCGCGCTATGCCGGTCCATCAGGCCTCTCAATGTCGATAGTCATCTCCCACCATTCTCGGACCCAGGAAAGTGAAGATGACGTTGATGACATTCACCATGCCTGATAGGACGTAGGCTGGCGCAAAGCTATCCATGCCTTGTGCGACGCTCGGCCCGATGCTGGCTGGTGCCATGACGAGGACCAGGGTAGTGAGCCCGTTGTAGGCCGTGTTGCCGAGGAACTCACCCCAGGAATCGCTGGCTAGAGCGATATCGACTTCCCTGGCTGTGAACAGGGTCAAGGCCGCATACGTGCAGGCTGGTGCACCGCCGCCAGCAGTTGCGGCGGTGCAGACACCAGCCGCGACAACGACGGCAACCTCATCCCAGTGGTCCCCAATCCACCTGGGGATATTGAAACTGGATGGCGTGGTGTCCCAGGGGTACGGGTCCACTCCGGCGAGTTCATACACGAGGTCTTCGTCGCCGTGAAGGAAGATGTAGACCGCGTTCACGTCCTCCCAGTACATGGCGTCTTCTGGGATTAGCTGTTTCATGTCTTCGTCTTCGTCGCTTACGGCCTGCTGCCACTCGTCACGGGGAACCTCGAGCACTTCGCCTGGTTCTGGTCTGTAGCGAGGAAGTCTGCTCTCGCCGCCCTGCACTCCCTGGAAGTTGAAGGTGTGCCCAGTTGGGTCGTTGGCCATCACTGGGTTGCCTCGGACGTACATGTATCGGTTGTAGCTCTGTCCATCACCGGGCCCGGGGATGATCGAATCGGGTTGGGTGAAGCGTCCGATGCCGGGTTGGTAGTAGCGGGCCCCGTAGTACATGAGGGCGCCGGGGTCGTCGATTTGGCCGGTGTAGGTGTGGTCGGAGGGGAGGGTGCCGGGGGTGCCTCGGGGGGCCCCGTAGGGGTGGTAGTTCTGGCGGTTGAGGGTCTGGTGGTCGGGGTCGTAGGTGACGGCGACGGATCCGAGGTGGTCACCGAAGAGGTAGGTGAGGGTGTCGGTGGGGCCGTCGGCCCGTACTGCGATGTGGTCACCGCCGAAGGTGTAGTTGGTCCGGGTGCTGGTGGTGCCGCCACCGGGGGCGTCGGCGTAGATGATCTCGTAGATGTCACCGATGTAGTAGGTCGTTGTGACGTCGGTTGGTTCCTCCATCGCGTACCGGTGGGTGCGTTGCACCCGGTTCCCGTCGGCGTCGTAGACCATGTCGAGACCGGTGCCGCCGGTGAAGCCGATGTTGGTGAGTTGGTTGCGGTCGTTGTAGGTGTAGGTGGTGGTGGTGGCGGCGATGGCTTTCTTCATGTTGCCGAGGTTGTCGTAGGTGTAGGTGATGCCGTCGGCGGTGGTGACGGCGTGCGGTCCGGCGCTACCGGCCCCGTAGGTGTAGTCGGTGATCGATCCGAGTTGGGTGATGTTGCCCGAGTCGGCGTAGGTGAAGGTCTGGTCGTAGATGCCGTCACCCCGGTTGTTGTTGACGGCGGTGCAGGTGTCGTTGCCGGTGTAGCCGCGGGTGAGCCGGTTGATGTCGTCGTATTCGTAGCATTGACGTTGACTCTGGTTTCGGTAGTCCCGGATCCGGGTGATGTTGCCGATCTGGTCGTGGTTCTCGTATTCGAGGCGTTGGATGTTGACCTGCGGGGCGGTCCCCGCCAGGGGACTCCCGGCCCAGAGTTCGTCGAGCCGCAGGGTGTCGGGGTCCCAGATCCATTGGCGCAGCAGGTAGTCGCTGCCGGTGTCGGCGTCGTTGAGGTAACGGACCGACGGCGTCCCCTGGGGGGTGTAGGTGGCGTCGGTGACGTAGTCGTCGTTGCTGTAGGTGCCGTCCCCGGTGAGGGTCTGGGGGCGGCCGGTGTCGTCGTAGCCGTAGGTGACGGTCTCCCCGACACCGTTGTTGGTGCCGTCGGGGTAGGTGATCGATGCGAGTTGCCCGCCGGTGTAGTAGGTCCAGGCGACCGGGTAGTTGACGCCATTGATCCGCCAGGTTCGGGAGGTGACCCGTCCCATCAGGTCGTAGCCGCCAACGGTGATCCTGGCGGTGTCGGTGCTGTCGTCGACGGTGGATCGGTAGAGGCGCCCCAGTCCGTTGTCGATACCGGTGTTGTCGTAGGTCCATTCGGCCAGTTCGGTGCTCCCCTCACTGAGGGTGCGGGGCCGGTTGTGAGCGTCGTAGGTGGTGGTGAGCGTGGTCTGACAGGTGATGGTGCCCCCGTTGTCGGTGCAGTCCTGCCCCTGGGCGGTGAGGTTCCCTCGGGTGTCGTAGGAGTAGGTCCACAGGCCGGTGTCGGGGTCATCGAGAGTGGTCTTGCGGCCCATCAGGTCATAGGTGATCTCGATGTCGCCGGTGATCCCCGGTGGCTCGACCCGGATCAACTGGTCCCGCCGGTCATAGTGATATTCGGTGTCGATGGAGCGGGTCGATTGCCCGTCGTAGTACTCCTGGGTGACCTTGATGACCCGCCCGTAAGAATCGGTGTAGGTGGTGGTGTCGTTGCCGTTGGGGTCGGTGACGATCGTCTTCCCGACGTCGTAGACGCTGAGGGTCTCCCACAGTTCGTCGATCTGGTTCCCGCCGCGATGGGTGGCTTGGCGGGTGACCCGCCCCAGCACGTCGTATCCGGTTTGGGTGTACTGGTTGACGGCAGACCAGGTGATCTCCCGGAACGAGGTGCCGGCCGCCACCGTGACCTGGTAGGGGGCGGTTTGGCGTTGGACCTGCCCCGAATCGTCGTAGGTGACAGAGGTGACCGAGGAGGTGGCGGTGGTGGCGGGGTAGCCGACCTGGGTTTGGATCGGGCGCCCGAACCCGTCGAAGTACTCGAAACCGGAGACGGTGCCGGCCCCACCGTTCATCACCGTCTTGGTACGGATCCGTGACGGTGCGGTGTCATGGATCGTGTAAATGTAGGTGGTGCTCGCCGTGTTCATAGTGCGATCCCGACCCGGGTTCCACACCTCGATGAGACGGCCCGCCCAGTCATAGACGGCGTCGGTGACCTCATCGGTAGTCGGGACCGGGCTCCCGGGGTCGTCGGTGTTGGGTCCGATGATCCGGGTGACCGCCCCCCGCCAGTCATACTCGTAGTAGTTGTCGCTGGTGAGGGTATCGGGGCCCTTGTGACGGACCCGGATCGTCGCCCCGCTGTTCGAATCAAAGCCGAACAGGGTCCGGGCGTCCCACTGCCCGTCATCGTCCCAGTCACTATCCCGGTTGGCGACATCCTCCCGGGGATCCCAGACAATCGACGGGCGGCCCATCGAGTCGTAGTCGGTGATCGTCACCACATACTCGACGTCCGGTGACACCTCCGAATAGACACGGACCTCGGTTGGGTTCCCCGCATCGGGGGCGGTGGAGAGACCGGTGTGCCCGTCGTAGTAGTAGTCGGAGCCGCCCAGCACCGTCCCCGTGGTGGTGAGCCCCTGTCTCACCCGGACCCGTTTGGGGGTGTTGAGGATCCACGCCGACGTGTTCTTCACGTACTGGGTGTGGATGTTGCGTTCATCCCAAGCCACACCGACTTCCCCGTGGTGCATCTCCTGGGTGACGTTCCCATGAGCGTCGTAGGTGTAGGAGACCTTGGTGGTCAGGTCATCCTCGGTGTCCCCGAACTGGGTGGTGGTGATGTTGTCGGGCGCCACGAACCAGGCCTTGTCGTCGACGGTTTCGACCGGCCCGTCATAGGTGGTGATGGTGCGCGACAGCATCACCCCCGACCCGTCGGGGTCACCGTCATACACCGTGACCTCAGCGACCTTCCCCCGATACTGCGGCAGGTCCTCAGGTGTCGTCGAATCCGACAGGGCGATGTCGCGATCCAACGGTGTGTCGTTACAGCCGTGATCCTCATCCATGCCCTGGAAGAACCGGTGCTCGGTGTAACGGCCCGAACCGGCATCGATCTCCCGGACCGTCTGATGCCCCCGGTAATCGGACCAGAACCCCCCACATGTCCAACCCTTGAGGACCTGGTGATGCCAATCCGGTGGATCCACATACTCGTAGTCGGTCTCGACTGCCGGGCCGCCATCCGTCTCGGAACGAGTGACCTTCTTGACCTTCCACTTGTTGAACATATCCGGGGTCCCCAACGGTTCGTCATACCACTGGGTCCAGTACTGGTCGCACTCATCCCGGATATTCGTGTAAGGGTCGTTCCCGTCGTAGTCATCAGCGGTGGTTGCGGTGGCCTCCTCGCAGTCGTGTGACATGCCGTAGGTGACATCGATCACCCCACCCAACGGGTTGGTGATCTCATCGACCCGGGGCATCCGCATCGGTGATATCCCATCAGTGCCGGTCATGTTCTCGAAGTGGGTGCGGTTCTCCAACCACACGAAGTCATACGACGTCAACAGATAGTCACTCGATGCCTCCGTAGCGTCGACCCGTTTGATCCAATCCAGGAACATCCGAGGCAGCGACTCGTCGTCTTCATCATCCAACGGTGGGGTATCCCAATCCTGGGACAGCTCCCACCGGTCCACCGGCACCCACTCCCCGTTGGTCCCCGCATCGGGGTCCCATGCCTGGGATTCGACGGCCTCCAACTTCTGGGTCATCCAGAACGTCGGGTCCTCCTCACACGCCACCGACCCGGTGCATTTGAGATCCCACGGGGTGTCCGGCCAGTCCGACTGGGTGTGGGCACCGCAGTTCGAGGCGTCGGGGTCGCAGCGGTCACCGTAGGTGAACACCACCCGGGCGTTCGGGTCATCGTGATCATCGTGGATGGTGTACTCGATGTGCTCCAGATACCCAGCCCGCACATACTCCAGGCTGTTGTAGTACACCGGTCCGGTACGGGCGGAGAAGTAGTTCATCTCGGTGTCGTAGTAGAAGCGGGTGATGTTCCCATTCGGGTCCTCGATCTCATCGAGGTTCCACTGCCACGCCTTCGGGCACGTCCCGCCCAGATACCCCGACGGGACCGTGTCACACCACGCATACGCGGTACCCGACGGCGAATAGATCGGCACCCACCAGACCGAATCCTGCCCGTACTGGTCCCGCCCGAACCGATACTTGGTGCCATCAGGAGTGGTGACCTCCCACCACTCGTTGTCCACGTCAGCGTTGATGTTGTACGTCGAGGTCTTCAACTCGACCCGCCAATACGGATCATCCGCCAACCGGAACTCACCCGAGTTGTTGTGCGGCGACTGGTTGTGGAACGCTGAACCATCGGCCCGCACCAAAGCGGAACCCACCCCATTCAGATTCAACGAGTACGCATCCCCCATCGGACACAAATCACCCACCGCCTGCACGTCGGTGCACTCGACGAATTCGCGGGTGATCGAACCCCCCGCCCCAAGCGACCAACCCAACCCGACCTCCCCACCCTGGGTGTTGCGATTGGGATTCATCCCATCAATCGAACCCGAGTCATACGACAACCCCACCGACGGGGTCCCACCCCCAGCCGCCGGCACCAACGGGAACGGATACGACGTCGAGAACGACCCGGTCTGCAGGCTCACCTGATAATCGGCGATCATCGCCAACGGCGACGACCCGAAATCCCCCGACGGGCCATCCGAACCACTGTCGGCCGATACCACACCCCCGCCACCCGACCAGCGGTACACCGCCAACCCCGAAGCACCAAACCCCCACGGCAGGCTCACCAGCGGCATCACCTCCGGGACACTCGAAGTCGCCAACGAATCCCGCAGATGGACCGTCAGGGTCTTGGTAGCCAGGTCATTGACCGCATCCAACGGCTCCCGGGTCGCACACACCACCGGGCCCCCACCGATCGACTGCAGGCAATCGGTCCACAGATACGCCTTCAAGCGCTCCTCGACAAAGAGGCCGCCGGTGGGGATCTGGGAGTAATCCAACGACAACCACACCCCCACCGACGACGTCTCATACGAAACACCCAACCCGTCATCAGCGCCACGCACCGCGTCCACCCGGGCCGCCAACCCGATCGAAGACACCCCCACAGCCTCCACGGCATCCAGCACCTCGACCGACACATCCACCGGCACCCCAAACCGGCCACCATCCACCCCCACCGTCACCGGGATCTCCCGGGCCTCCACCGGTTCCCCGAACCGCGACAGTCCCACCGTTTCGCGACCCGACACCAACCCGGTCTTCCCGGCATCCGGGTCGGGGCGCACATCCGGTGCCTTCGGGGTCCGCTGCGACGATGGCGGGTCAACCTCAGACACCTCAACCGACAGATCACCAACCGGGACCGGGACACCCGGATCCACCTCACCGGGCTCCAACGAGAACGGCTCCACCGAAGCCGACGAAGACTCGGACCCCTTGGTCGAGGCCGGGTCCTCCCCCAACGCCGGGACAGCCCCCAACACCAACAGGCCAGCCACCAGCAGCGAGAACCATCGCAGCCTCCGCACGGTTACCTCCCCCAGGGCCGGATCAGTGGAACCGACACTACGTCAAATCCCTGGATCATGCCAGGATATGGAGACCCGGGCAGGCCCTGGCGCATCCGATTGGCCACATCCGGGGTAGGTACCGAGGACATGGTGGCATCCGTGACGCTGCACGGAGCAGATGGCAGAGCAACTCCAGGTAGACACACGCGGCCGCCGCGGATGCGACAGGGAATGTTGGCCTAGCTACGGGCTGGGTTGTGGTCCGTAGGGTACCGGTCGTGGAGCGCGGAGAGAACGACCCGGCCAGGGGAATCCCCCCACAGTGCCGCCACCCTCTGAGCATCGGGCGCCGCCCGAACCCCCGTTGTCGACCGCGTGTCTCCGGGTGCCGACCATAATCCATGAGGGGCAGGCGTTGCGCCGTGCCCGAGGAGGCCGACGACCGTGCGCCGCACCGTATCGATCCTGCTCACCGCCCTGGTACTGGCGGGGTGCGGCGACGTGCTCGAAGGGGTCGGCGATCTCTCCAGCGACTTCGTGCGGGGTGGCAGTTCGACCACGGTGACCACGGTCCCCGACACCGGGCCCGACCTGGGGTTGTCGAGCATCACCGGCATCAACTGGGTCAACGATGATCTCGACCTGACCGCCTCCGGAAGCCGCGAGGTGCTGCTGCGGGATGTGTGGCAGCGGGGCGACGGGACCTCCTACGTCCAGGCGGGAGCCAGGGAGATAGCCATGGCGCTGCCCGGCGTGCAGGTGCCGACGCTGGTGCCGGTGCCGATCACCTACATCACCAGCCAACTGGTCTTCGACGAACAGACTGCCTTGCTCGAGGCGGGCACCTCTGCCGCCTTTGGCTACTGGTCGACCGAGCCATACGTCCTCCCCCGGTCGGAAGCCCAACTGATGGTGCTCAGGGTGGGCCTCGCCACCAGCGACGAAGCGGCCGAGTTCTCCGACATCTCCGTCTTCAACGTCGAGGGCGGCCGGGAACTCGCCTGGGTGGAGGGCGACTACGTCTACCAGTTGTTCTGCAGGACAGGTGTCATCGAGGAGGCCTGCATCACCGTCGCCGGGTCGTTCCAGCCGCTCACGCTGCTGACCCTGGTGCGCCCGGCGACCGGCGACGAGACCGGCTGACGCCGGGCTACCGCCGCTGGAGCGATAGCCTCGGTCCCCGGCAACCAGGAGGCAATCGGTGCAGCACGGCGCCGGGTGGTGGTCGTACCTCCGCTACGACGAGGAACAGGACCGTCCCTCGGTCGACCGCGCCCTGCTGGCCAGGGTGTTGCGCTACGCACGCCCCTACCGGGGGCTGATGGCCACCGTGCTGGTGACGATCGTGGCGATCACCGGCTTCTCGCTGCTGCCGCCGCTGCTGATGCGGGACCTCATCGACCGTGCCATCCCGGGCAAGGACATCGGCAGGGTCACCATGCTGGGATTGGCGATGGTGGCGGTGCCACTCGTCGACGGCGTCATCGGGGTCGTGCAGAGGTGGGCGTCGGCCAAGGCCGGCGAAGGGATCATCTTCGATCTCCGCACCGCCCTGTTCGGCCACCTGCAGCGGATGTCGCTCGCCTTCTTCACCGCCACCCGGCCCGGGGAGTTGATGTCGCGGCTCAACAGCGACGTCGTCGGCGCCCAGCAGGCCATCACCGGGACCTTCGTGTCGGTGATGGCCAACACGCTCTCGGTGATCGGGACCATGATCATCATGCTGGGCCTCGAATGGCGGCTCACCCTGGTGGCCGTCGCCATCCTCCCGCTGTTCATCGTCCCCTCCCGCCGGGTGGGCCGGGTGCTGAGGACCGTGACCAGGGACCAGATGAACGCCAACGCCAGGATGAACAGCACCCTCAACGAGACCCTCAACGTGAGCGGGGCGCTGCTGGTGAAGCTGTTCGGGAGGACCCGGGACGAGGACGCCCGCTACGGGGGCCAGGCCGCCGAGGTCAGGGACCTCGGGGTGCGCAGGGCGCTGATCGGGAGGTGGTTCTTCATGGCGCTCGGGGTGGTGAGCGCACTCGGCACCGCATTGGTGTTCTGGCTGGGCGCCGTGCTGGTGATCGACAACAGCCTCACCATCGGCACGATCGTGGCGCTGTCGGCCTACCTGGCGAACCTGTACGGCCCGTTGACGGCCCTCTCCAACGCCAGGGTCGAACTGGCCACCTCGCTGGTGTCCTTCGAGCGGGTGTTCGAGGTGCTCGACCTGCCGCATGACATCGAGGAGCAGGAGGACGCCGTCTCGCTGGAGGCCAACAGCGGCCGGGTGACCTTCGAAGCGGTCTCGTTCGACTACGGGTCCGCCACCCCGGGCGGCCTGGAGAGCGTCCGGCGCTTCTCCTGGTTCACGCCGGTGGAGGTGGCCGCCGCCGAGACCGGGACGGCGGGTGCCGGAGGCCGGGAGAAGGCCATCGCCGGCCTCGATTTCGAGGTGTCCCCCGGCGAACTGGTGGCGCTGGTCGGACCCAGCGGCGCCGGCAAGACCACGGTGACCTACCTGATCCCCCGTCTCTACGACGTCACCGAGGGGAGGCTGCTCATCGACGGCGTCGACGTCAGGGACGCCACCCTCGAGAGCCTGGGGCGCAGCATCGGGGTGGTCACCCAGGAGACCTACCTCTTCCACGACACGATCGCCGCCAACCTCCGCTACGCCAGGCCGGACGCCACGGCCGGGCAAATCGAGGAGGCGTGCCGGACCGCCAACATCCACGACTTCGTCGCCTCGCTCCCCGCCGGCTACGACACGATGGTGGGAGAGCGGGGCTATCGCCTCTCCGGCGGCGAGAAGCAGCGCCTCGCCATCGCCAGGGTGATCCTCAAGGACCCCCGCATCCTGATCCTCGACGAGGCGACCGCCCATCTCGATGCGAGGTCGGAGGCGCTCATCCAGGAGGCGCTGGAGCGGGTGATGGCCGCCCGCACCTCGTTCGTGATCGCCCACCGCCTCTCCACGGTGCTGGCGGCCGACCGGATCCTGGTCCTCGACGAGGGCCGACTGGTCGAACAGGGCACCCACGGCGAACTGCTGGCTCAGGGGGGCCTCTACGCCCGTCTCTACGAGACCCAGTTCCAGTCCGGGGCAGGTCCCGAGATGCCGGCCCGGCGGTAGAGTCCCGGGGTGCTGCGCCTTCGCATCGCCGCGTTCCTCGGCCGCCTCTCGGGCAGGGTCAGCCAACTGCTCGGACGGGGCGGCTCGGCCATCCCCGGCCTGGTCGGGGAGCGGATCGACCCCCGGCTGATCGAGAAACTGGTCGGGTCGCTTCCCGTCGCCGTCGTCACCGGCACCAACGGCAAGACCACCACCACCAAGCTGCTGGTGGGGATGCTCGAGGCCGGGGGGATGCGAGTGGTGACCAACCACACCGGCTCCAACCTGGCCCGGGGGGTCGCCACCAGGCTGATCGAGGTGGCGAGGCGGGGACGCATCGACGCCGAGGTGGCCGTGTTCGAGGTGGACGAAGCAGCCGTCCGTGGCCTGGGTCGGCGGCTCCTGCCCGAGGTGGTGGTGGTGACCAACCTGGCCCGGGATCAACTTGATCGGTACGGGGAGCTCAACACGACCGCCGCCCACATCCGGGCGGCGCTCGCACACACCGCCACCGCCGTCCTCAACGCAGACGACCCATTGGTCGCCGGCCTCGCCGGCACCGCCGACGCCGACGTGTTCTTCGGAGGGGCGGCCGGGGTGCGGGCGGCGATGCCCGACGATCGCACCCTCTACGGCGACGAACCGGTGCCGCGGTCCGGACCGGAACCCGACGTGCTGGTGGCCGGGGCGGCGGCCGACGGTGACGGGCAGCAGGTGGAACTGCTGATCGAGGGCCGGCCCGTCTCACTCCGCCTGCAGCTTCCGGGGGTCTACAACGCCTACAACGCGGCCGGGGCACTGTTGGCCGCCCGGGTCCTCGAGGTGGAGGCCGAGACGGCGCTCTCCGCCGCCTCCGGCGTGGAACCGGCGTGGGGGCGGGGGCAGGTGATCCACTACGAGGGCCGCCGGGTGCGCCTGCTGCTGGTGAAGAACCCGGCGGGCTTCAACCAGGCCATCCGCCTGCTCGCCGATGTCCCCGGCGGGGCCCAGGTGATGATCGCCATCAACGACAACATCGCAGACGGGCGGGACGTGTCGTGGCTGTGGGACGCCAGGGTGGAGGATCTGGCCCCCACCGGCCACCACTACGCCACCTCGGGCATCCGGGCGCTCGACATGGCCGTCCGGCTCAAGTACGCCGGCATCGAGGCCGCCTGGTCCGAGCCGGATGCGGCGGCGGCCCTCACCCGGTTCGTCGCGACGGTCCCCGAGGGCGGCACCGGCTACCTGGTGCCGACCTACACCGCCATGTTGGACCTGCTCGACCTGCTGCAGCCGGGCACCCATCGGCGGGAGGCGTGGACGTGACCCTGCTGCGGATCGCCCACCTCTACCCCGGGGAGATGAACATCTACGGGGACACCGGCAATGTGATCGCCCTCTCCAGGAGGATCGAGTGGCGCGGGTGGGAAGCCGTGATCGATCGGATCCCCGTCGGCGAACCGTACGACTTCACGGCCGCCGATCTGGTGGTGGCCGGGGGAGGCGAGGACCTTTCCCAACTGCAGGTGGCCGGCGATCTGCAGCACCGGGCGGGGGCCATCCACGAGGCGGTCGGGGCCGGGACGGTGTTCCTGACCATCTGCGGCACGTACCAGTTGTTCGGCCACCGCTTCGTCACCCACACCGGGGACGAGATCCCCGGCATCGGCGTCTTCGACCTCGAGACCCTGGGCGGCTCCAAGCGGATGATCGGCAACATCGTGCTCGACACGCCGTGGGGCACGTTGGTCGGCTTCGAGAACCACAGCGGCCGGACCTTCCTCGCCGGCGGCCAGCAGCCGCTGGGGACGGTCCGCAAGGGGCACGGCAACAACGAGAAGACCTCCGACGAGGGGGCGGTCACCCGCAATGCCTTCGGCTCCTACCTGCACGGGTCGCTGCTGCCCAAGAACCCGGGGTTTGCCGACGAGTTGATCCTGCGCGCCGTCCGCACCCGCTACGGGCCGGTCGATGGATTGGAACCACTGGACGACGACCTGGAGATGCAAGCGGCCCGGGCGGCCGCCAAGCGGCCCTAGCGGCCGGGCCAGATCAGACGCCGAGCAGGGGCGCCAGATCCCCGGCGAGGCGGTGGATCTGTTCGGCGAGTGCCCCGTAGGGCCGGTCGGGGAAGTAACTGCGGGCCACGAAGTCGAAGGGGATCCCCGCCGCCTCCCGGATGGAGAGGATCCGCTCCGCCACCTGCTCGGCGGTCCCCACCATCACCCGAGTGCGCAGCGCCGCCTCAATGGCGGCATCCATCGGCGGCGGCGACGGGAGCACCCCCGTCTGGCGGGTCGCCGACTGTTCCATGTCGCCGTACTTCCAGGTCATGAGGCGCACCGAGTCCCGAATCTCCTCCCACCCCTCGTCGGCATCCTCACAGAGGTGGACGATCCCGTAGTACGCCCATGAGAACGGGGTCTCGATGCCGGCCTCCTCACGGGCCGCCTCGGCCAGGCGCACCTGCTCCACGAACCGCTCGGGGAGTGCGTTGGAGAAGAACCCGTCGGCCATCCGGGCCGCCCTCTCCACCGCGGCATCGGCCCCGCCGCCGATCCAGATCGGGATCGGATGCTCGGGCACCGGCCGGATGGCGATGGGCCCCACCGGATGCAGCGGGCCTCCCCAGGCGATCGGCTCGCCCGACCAGGCCCGGGGGAGGATCGACAGGATCTCGGACATGGCCGCTCCCCGGCTGCCAAAGTCGGCGCCCAGGCCCTCGAACTCCACCTGCGACCAACCCAACCCGAGGCCCAGGATCAGCCGTCCCCGCGACAGCAGCGAGACGGTGGCGGCGTCCTCGGCGAGGCGGAGTGGATGGTGGAGGGGGGCCAGCACCACCGCGGTCCCGATCCGGATGCGCTCGGTGCGGGCGGCGATGGCAGCACTGGTGACCAGCAGCGAGGGCATGTAGCCGTCGTCGACGAAGTGGTGTTCGGTGGTCCACACCGAGTCCAGACCGGCGGACTCCGCCAGCACGGCGAGGTCGAGGGCCTCGGCGTAGAGGTCGCCCCAGCCGCGCCGGTCGCCCGGGGTCAATTGACACGAGATGAGGCCGTAGCCGACGCCCATGGTCAGCGGCGGAATCGCTCGGCGGCGGCCTCCGGATCATCGACCCCGATGGCGAAGTCGAGGCCCTCGGCCGAAGAGCGCAGCAGGTAGACCGCGTCGATGTTGATGCCGGCATCGGCCAGGTCGCGGGCCATGGTGGCCAGCGCTCCCGGCTTGTGGGGGAGTTGGATCACCTGGATGGGCCGCTCGTCGAAGGTCATGCCCGCCTTCTTGAGGACCGAACGGGTGGTGATGCAGTCTTCCACCATCAGTCGCACCACCCCGATCTCGTCGATGCCGAAGGCGGCCAGCGCCTCGATGTTGATGCCGGCGGAGGCGAGTTGCTCGGTGAGGGTCGCCAGCATCCCGGGTCGGTTGGCGAGGTGCACCGTGAATTCGGTCATGCCCCGATGCTAGGCGACGCGGCCGACGAGTACCGTGGCCGCCGTGCAGTCGATCGGGCCGCCGGAGACCATCCTGCCCCCTCGGGCGTGCCGGGGCGGAAAGGCCGCGCTCTCCATGATGCGCCGGCCGGCGGTCCCGGCGCCCCGGACCCTCCGATGACCGCCGGGCGGCATCTGGTGTGGGTTGGGGATCATTGGGTGGAGGTTCCGGTGGCCGCCATGGGCGAGGAGTCGCTGGTGGTGCCGGTGGTGGCCGCTCTGGTGTTTCCCGACGAGGGGCGACACCGCCTGCTGCTGCAGAAGCGGGACAAGCCCGACGCGGTGCGGGGCAGGTGGGAGATCCCGATGGGGCGCTGGCGGGCCGGTGAGACCCCCGTCGAGGCGGTGACCCGCGAGGTCGAGGAGGAGACCGGCCTGCGGGTGGTGCGGGTGGAGGCCCCCGCCCGGGAGCACCTGGCCGCTCCCGGCAGGCCGTTCCTGGCGCTGCAACCGCTCGCCGTGACCGTGGGTGTCGGGGGTGCCTACCCGGCGCTCCACCTGGCTTTCGCTTGCATCGCCGAGGGTGAGCCGCGCCCACTGCCGGGCGAAACGGCCGACCCGGCATGGGTGCCGGTGGCACTGGTCGCCGAGATGCTGGGCCGGGCCGAGCAGTTCACCGGCCCGGCGCTGGCGATCCTGAGGACCTGGCTCGCCGCCGGGGAGGAGAACCGGGGCTGAGGCGGCCCTACCCCGGCAGCACCTCGATCTCAGTGGCCTTGATCGCCACCCACACCCGGGTGCCGGGTTCCAGACCGAGTGATCGCTGCGCCTCGACGGTGATCTCAGCGGTCAGCGGTATCGGATGCTCGAACTGGACCCGGCAGAGGTTGCCGAGCGTCTCGATCGAGGTGATCGTCGACGGCCAGGTGTTGCGAGCACTGCCGGTGGGACGGCTCGGGTGGATCGACACCGCTCTGGGATGGATGGTCACCAGCACCTCGCCCGCCACCGACCGGTCGGCCACCTGGAGGCCGGGCCCGGCCCCGACATCGATCATCCCGCCACCCGCCGCCCCGGTGAGCAGGTTGAGCCCGGCCAGGTCTGCGGTATAGGCGGTGCGAGGAGCCCGCAGGATCTGCTCGGGGGTCCCGGTCTGGGTGACCGTCCCGGCTTCGACGACCACCACCCGGTCGGCCAGCAGCGCCGCCTCGGCCGGATCGTGGGTGATCAGGATGCGCGGCCCGGCAAAGCCGGAGAGGTGCTCGGCGAGCATGCGGCGAACCCGGGCCCGGCTCCCCACGTCGAGCGCCGAGAGCGGTTCGTCCAACAGCAGCAGATCCGGTCCGGCCGCCAGCGCTCTCGCCAATCCCACCCGCTGGGCTTGGCCGCCCGACAGTTCGGCGGGCCGCATCGCCGCCAGGTCGCTCAACTCGAACCGGTCGAGCCACTCGTGCGCCTCCCGGTCGGCCGCTCGCTGCGATGAGGCCCGGGCCCGGAGAGCGAAGGCGACGTTGCCGGCCACATCGAGGTGGGGGAACAGCAGGACGTCCTGGAAGAGGGCGCCGATCCTCCGATCTTCGGGAGGGACGAAGACCCCGGACGCCGGGTCGTCGAGGACCCGGCCGTCCAGCGAGATGCCTCCCCCGGCGAGGGCGATCACCCCGGCCAGTGCCCACAGGGAGGTCGACTTGCCGGCCCCGTTGGGCCCCAGCAGCGCCACGGTGGTGCCCGCCTCGGCCTCGAGGGCGATGTCGAGGACGAACCCCGAGGGCCGCTCGACGTGGAGTTGGGCGGAGAGGCCGCTCACGATGGCCCCCACCATCGGTTGCGGAGCGCCACCAGCACCGCCAGCGACACCGCCACCAGCACCAGGCTGAGGGCGATGGCGACGTCGCGGTCTTGCTCCAGGGCCACGAACACCGCCAGGGGCATGGTCTGGGTGCGCCCCTGCAGGCTGCCGGCGAAGGTGATGGTGGCCCCGAACTCGCCGAGCGCCCTCGCCCACGCCAACAGCGCCCCGGCCGCCAGCGAGGGGCCGATCATCGGCAGGGTGACCCGGCGGAACACCCGCCACCGCCCGGCTCCCATGACGGCCGCCGCCGACTCGTATCGGGGGTCGAGGTTGCGGAGAGCCCCTTCCACGGTGAGCACCAGGAACGGGGTGGCGATGAACACGTTGGCGAGCACCACTCCCCACAGCGAGAACGGCAGCACGATCCCGGTCGCCTGGTAGAGGGCCTCCCCGACCAGGCCGCGCCGCCCGAAGGCATAGAGGAGGGCGGTGCCGCCCACCACCGGGGGGAGCACCATCGGGAGCATCACCAACCCCCGCACCAGTGCCCGTCCCGGGAACTCCACCCTGGCAAGGATCCACGCCATCGGGACCCCGATGGCGGCGGCGATCAGCGCGGCCGCCACCGAACTGATCAGCGACAGCCGCAGCGCCTGGGTGACCACCGGCCCGCTCAGCACCGTCCCGAGCCGCGACCAGGGGGCCCGCACCAGCAACCCGATCAGAGGGACCGAGAACAGCAGCACTCCGAACACCGCGAAGGGGATCAACGCGGATGGGGGACGAGGCGAGCGGCCCCTGGTCACGGCGCTAGGAACCCGTAGCCGGTGAGGATCGACCGGCCCGAGTCGGAGAGGACGAAGGCCACGAACGCCGCCGCCTCGTCCGGGTGGGCCGCTCCTGTCAGCACCGCAATGGGGTACTCGGCTTCGACGTTCCACTCGGGAGGGATGGCGATCCCTTCGACGAGTTCCGAAGACGCCACGTCGGTGGCGTACACCAGGCCGGCGTCGAGTTCGCCCGCTTCGATCTTGGTGATGAGGAAGAGGACGTTGGGTTCGGAGGTGTCGATCGAGGCCTCGATCCCCGCCGCCTCCAGGACGGCGCGGCCGAAGATCCCGCAGGGCACCTGGGGAGCACAGAGGCCGATGAGGAGGTTCGGGTCGGCGAAGTCGGCGAGGCCGGTCACCCGTCCGGGGTTGCCGGCCGGGACGGCGATCTCCATGACGTTGCGGACGAACACCACCGGGTCGGTGCGGGCCATCCCGGCCTCGGTGACCTGCTCCATGTTCTCGGGGTCGGCCGAGGCGTACACGTCGGCGGGCGCTCCCTCGAGGATCTGTTCACGGAGGAAGGAACTGGCCGCCGACGAGACCTGGACGTCGACGCCGGGGTGGGCCGCCTCGTAGGCGGCCCCCAGTTCTTCGAATGCCGCACTGAGCGACCCGGCGGCGAAGACGAGCAAGGGTTGCGAGCCGGGGGCGCCGGGATCGTCCGTGCAGGCGGCGGCCGTCACCAGCAGGGCACCGAGCACGGCAATGGCGGAGCGAGTGGGTCCATGCATAGGTAGTCACAATGAGACTACCGTGGAAAGCGCGACGCGGAGGAGCGATACCGGTGGAGGAGCGACGATCGCTCGGAGAGTGGGCCGTGCTCGGCCTCCTTGCCGAGGAGCCTGCTCACCCGTTTGCGCTCGCCCGCCTCTTGGGGAGTGGTGGCCCACTGGGGCGGGTGCTCACGGTGCGGCGGCCGTTGGTGTACCGGGCGGTGGACCGCCTCGCTGACGACGGCCTGGTGGTGGCAGAGCGCACCGAACCGGGCGAGGCGGGCCCGGAGCGGACCGTCTATCGGATCACGGTGGCCGGCCAATGTGATCTCGATGCCTGGCTGGGGACCCCGGTCGCTCACATCAGGGATCTGAGACTCGGCTTCCTCCTCAAGGTCGCCCTGCTGCGAAGATCGGGCAGGCCGACGGCGCCGTTGGTGCGGGCGCAGCGGGAGGCGCTCTCCGGGGCTCTGGCCTCCCTCGCCACGCTCCCCAACGATCCCGACGATGCCGACCTGTGGCGCCACCACAATGCCGCTGCCGCCGCGGCGTTCCTGGAGGACCTGGCCGGACGAGCGTGACGAGTGGGCGCCCTTCTCCCCCGCTTGTGGGGGAGATGCCCCCGTAGGGGGCAGAGGGGGAGGGCAGGCCCTCTGGTGGCGCGCAGTGTTCTCCCCCGCTTGCGGGGGAGATGCCCCCGGAGGGGGCAGAGGGGGAGGGCAGGCCCTCTGGTGGCGCGCCGTGCGCGCCTTTGGATGAGCACCGCCCCCTCTGGCCCCGGCTGCCCCCTCTGCCCTGCGGGCATCTCCCCCGCTGCGCGGGAGAGAGGAAGACCGCCCGGCCCGCTCATCGACGGGTTCGCCTTCTCTCCCGCCCCTGGGGCGGGGGACACGTCCCCGGAGGGGCAGAGGGTCACAAAGTGCTCTCCCCCGCTTGCGGGGGAGATGCCCCCGGGGGGGCAGAGGGGGAGGGCAGGCCCTCTGGTGGCGCGCAGTGTTCTCCCCCGCTTGCGGGGGAGATGCCCCCGGGGGGGCAGAGGGGGAGGGCAGGCCCTCTGGTGGCGCGTAGTGTTCTCCCCCGCGGCGCGGGAGAGAGGAAGACCGGACGGCTCGCCACTCAGTCGGGAATGCCCCCGGAGGGGGCAGAGGGGGTGGGGGTGGGGCGCACCGACCCCGGAAAAGGTGGCGGCCCCCTCTGGTGGGAAGGGGGCCGCCGGTTCGGCCGTTCGCTTTCGGAGGAGTCGGAGGAAGGGGGGTCCCTCCTGTCCAACTTGGGAGTGGGACGAAGCGATACGGGCGAACTCTCACAGCTATCGGCATCCCGCCGGGTGACTTGAGCGGTGTGACCCTGTCGGGAACGGGGAACCCCTCAGAGACCCCGGCCGGCCAGCCAATCGAGGATGGCGTCGGCCGCCTGCTGCCACCGGGGGTCGAGCATCAGATCGTGAGCGGCGCCCGGGATCATGACCGGGTCGCCTCCATAGGCAGCCGCCGTCTTCCGCATCTCGGCGATGCTGAAGATCCGGTCGGCCTCCCCTCCCACCACCAGGATGGGCGTCGTCACCCGCCCGGGGCGGGGAAGGCGGAACACCATCATGTCCAGGTAGGCCAGGTACGACTCGTCCTGGAGCCTGGACCAGTAGCGATCCGAGTCGGCCTCGGACATGTCGGCGGGGAAGAAGGCATCTCTGGCCAACTCGGGGGTGGCGACGATCGGCCAGAGGCGGAGGCCGAGGTTGGCCCTCAGGAAGGCGGCGGGATGCCGGGCCGCCATCCGAAGGGTGGCGCCGAGCACGCCACCGACGGGGTCGGGCGCCAGCAGGACCGCCCCCGGGAGGTCCCGGCCCTCCAGGTACCGCTGGACGACGAGTCCGCCCATCGAGTGGCCGATCAGCACCGGGGGAGCCTCCAGCGACTCGACCACCGAGGCCAGGTCCTCGACGTAGTGGTCGATCCGGGTGGTCCGCAGCGATCGGGATCGCTCGCTCTTGCCGTGCCCCCGCAGGGAGAAGGCGTGGCTCTCGTATCCCTGTTCGGCGAAGTAGGGAAGGAAGAACTCGTCCCAACACCACGCCCCGTGCCAGGCGCCGTGGACGAAGACCAGTGGCACCGCCTTGCCCTCCCCCGGGGCGCGGGTGATTCGTTCCAGCTTCACCCTGCTAGCTCCCGATCACGGCAGGAACTGTTCGATCTTGACGTGCGCCGACTCCATCACCTGCAGCGCCAGGTCGCCGAGCGCCCGGGCGGTGGCCAGTTCTTCTCCGACGATGGGCAGCGGACGATCCTGCGGGCTGCGGCGGGCCCTGCCCACCGACTCGAAGTGATCCCCTCGCATGTCCATCTCGGCGAACACCAGGGTGTTGGTCGAGTCCTGATCGATCCGAAGGGCGATGGTCAGTTCTTCCTGCATCCGGACCTCCTCCTTCCCCCGAATCATCGCGCACCCGGCGGACCGATGGAGGGCGATGATCGCGACGGCTTCTAGCCTGGCTGCAGCGCGACTAGGAGGATTCGTGAACGAGATGCCGTATGGGATCGGAACGATCGTCGACCTGACTCCCGCCCAGGCCGAGGAGAAGGTGCGGGACGCCCTGGCGGCAGAGGGGTTTGGGATACTGACCGAGATCGACGTGACCGCCACGATGAAGGCCAAACTCGATGTCGACGTCGCCCCCTATCGCATCCTCGGCGCCTGCAACCCGGCGCTCGCTCATCGAGCCTTGCAGGCAGATCGGGACATCGGCCTGCTGCTGCCGTGCAATGTGGTCGTGTATGCATCGGAACAGGGGACGGTGGTGGCGGCCATGGAACCAACCCTGATGGCGCAGATATCCGACGCTCCCGAGTTGGCGGAGGTGTCGGCCGAGGCCCGGGAGCGCTTGGTCCGGGTCATCGCAGCCGTCGAAGCCGGATAGGGGCTTTGGGTAGGGGTGGGACGCCGGGTTGCCCGCGCCCCTTCCGTCCCGACCCTGCGGGCTGTTGCTTCTCCTGGAGGGGAAGGAACACGATCGAGAGTGAGGGTCCACCTCCCTCGAGGGTAAGGAACGGAATCCCTATGGCACCTCGGTGGTGACGCTGACCGTGGCGGTGTTGCCGCCGAAGTCGGCGATGGTCAGTTCGGCGTACAGCGGCGTCCCCGATGCGAGATCGACGAACTCGTAGGTGATGATGGGGAGGTCGGACCACAACCCCACGTCGCTGGTGACGATCCACTCGATCTCGCCACCGGGTGCCTGATAGGGCACCACCGGGAAGAAGAGGCCGTTCGGCTCAGCGGTGAAGGCCCCCACCGTCCCCAGGTTGGTGGCGAACAACTCCTCGGTGAACTCCTCGGTCTCGACGTTGTAGGTGACCTTGAGGGTCACGTCGATGGGGTCGTCCCACACGAAGTTGGTCGGGTCGATCGGCGCCTTGTAGGCAAGGGGCACCGTCATGGTCACGATGGTCAGGTCCTCGTTGATGGCGAGTTGCTGGAAGGCGATCGCCGAGTCCTGGCCGTCGGAGAGCACCAGTTGGGTGAGGTCGTAGAACCCGACAGCCAGCATCCCCTCCACGATCCCCTGGTCGGAACTGTAGAAGGTCACCCCCCCGTCGTCCTCAGGGATGCCCGACCACAGCACGGCCGAAACCACGGTGTCGAGAGAGCCGGGTTGGATCTCGGCGTCGATCTCCAGGCCGTAATCGTCGAAGAAGAAGGTCGTCTGGGGACTGGTGTCGACGACGGCCGCCCGGCGGGAAGGCGGGATGGCGCGGCCCGCCGCGAAGTAGCCGTCGAGGAAGTCGGCCCACACCGGGTCTCCGAAGGCCTGGTACCAGGTGGGGTAGTAGGTGTCGGGTGAGGGTGGGAAGTGGATCGAGAGGCCCCTGGCTCCGGCGCTGGCTTCACCGGTCATGTTGGCGACCACGATCTCGTCGAGGAGGTCGGCGGCGCGTTGAGCATCGTCGGCCACCGGCACATCGGTCCTGGCGAGGCGGCTGAGCACCTGTCCCAGGTCGACCATGAACCAGTCCTTGAGGGGATCGGGATCGGAGCCGAACTTGACCGCCTTGTCGCGGCGGCGGCCGATGGCCACCGCGCTGGTGTCGATGGTGTCCAGAGCGGTCTCGGCAAAGGTCCCCAGTGCGGCGGCGAATTCGTCGTAGCGCCGCAGGTCGAGCATCGAGAGGGTGACGCTCGGGTCGCCCGCCCCCGACGTGTCGAGGTACGCCTGGAGAAGGGAGCGGCCGAGACCCACGACGGTGGCGCCGTCGCTGCCGACGTAGCCGAAGCCGCCGTACTCCCACCCGTCGTTGGGCTCGTACTCCTCCGAGGCGATCATGTACGTGGCGTAGGGGGCGACCAGTGAGACGATCTCCAGTGAGGCCATCAGGCAGGCGTCGAAACCGATGAAGTCGATGGTGATGCCGCTGGCCGTCAGTCCGGTCTCGAGACCGACCGCGATCTCCCATGCTTCCAGCACATCGCCGGCGGAGTCGTCGGGCCCGATACCGGTCATCGAACCGTGGTCCCAGAACACCAGGGCGTAGTGATCGGCGGGGACGGCCGCCGAACCCTCGGTGACGAGTCGGGCGAGGACGTCCGCCTCACCCATGTTCTGCTCGCCCCAATCGTCCAACTCCTTGAAGGAGTTCCCGGTGACCTCGATCAGTTTGGCCGAGGTCCAGTCGCCCAACGAGCCGAGGCCGGCATCGGTGATCTCTGCTGAACGGTCGGCGAGCACCACGAACGTCAGATCGGGGGTGTCGCGGGTGACCAGTTTCATCTCGCGCATGTCGCCGAGCAGGGCGTCCTCGAGGTTGTTGTCGCCGACCGCGTAGACCAGGACGGTCCAGGAACCCTCAGCGGAGACATCGCCTGTTGGAGTTGGCGCCTCCGTCGTAGAGGTCGTGGTCATCGCGGTGGTTGTTGTCGTCTCTGGTGTGGTGTCCGTCGTCGTGGTGGTGGTCGAGGTGGGCGTGCCCGCAGCCGTCGTCGTGGTGCCGGCATCGGCGGGCCGGGAGGCACTCGGTTCAGACGACCTGCTCATCAGGTAGGCGATGCCGGACCCGACCAACACCGCCGCCACCACCAGCACGGCAATGGTGAGGGGATCGAAGCGGCGGCGCCGGCCCGGAGCAGTCGGGGGAGCGGCCGGGGGCGGCGGCGGGGGTTCGACGGGGGGAGGAAGAGGTCCGCTCACCATGACATGTCCTTCCGGCGGGGTGCTGTCCAGAGCCTAATGACGGCCAACGGTACTGCTGCGATGATGCGCTTGCATCCCGTGGCGATCGGCTCCCACCGGGGGCTTGTACCCTCCACAGGATGTTCGCCCCGATCCGTGCCATGGTGGCCTTTCGGCCCTCGGCGGCACCCGGCCTACTCGCCGGAGCCGCCGCCGTCTCCGGGTTGTTCGCCGCCAGTGCCTTCCTCATTGCCCCGGTGGCGGATCGGTTCGGGGTGACGGTGGGGGCGGCCGGGTTGATCTCGGTGGTCCAGGTCGGCGGCTTCACGGCCGCCACCTTCGTCGCAGGACGCAAGGTCCGCGCCGACGGGAGGATCCTGGTGGGTGCCGCCCTCGCCCTGGTGGCCGCCAATCTCGTCTCGGCCGCCGTCGGATGGTTCTGGCTGCTGCTGGTCGCCCGCCTGGTGGCCGGTGTGGGCGCCGGCCTGGTCACCTGGTTGGCCTGGATCGACGCCATGAGGAAGCACGAGGTGATGCGCGACATCGCCGGCATCGGGCCGTTCACGGCACTGGTGGCCGCCCCGCTGTTCGGCCTGCTCACCTCGCGGTGGGGGGACCGGCCGGTCTTCCTGGTGCTGGCGGTGCTGGCGGCGGCCCCCCTCGCCTTCCGGGTCGACCTCTCCGGTGAGCCGGCCCCGGGCCGCCGGAGGATGAGTCCGTCCCGGTCGAATCTGGTGCTGCTGGGGGCGTTGATGCTGATGACCCTGGCCGGATCGAGCATGTTCATCTTCACGGTGGCGATGGCAGACGCCCGCATCCACCTCGACCCCTCGCTGGCGGCCTTCGCCATCTCGGCCAACGCCGCCGCCGGCCTGGCCGCCACCCGACTCAGGGCCGGACCGGGCACCGCCGGCCTGTGGCTGGCCGGGATCGCCGCTTCGATCAGTGCGATCATCGCCTTTCCGATCGCCCCGGTCTTCTACGCCGCCATGATCACCTGGGGGTTCTGTTTCTGGATGGCGGTGCCCGAGGTGCTGCGGATGGTGGCGGCCTGGTCGCTGGCTCCGGCAGAGCGGGTCGGAGACGCTCAAGGCCTGATGGCGCTGGGCAGGGTGGCCGGTCCCGGTGTCGGAGGGCTGCTGCTGGGAGCCGGGTCGTACCTCGCCGTCGGGATCGAGGCGGTCGTGGTCACCGGCCTGGCGGCCGCCATCGTCGCCGGCGTCGAGGTCTACCGGAGGGGCCGCACCTCCCCCGCCAGCAGGACGTGACGCAACGGCGCCCCGGCGGCGAACCACCGGGGCGCCGGTGAACCGGGACGGACTAGGAGCCGTCTCCGGCCGGCGAGTCGGCGTTGCCCGTGGTCACTTCCTCCCCGTTGCTGCGGCGGCGGCGCATGAACCAGATGGCGGCGATCGCCAGGATCGGCACCCACAGGAACGGGATCAGCGCTCCGGCGAGGACCACTCCCACTCCGATGATCCGCTGCAGAGCCTCCCAGGCCTTGCCGAGGCCGTCGGTAAAGCCGGGCAGCGAGTCGTCGGGGTCCACCCGCAGCCTGAGCCGCTCGAGGGAGCGGTTGATCTCCACCCGGATCTGATCGCCCGCCTCGTCGACGGCAGTGGCCCGGACCGCCGGGTTGGTGCCGCTCCAGTCGGGGTCGCCCTCGCCCTCGAAGACGAAGATGAGCGTGCCCTCGGGGGCCAGCGGGGTGTCGAGCGACCCGGCGATCAGGATGAACTCGTCGGAGTCGATCTTGAGGCCCCGGTCGCTGACCTCGATGTCCGTCAAGGGGGTGTCGCCGTCGTTGGTCACGGTGACACACACCGTGTAGGCGGAGCCCTCGTCGATCTGCAACTCGTCGGCGCCGGGGCACCCCGCTCCCCCGTCGTGGCCGTCGTAGCCGGTCTGGATGAGCTCGATCGACGGTTCCGGGACATCGGGGACCGGTTCGGTGAGGGCCAGCACAATGGTGGCCATCGCCACCTGGTCGTCGAGGGTGCGCAGGCGGCCCCGCAGGATCTCCAGAGATGTCTCACGGTTGAGGAGCTCGGTCTCGAGTTTGGCGACCGTCTCGAGGTCGGTGGCGTTGGCCAGGAACCCTCGCAGCCGTTCGACGCTGGCTTCGGAGGTGGTGATCTGGCTCTGCAGGTCGACGACCCGTTCGGTGACGTCGTCGGCGTAGACCGATTGGCCGAGCAGTTTCCCTACCCCGCTCAACCGCTGCAGCGCTTCCTGGAAGTTCGCCGGAGGCACCTTGATGGTGAGCACCGACCGGGGAAACTCCCCGGTGGTGGTCTCCTGGCCGAAGAGAACGCCGCCCAGGCCGGCGACGGCCGCCTGGGCCTCCGCTCCGGCCGTGATGACATCGTCCACCTCCACCGAGATGCTGGCGGTGTAGACGATCAGCCGCCCCAGATCGGCGGGGTCGGTGGCGGTGATCGCCTCTTCGGCATCGGTGCCGACGCCCCCCTCTTCCCCCTCGGTCCCATCTCGTTCACGTTCGGCCAGCGGAGCGAATTCCATGGCCTCGGTCGTCGCCGACGCCTCGGTCGTCTCGGTCACCCCGTCTTCGTAGTAATCGGCGATCGTCGTGGCGCTGTCGTCGTCGCCGCTGCAGGCCGCCGTCAGCGCGACGAGTGCGAGCACGACCACGGCTATCAGGAACGGTTTGAATCTTCGCATCGGTTCGGCCTCCCCATTGGCGGTGTATGCAGTATGCCGGTGGGACGCTGCCGGTGGTGAGGCGGGTTCCCCAACACAGACGCCCCGGCGGGCTGCCGGGGCGTCTGCGAGTCGTCGCGACCGCTAGACGCGCTTGAAGATGGCGGCGGCGCCCATGCCGCCCCCGATGCACATGCTGACGATCCCGTACTCCACGTCGCGCCGCTTCATCTCGTGCAGCAGGGTCGCGGTGAGTTTGGCGCCGGTGCATCCGAGTGGGTGTCCGAGGGCGATGGCCCCGCCGTTGACGTTGACGATCGCCGGGTCGAAACCGAGTTGGTCGACGCAGTAGAGCGCCTGGCTGGCGAAGGCCTCGTTGAGTTCCACGAGGCCGATGTCATCGACGCTCAACCCGGCCTTGGCGAACGCCTTGGGGATCGCCTTGGTAGGCCCGATGCCCATCTCGTCGGGATGGACCCCGGCCACCTGAAAGGTGACCAGTTCCGCCAGCGGTTCGAACCCGAGTTCGGCCGCCTTCTCCTTGCTCATCAGCAACTCGATGGCGGCCCCGTCGGATGTCTGTGACGAGTTGCCTGCCGTCGATGCCCCGTCGACCTTGAAGGCCGGGCGCAGTTTCGCCAGGCCCTCCGGGGTGCTGGGGCGGGGTCCCTCGTCGGTGTCGAAGATCAGGGTGGACCCATTGAGGTGGACCTCGATCGGGATGATCTCGTCCTTGAACCGGCCCTCGGCGATGGCCGCCACCGCCCGGTTCTGGGACTCGGCCGCAAAGGCGTCCTGTGCCTCGCGGCTGATGCCGTAACGGGTGGAGACGTTCTCGCTGGTGATCCCCATCGACTCGTAGGCCTGGGGGAACTCGTCGGCCAGGTACGGGTTAGGGGAGGGCTTCTGGCCCCCCATCGGCACCATCGACATCGATTCGACGCCGCCGGTGAGGACGATGTCGCTCCAACCCGCCTGGATCTGGGCCGCTCCGGTGGCGAGGGTCTGCAGGCCGCTGCTGCAGAACCGGTTCACCGTCATGGCGGGGACCTCGATCGGCAGGCCCGCCCGGAGGGCGGCCAGTCGGGCGACGTTCATCCCCTGCTCGCCTTCGGGGAAGGCGCAGCCGATGATGACATCCTCGATGAGGGCCGGATCGAGTTCCGGAGTCCGCTCCAGGAACCCCTTGATGAGCAGGCCGAGCAACTCGTCGGGCCGGGTCTGGGCGAGGGTGCCCTTCCCCGACTTGCCGACCGCCGTGCGGTAGGCGTGGGTGATGACTACTCCTGTGGTCATGCGCGTGCTCCTTCCTAGTTCCGCAGCGGCTTGCCCTTTTCCAGCATGTGCAGGATGCGGGCCATCGTCTTCTCCTGGCCGCACAGACCCACGAAGGCCTCACGCTCCAGGTCGAGGAAGTCCTGCTCGGAGAGAATCGTGCCGGCGGGGACGTCTCCGCCGCACAGGACCGAGCCGAGGACGGTCCCCAGGTACTCGTCGTACTCGCTGAGATAGCCGCCCTCCTTCATGGTGTGGGCGGCGATCTTCAGGGCGGCCAACCCGTCCCGTCCCGGGACTTTGACGGTCCGGGGCGTGGGGGGCCGGTATCCCATGGACGCCAGGGCCAGCACGTCGGCCTTGGCGTCGGCGAGGACCGCATCGGGGTTGAGGGTCACCCGATCGGTGGGCCGCAGGAACCCGAGTTCCCGGGATTCCTCGGCGCTGGTGCCCACCGATGCCATCCCGATCACCCGGAACAGGCGCTCCATGTAGGGGAACAGATCGGCGTTCACCTGAGGCGGGATGCTGCCGTACAAGCGCATCGCCATCTCCTTGCACCCGCCCGCCGCCGGGATCAGACCGACCCCCAGTTCGACGAGGCCGATGTAGGACTCGGCGGCGGCCCGCGCCGAGGCGCCGTGCATGACGATCTCGCAGCCGCCCCCGAGGGCCATGCCGCGCGGAGCGGTGACCACCGGGCCGTCGCAGTAGCGCATCGCCATCAGGGTGTCCTGCAGGCTCTTGACCAGGTCGCCGATCTCGTCGAACTGCTGGTTCATGGCCAGCATCCCGACCAGTCCGACGTTGGCGCCCACCGAGAAGTTGGTGGCTTCGTTGCCGATCACCAGGCCGACCAACTCGCCGGCGTTGACCATCTCGACGGCCTTCTGGATCATCTCGCCGATCTGGCCGTCGATGGCGTTCATCTTGGTGTGGAACTCCACCAACCCGACACCGTCGCCGATGTCGTAGAGGGTGGCACCCACGTTGGTGGCCAGGATCTTCCCCTGGGCCTTGAGGTCGTCGATGAAGATGAGCCGCGGGTCCACCGGGACGGGCAGGTACGCCTCGGTGGCGATTTCCCAGAAGTAGCGGACGCCGTCGCGCATGGTGTACCAGGTGCCTTCGCCCTTTGCGAGCAGGGTGTCCACGACCGACGGGACGTCGAATCCCTCGTCGCGCATCCGCTCCACCGACTCGGGGACCCCGATGGCGTCCCAGGCCTCGAACGGCCCGAGATCGAAGTTGAACCCCCAGCGCAGCGCCCGGTCGATGTTGACGATGTCGTCGGCGATCTCCCCGAGCAGTTGGGCGGAGTAGATCGAGATCTCGGCCGTCACCTTCCAGGCGAGCTTGCCGGACTCGTCGTCGAACCAGACCATCGTGGCGAGCTTCTCACCGGAGGTCTCCTTGGCGCGGGAGGCTCCGATGCTGGGCAGCTTCACCTCGGGTTGCTCCCCGTACTCGAGGGTCGCCAGGTCGATGGCCCAGATGGCGCTCTTGCCGTCGGCGCCGGTGACCTTCTTGTAGAACCCGGCGCCCGTCTTGGCGCCCAGGTAACCCTTGTCGATCATCCCCGTGACGACGGCGGGGACCTCGAAGCGGCTCCGCCACGGATCGTCGGGGCAGTTCTGCTCGATCGTCCCGAAGACGTGGGCGAGGGTGTCGAGACCGACGATGTCGGCGGTCCGGAACATGGCCGACTTGGGGCGGCCCATCGCCGGGCCGAACACCTTGTCGGTCTTGGTGACTCCGACGCCCATCTCGCCGATCCAGTGGAACACCGAGGCCATCCCGAAGGTGCCGATCCGGTTGGCGATGAAGTTGGGGGTGTCCTTGGCGTAGACGATCCCCTTGCCGAGCACCTTCTCCCCGAATTCCGCCATGGCGGCGAACAGGGCGGGGTCGGTGTCGTCACCGGGCACCAACTCCAGGAGCCGCATGTAGCGCACCGGGTTGAAGAAGTGGGTGACCATGAAGTGAGTCCGGAAGTCGTCGCTGCGGCCTTCGGCCATGGCGGCCACCGACAGGCCCGAGGTGTTCGAGGTGATGATGCTGCCCGGCTTGCGATGCTGGTCCACCGTCTCGAAGACCCGCTGCTTGATGTCGAGGCGTTCGACGACGGCCTCGACGATCCAGTCGCACTCGGCGAGTTTGGCGGTGTCGTCCTCGTAGTTGCACGGCGTCACATACGAGGCGAGGTCCTTGTGGTAGAGCAGGGCCGGGCGGTTCTTGGCCATCGACATGACGCCGTCGGACGAGATGCGATTGCGCACCCGGCGGTCCTCCAGGGTGAGGCCGGCGGCGGCTTCGGCTTCGGTCAGTTGGCCCGGTGCGATGTCGAACAGATAGGACGGGATCCCGGCGTTGGCGAGATGGGCGGCGATCCCCTGCCCCATCACGCCCGCCCCGAGGACGCCTACCCGTCTGATCCGGATTCCCATGTGGCCTCCCTCTCGAGGGGAGCACACCGGTGCTCCCCGGGGTCGACTGCGTTCGTATCCCACTATCGACGCCGAGCAGGGTGCCCGGCCAGGGCAATAGGACCCTGCCCGCGCTCAAACTTACCGAGCGATCGGCCCTAGCCGGCCTCGACCAGTCGGCGTCCGTCGACCCAGGCCTCCCAGCCCTCCTCGGTGCGGATCCGGGACCAGGCGCCGGTCGTCGTGATCACCTGGACCGCGGTTCCACTCCTCACCTTGAGGATCGGCTGGCGGTCCGCCTTCGGCTCCGACCAGGCGCTGAGCCCGCCGTCGGGGATGGTGTGGGTGGCCTTCCACACCTCGGGTTCGGGGACGTACGGCGCCGGGGCGGGGACGGCTGGTGCTACCGGAGCGGGTGCGGCCACCGGGGCGGGCGCCGCCCCACCGATGGGGATGAGCCTGCGGTTGTCGACCCAGGCCGCCCAGCCGCTTTCGATGGTGACCCGCGACCATGCCCCCTGGGTCTCGACCACCCTGACCCCGGTCTCGCTCTTGATGCGGAGCAGCGGATCGAGGCCCGGGTCGGGCTTCGCTCTCGCCGGCAAGCCGCCCTCGGGGATGGTGTGGGTGGCCGACCATGCCGGCGGCTCAGGTTGTGGTTCCGGTTCCGGTTCGGGTACGGGTTCCGGTTCCGGTTCCGGTTCGGGTACGGGTTCCGGCTCTGGTTCCGGTTCGGGTACGGGTTCCGGCTCTGGTTCCGGTGCGGGTGCCGGCTTGGCCTTGGCGTTGGGTGCCGGCTCTGGTTCCGGTGCGGGTGCCGGTTCGGGTGCCGGCTCTGGTTCCGGTGCAGGCTCCGGTTCCGGTTCGGGTTCCGGCTCCGGAGTGGGCTCCGGGGGCGGGGGCGGGGGCGGGGGAGCGGCCCCCACCGGGGCGGAGGTGATGGGGTTCAGGCGGGTTCCGTCCACCCATGCCCCCCAACCGGTGTCGGTGGTGATCTTGGCCCACCCGCCGAGGCTCTCGGAGACCGCCACCTCGACGCCGCTGCGGATGCGCAGGAGCGGTTCGAGGGCCGCATTGGGCTCGGCCCTGGCGGGGAGTCCCGAGTCGGGGATGGTGTGGGTCGGCTTCCAGTTGGCGTCGCTCACGGGTTGCTCCTCAGATGTCTCGTCGTATCGGCCTCTTGGTCGTCGGCCAATTATCCCAACCGGCGGGCATCCATGTGCGGCACCGGCTCCGGGGGCGGGATGCGGCCTCTGCTGCCTGCCCCCCGATCACACTCCCCGGTCGTCGTACCTAGGCGGCGTCCTCGGGCTTCTCATAGATGCAGAACTCGTTGCCCTGCGGATCGGCCATCACGATCCAGATCGGCCACCCGGGACGATCGTGCTCTTCGATGACGGCGCCCCCCAGTTCGACCACCCACTCCGAGAAGAGGTCGCGATCCTCGACCTCGATGTCGAGATGCAGGCGGTTCTTGCCCGTTCTGGGCTCCGGAACCCTCTGGAATGCCAGGTGCGGACCACCTTCCCGCAGACCGTTCAGGTAGGCGTAGGTGTCGTCTTTGTACTTCACCTCGAGCCCGAGGACCCTGGTCCAGAAGGCGACCGCTCCGTCGAGGTCGTCGGTGTCGTGCATCACGGTGGTGACCCTGCCGGGCGTCATGTCGGCCATGACCGGATCGTACTGCCGGGGATCGGGTGCTGCCCGAGTGCGGGCCTCAGCCGCTGTCCTGCACCCCGTGCTCGAAGGCGAGGAGAGCTTCGACCTCGGTTGCGAGGCGTGCCATCTCCTGATAGCTCGCTTCGAACCCGGCGTACCTGCCACTCGATGGCGGGCACTCGAAGAAGACGCTCTCGGTGAAACCGGACCATGCGAGGAAGGCCCTGGCCAGGTCGGGATTGGGCGCTGTGATCAGATCGGCGGCCGCCTCCCGCAGCATCCCGAGGGTCGACGAACAGATGGGGCCGGGGTCTTCGACCATGATGTCGGGGAGGGGAGGCACCGCGGCAACGGTCTCCTGCCAGGTGCGCTCCCACCCGGCGAGGGTGGGGTCGTCCGAGCACGCCGGGAGCAGCATGGCCAGTGTGAGGACGGCAACCAGCAGGCTCATTGCCCCCGGCCGGCGCCACGGGATGGCGGCCGAACCGATCTGCCGTCGCATGTCCTCACACCTCCCGTGCCGAGTATGCCGCGGCCTCGTCCTGCAGGTGCCAGGGAACGCTCGTGATGATCACGTCGTAGTGCGCCAACCGGGCCTTGAGCGCCAGAGCGGTCCGATTGTGGAGGACCCGGCCCATCAGCGTGGCGACCACGAACTCGGGGACGATCACCTCGACGACGGTTCCGAACGGCGCCGCATCTCTCGTCTTGGCGACGTAGTCGATGATCACCGGAGTAGTAGCACGGAATGGGTTGGGGACCATCTCCAAGGGGATGTCGGGGAAGTTGATGGCCCACTCGGTCGCCGTTCGCTCTGCGTACTCGGGTTCCAACTCCACATGGATGGCGTGGATGGCCGCCGGGCGGGTCCATTGAGCGTAGGCGACGGCGTCCAGGGTGGCCTGGGTGACTCCCCCAACGGGGAGGATGACGATCCGTTCGGTCGGCGTGGCCGGAGGGGCCGACCCACCACGGCGCAGCGGACGGGAGGTCTGCACCAGGTTCACGACCACCACGTCCCGCACCGTCAGGAGCGCCGCCTTGATGCGGGAACTGCGGCGGTGGAGGGCACTCCACAGCCAGCGGGGCCGCCCGATCGTCTCGGGTATGACCACGATCACCCGGGTGCGGGGCCGTTCCCAGCGGATGTCGTTGATGAAGGCCCGCAGGGGCTTGACCAGGCCGCGGCGCCGGGGCTTGAGCACCGTCAGCGGGATGTCGGGGTTGGGTCCTTGCCAATCGAGCCAGAACGGGTCGTCGGGACCTTCGTTGATGTGGACGCATTGCACCCGTTCGGCGCCGAGCAGGTTGGCATACGCCACCCCGCGCAGGGTGCTCCCCGAGATGTGAGAGACCAGGACGAGCACCTCGGTGCGGGTGGGGGGGCGGCGCTGCTCCCGGAAGAGGCTCAACTGGGTCGCCACCCACTCGTAGTGGCGCCCGATCCGGGACATCATCAGCACCAGCAGTGGGATGGCTACCACCACTGCCCAGGCGCCCTTGGCGAACTTGGCCACCGCCACCACGACCAGCACCACCCCGGTGGTGGTGGCGCCGATGGCATTGATGACCATGGAGTGGCGCCATCCGGGAGTCCGCAGCCGCCACCATCGTCGCACCATCGACGTCTGGCTCAGCGTGAAGCTGACGAACACTCCGACCACATACAGTTGAATGAGGTGGGAAAGCGTGGCGTCGAACACGAAGATCAGGCCGGCAGCCGTCAGCGAGAGGACCACGATCCCGTTGGAGTACACGAGACGGTCGCCCCGGTTCCGCATCTGGCGCGGCATGAGCCGGTCGTTGGCCAAGATCATCGAGAGCCTCGGGAAGTCCTGATAGGCAGTGTTGGCGGCCAGCACCAGGATCCCCATCGTCGCCACCTGCAGCACCACGAACAGGATCCCGTCTCCGAAGGCGGCCCGCCCGATCTGGGAGAGGACGCTGCCGACCTCGTCGATCGAGTGCTCGGTGACTCTGACCTCGAACAGTCGGGCCAGCACGGTGATGCCGAGGAACATGGTGATCGACATCGTCGCCATGATGGCGAGCGTGGCTGCGGCGTTGCGCGCCTTGGGATGGCGGAAGGCGGGAACCCCGTCGGCGATCGCCTCGATGCCGGTGAGGGCGGTCGAACCGGAGGCGAAGGCTCTCATGATCAGCAGGATCCCGACCGTACCGATCTGTGCCGAGACGTCCATGTCGGCGGTGGCGGCCGTGGGACATGTGGCGAAGGCGCACTTGCCGAACCCGATCACGAGCATGGTCATGACCATCACGAAGAAGAGGTAGGTCGGGACGGCGAAGAGTTGTCCGGTCTCCTTGACCCCCCGGAGGTTGATGAGGCCGAGTGCGCTCACCAGAGCGATCGCCAGCCATACCTTCCAGTCGAGGACCGAGGGGAATGCGGAGGTGATGGCAGCGACCCCCGCCGTCACCGAGACGGCCACCGTGAGGACGTAATCGATCATCAATGCCGAGGCGGCGACCCGGGCCGGCACCGGGCCGAGGTTGTCCCGGGTGACCAGGTAGGCACCTCCGCCCTGGGGGTAGGCCTTGACCGTCTGCCGGTAGGAGGTGACCACGATGATCACCAGGGTGGCGATGGCAATGGCGATCGGGATCATGTGCGCGTAGGCGGCCGCCCCCGCAAGTGCCAGCACCAGCATGATCTCCTCGGTGGCGTAGGCAACCGAGGAGAGGGGGTCCGAGGCGAACAGGGGGAGAGCGAGGCGTTTTGGAAGGAGGTGGTGGTCTTCGTCCGATGTCGCAAACGGGCGCCCCACCAGCACTCGTTTCAGTCTGCTGAGGGGAGTGGACACGGGTGTGACCGGCGGCGTCCCGTTCACGATGCCCTGCTACTCGGCAGGTTTCAGGTCGACTCGGTTGATCCGGGTCGACCCCGGCTTGAGCGTGATCGAGAACCGGGCCGCAGCATCCTTCTCGAAGGAGACGGTGAACACGTACCTGACGGCATCGCTGTCGTTGCCCTTCGTCACCCTGGTGTCGGTGATCTCCAGGTATCGACCGAAGGTCTCCACCAGTGGCGCCCGCCATTCCTCGAAGGCGGCCTCGTCCATCTTGGCGAGGTAGGCGGGGGTGAAACCGGAGGTGAACGTCTCGTAGTCGTCGGCGTTGAAGGCGGTCAACATCGACTCGGCGACGGCGACCATGTCTTCGGTGGCGGCGTCGTCGGCGTCGAGGGTGGTCGACGTCGACTCGGCGACGGCGACGGTGTCTTCGGTGGCGTCGTCTCTCTGACGGGAAGAACCGTAGGCCATGGCGGCCACCAGCAGCAGAGCGGCGATGACGGTCCAGATGATGGCTCTACGGCTCACGCAAGGATTCCCTCGGGGAACAACTCGTGCTCGTGGGCGATGGTAACCGCCTTTCGGAGCGCCGGCCCGGCAGCGCCCCCGTCTACGGCACCCGGGGTGAGCCTGAGCAGCATCTCACCGTGGTCGGATCGCACCGGTGCTTCCCACAGGCCCCTTGCCGTCGAGTGCATGGTCAGCGCGCCGACCCAGACCCGCAACTCCTCGGCCGTCTCGCCGCGGCCACTGCGTGCATCGATGAGGATTTCGTAGTCCCACCCGCCGTTGCCCGGCGACGGCCGGACGTCCGAGCAGAAGAGCCTGCCGGTGGATTCGACCCGCCCGACGCGGGTCTGGACCCGGTGGCCCTCTACCGGGAGCAGCGCGCAGACGGCCCCGTTGGGAAAGGCCCGGTCGAGGTCGTTCTGGAAGGCGCAGCGGGTCGCATAGCGGATTTCGGACGTCTTGTGCATCATCGGACCCTTCCGGCGGGACATGAGAGTGCCGGGGGGACCTCGGGAACCTCGACGGGGGTCGCCCTGCCCGCCATCCCGGAAGACGAGGAGAGGGGCCGGGACGCACCGGGGGCGCCGGTCGGGCGGACCATCATGCGGATCGCTTTCATCATCAGAAGCCATCAGCCCAAGGCGGGCGGTTCCAGGCGGGCCCCATCGCCGGAACCCCATGATACCGGGACCGGAACCGGTTCCAGTCACGGTGGGCGGCGGCGTGAGAGGCGCATCTTCCTATGCTCGACCCGGTCGATCGGAGGAGTTCGTCGTGGACCGGATCGGATTCATCGGGACCGGGGTCATGGGTCTCAGCATGGCCGGGCATCTGCTGGACGCCGGATATCCGCTCGGGGTGTTCAACCGCACCAGGGAGCGCTGCCAACCGCTCGTGCAGGCAGGGGCAACGTGGCACGACGACCCGGCCGGGTTGGCGGCGGCATCGGACGTGGTGATCACCATCGTCGGCTTCCCCGCCGATGTGGAGTCGGTGTACCTGGGCCCCGCCGGTGTGCTGGCGGGCGCCGCCGCCGGGACGCTCGTCATCGACATGACGACCTCCAGTCCGGTGCTGGCGCGACAGATCGCCGGGCAGGGCGCTCGACGGGGCATCGCCGTCCTCGACGCCCCGGTGTCGGGCGGCGACACCGGCGCCCGCAACGCCACCCTGTCGATCATGGTGGGCGGCGAGGAAGCCGCCTTCGAACGGGCCCGGCCGATCCTCGAGGTGATGGGCAACACGGTCGTGCGCCAGGGTGGCCCCGGCGCCGGCCAGTACACCAAGATGTGCAACCAGATCGCCATCGCCTCCGGCATGATCGGCGTCAGCGAGGCCATGCACTACGCCCGTGCGGCGGGACTCGACCCTCTGCGGGTGATG